>NZ_BAABKN010000018.1:0-547 GCF_039543845.1 Nocardioides endophyticus | reverse complement strand
CTTCATCACGAACTCAGACTGCAGCGCGCCTCACTCAAGATATGGGAGACACGCTCTAGTTCGCGACTAGCCCTGGTCGAGCCCTGCCCCACGATTATCTGTCTGCCTGCGAGGTCGATAGCGGGCGACGAGTTGGTGGTGGACCGCTATCACGGCATCCGGTCTGCTTCGCCGCAGCCATGTGTGTCATTCCACCGCCTATATGACGGAGTGTCCCGCGCCGCGCCCCGCTCCCGCTGCATCCTCGCGCCTCGGACCGCCGAAACTGCCGTCGACAGCGGCCGATTGTCGAGAGCACTATGGGCTACCGGCAACGGTGACCGCCGGGGCCGCATCCGAAGGAGGTGGGTCATGGCGCTGGTGACGGATGTGCGTGTGCGGCAGCCGGCCCGGAACGACCTAGTGAGCGATCGGTTCGTCGTTTCGGGCATCGGCGCCGGATTCGAGGGCACGATCGGAGTCCGCGTGCTCGGGCCCACGGGCAGGATCCTGGCGACCGACTCAGCCCAGTCCAGCGGAGGCGGCATCGGCGTCGGCGAGTTCACGA
>NZ_BAABKN010000017.1:0-1254 GCF_039543845.1 Nocardioides endophyticus | reverse complement strand
ATCTGCTGCGACGACGCCGACAGCTCCTCCGAGGCAGCCGCAACCGCGTCCGCCGAGCCCTGGACCGCGGTGACGATGCCCGACACCGAGTCGATCGACTGATTCAGGGCCCGCTCGAGCTCACCGAGCTCGGCGGCCGAAGTCTCCTCGGCGCGCTTCGACAGGTCGCCACCGGCGAAAGCGGTCAGCACGCGGACGCTGCGCCGCAGCGGCCGCACGATCGAGCGGGAGATCAGCGCGATCAGCGTGACCATCAGGACCAGGCCGACGAGGCCGGCGATCACCGTCGTCCAGAGCACGCGGTTGCGCACGCCGTCCTGGTCGACGCTGTAGGCGGCGATCGCCGCGGTGACACTGTCGACCGCACCATCGATGGTCTTGTTGAGCGCGTTGCTCGCCTTCTGGATCTCGTCGAGCTGGCGGCGGGCCGCCCCCTGGTCGGCCAGCGCGTCCTGGATGAACGCCGAGACCGTGGTGACGTAGTCCTGGAACGCCTTGTCGAACGCCGCCGAGTCCTCCTCGGTCAGCTGCAGCTTGCTGTTCGTGAGGTCGACGCCCTCGAGGCTCGCCATGATCTCCTGCAGCTCGCCCAGGTGGGCCTGGAGCTGGTCCGGCACCCCGGACGGGTTGTCGAGCCCGGCGGCGAGGTAGGCGTCCGAGGCCAGCGACTGCGCGACCACGTTGAGAGACTGGACCGAGCCGGCCACCGTCCCCATCTCGGTCTGCTCCTCGGAGGAGGAGCGCAGGTCGTTGATGCCCGAGATCGCGACAGCGCCCAGGATCGTCATGGTGAGGCCGCTGATGACAGCGACGGCCGTGAGTCGCTGCGCGACGGACCAGTTGCGGAGGCGGTTCATGGAGTTGCCTTTGCTCGATGTTGTCGGAAGGCACGAGGAGTGCCCAGCCGGCGGGCCGGGAGCTCTCCGTGCTGTACTAGGCCCGCCGGAAGCGGGAGATCTGGGTGCGGAGCTCGGCGGACATCCCGGCGAGCTCGTCGATGGCAGAGCGGGACTGCGACAGCGCCTGGGTCGTCGACTGTGCAGCCGCCGAGACACCGGAGATGTTGGTCGCGATCTCGCCGGACCCGGTCGAGGCCTCGGCGACGTTGCGCGACATCTCGTTGGTGGTCGCGGTCTGCTCCTCGACCGCCGAGGCGATGGTGAGCTGGTAGTCGTTGATCGAGCCGATGATCGTAGAGATCTCGCCGATCGCCTCGACGGCACCGGTGGTGTCGCCCTGGATGGCCTCGACCCG
>NZ_BAABKN010000016.1:0-35172 GCF_039543845.1 Nocardioides endophyticus | reverse complement strand
CGACGCCGACGGCCTGATCGCCGATCCGCCCGAGCAGAAGATGGGGCTGACCGGGTCGGTGACCGCGACGATGCGCTTCGACGGCGTGCGGATCCCGGTGGAGCGCCGTCTCGGGGCTGAAGGCCAGGGACTGAAGATCGCGCTGGCCGGCCTGGACGCCGGTCGGCTCGGCATCGCCGCGGTCGCGACCGGGCTGGCCCAGGGGGCGCTGGACCACGCCGTTGCCTACGCGAAGAGCCGCGAGACCTTCGGCGAGCGGATCATCGACCACCAGGGGCTGAGCTTCGTGCTCGCCGACATGGAGGCGGCGATCGAGAGCGCCCGGGCGACGATGCTGCACGCCGCACGGCTCAAGGACCAGGGACTCCCGTACGGCCGGGAGGCGTCGGTCGCCAAGCTGGTCGCCACCGACAACGCGATGAAGGTGACCACCGACGCCGTACAGGTGCTCGGCGGCTACGGCTACACCCGCGACTTCCCCGTCGAGCGCTACATGCGCGAGGCCAAGGTGATGCAGATCTTCGAGGGCACCAACCAGATCCAGCGACTCGTGATCGGACGCTCCCTCGACCGCGGTGACGCGGGACGCTTGTCGGTTGTCGGCGCTCCCGTCTAGGTTGCAAGTCTCGTCACAACGATGTGACCTGGCTCACTCGGGAGTTCCAGATGCGTCTGCTGCTGCGTGCCCTGCCCGTACTCCTCGTGCTCACGCTGGCGCCGCTCGCGCCCGCCTCGGCAGACCCGCCGCGGCACCGCCATGCTGGGAAGTCCGACGGTGACTATGCCCGGCATGCCCTGCGCTCCGGGCTGACCGATCAGGACTTCTACTTCGTCATGGGCGACCGCTTCCAGAACGGCGACCCGGCCAACGACGAGGGCGGGCTCGGTGACGACCGGCTGGTCAGCGGGTTCGACCCGACCAGCAAGGGCTTCTACAACGGCGGCGACCTGGCCGGGCTGACGGCCGAGCTCGACTACATCCAGGGACTGGGCACCGACGCGATCTGGCTGACGCCGATCTTCAAGAACAAGGCGGTCCAGCTCGAGGACGGCCCGTCCGCCGGCTACCACGGCTACTGGATCACCGACTTCACCCAGGTCGACCCTCACCTCGGCACCAACGCGGAGCTCGGGGAGCTCGTCGACGCGGCGCACGCGAAGGGGATGAAGGTCTTCTTCGACATCATCACCAACCACACCGCCGACGTGATCGGCTACGAGGAGGGCGCGCGTACGGCGTACGTCTCGAAGGACGTGTCGCCCTACCGCACCGCGAGCGGACGTGTCTTCGACGACCGCGACTACGCCGGGACCGCGCGATTCCCCGAGCTCGACTCCGCCACGTCCTTCCCCTACACGCCGGTGCTCGACCCGGCCGAGGAGGACCTCAAGGTCCCCGCCTGGCTCAACGACCCGACGATGTACCACAACCGCGGCAACACGACCTTCACCGGCGAGGACAGCCAGTACGGCGACTTCTTCGGCCTCGACGATCTCTTCACCGAGCGGCCCGAGGTCGTCGACGGGATGACCGACATCTACCGGAGCTGGATCGGCGAGTTCGGCATCGACGGCTTCCGGATCGACACGATGAAGCACGTCAACGACGAGTTCTGGCAGGCGTTCGGCCCCGGCATCCTCGACTACGCCGACCGCCACGGGAAGCCCGACTTCTTCATGTTCGGCGAGGTGGCGCTCGACGGCAGCGACGCCGCCGCGAAGAGCTTCACGTCGCACTACACGACCCACGACGGGATGCAGGCGATCCTCGACTTCCCGTTCCAGGACGCTGCCCGTGGCTTCGCCTCCAAGAGCCTGTCGACCCAGCGACTCTCGGACTTCTTCGCCAACGACGACTGGTACACCGACGCCGACTCCAACGCGTACTCACTGCCGACCTTCCTCGGCAACCACGACATGGGGCGGTTCGGCTACTTCGTCACCGCTGACAACCGCACTGCCGATGGGACGCCGACCGCCGACGCCGCCGAGCTGTTGAAGCGCGACCGGCTCGGTCACGAGCTGATGTACCTCTCGCGCGGCAACCCGGTCGTCTACTACGGCGACGAGCAGGGCTTCACCGGCACCGGTGGCGACCAGCTCGCGCGACAGACGATGTTTGCCAGCCAGGTGCCCGAGTACCAGGACGACACCCAGATCGGCACCGACCGCACCGGCGCCGACGACAACTTCGCGACCGACCACCCGCTCTACCAGGCGATCGGCAGCCTCGCTGCCGTGACCGACCGCTACCCGGCGCTGCGCAACGGCGCCCAGCAGGTCCGCCTCGCCTCCGACGGCCCAGGCCTCTTCGCCTTCTCGCGGATCGACCGGCGGCACCAGCGCGAGTACGTCGTCGTGCTCAGCAACAGCGAGCAGGCTGCCTCCGGCGCGGTACCGACCTACCTCCGCAAGGGCAGCTTCTCGCGGGTCTACGGCACCGGTCCCGCACATCTCAAGACGGACCGCCACAGCGAGCTCTCCGTGAACGTGCCCGGGCTCTCGACGGTCGTCTATCGCTCGGACGCCCCGATCCCGCGCTCACACCGGGCTCCCGGCATCAGCCTGCGCGCGCCGCAGCCGAGCGACGTGTCGCGAGGTCGGATGCACGTGGCCGCATCGGTCGCAGGCTCCTCGTTCTACGAGGTGACCTTCCAGCGCCGGATCGGCCACGGTCCCTGGCGGAGCATCGGCACGGACGACTCCGCGCCGTACCAGGTCTTCGATGACGTCAGCACGCTGCGACCGGGCACGTCGGTGGACTACCGGGCCGCCGTCCTCGACAATGCCGGTCACACCCGCGGCACCTCCGCGCGCTCGGCGCGGGTGCCGTCGCCCTCGATCCGCATCTCCTCACCCGCCGGCCCGACGGTGACCGCGATCGACCCGGTGAGGCTCGAGGCGGCCGTGGACCCGGAGCGCGCGGCGCAGTCGGTGACCTTCCAGCGGCGGGTCGGCAGCGGCGCCTGGACCACGCTCGGCACGGACACCTCGTCGCCGGCGTACACGCTCACCGACGACGTCTCGGACCTGGCGATCGGTACGTCGGTCAGCTATCGCGCGGTGCTCCACGAAGGGTCGCTGCCCACCGTGACCAGCGACCCGGTGACGGTGACGACCGCCGATCCGGTCCCGCTGCGCAACAGCGTCACCGTCGCCGGCAGCCTCCAGTCCGAGCTGGGCTGCCCGGACGACTGGCAGCCCGGGTGCGCCGCCACCCATCTGGCCTTCGACACCTCGGACGGCCAGTGGCACGGCACCTTCACCCTGCCGGCCGGCAGCTACGAATGGAAGGTCGCGATCAACGACGCGTGGACGGAGAACTACGGCGTCGGCGGGGCGTCGGGCGGCGGCAACCTGGTGCTCGACGTGCCGGCGGGAGGTGGCAGCTACGTCTTCACCTGGGACCAGGTCACCAAGGTGCCGAGCGTGGCGCCCGCGGGATGACGTGGTTCTTTACCGGTCACTTGACCGGTAAAGCCACTCGGGGTTACTGTCCCGGTACAGCGTCATTCACCAAAGCCCGAGGAGGAGCCATGACGTTCGACCCCATCGCCGCCGACCTCGCCGTCCGCGCCGCCCGCGCCACCGCCGGCAGCGCTCGACCCGACGCCCCCGTGGTCCCGGACCGTCCGACCCGCACCCGTCCCACCGTCGCCGCCCGCAGCCGGGTCGCCGCCCGACTGCACGGCCTCGCCCACTGGGTGGAGCCCACGCCGCGCCGTACGGTCCAGCACGGGTGAGTCTCACCCCGGCCGTTGGGCAGACCCGCGATACTGGGTCTCCCATGGCCAAGGTGACCCTCCAGTCGATCGCGGACCGCGTCGGCGTCAGCCGGATGACGGTGTCCAACGCGTTCTCACGCCCCGACCAGCTCTCGGCCGACCTGCGGGCGCGGATCCTGACCGCGGCCGACGAGCTGGGGTACGTCGGCCCCGACCCGGCCGCGCGGGCCCTTGCCCGCGGCCGCACCGGTGCCGTCGGGATGGTGCTCAACGACCGGCTCAGCGACGCGTTCGAGGACGCGATCGCGGCCGAGTTCTTCGCCGCTGTCGCCGACACCCTGGCCGACAACGGCCTGGCCCTGACCCTGCTGACGCCGAGCCGGGACGACTACGTCCCCTCCCGCGACGTCGCGATGGACGGCGCGCTGCTCTACATCTGCGAGCCGGACTCGGTCGACCTCGCCTGGCTGGACCGACGCGGGCTGCCCCAGGTCGCGATCGACCAGCACAAGCGGGAACGGGTGGCCAGCGTCAACGTCGACGACCGCGGCGGCGCCCGCTCCGCCGCCCAGCACCTCGTCGACCTCGGCCACACCGGCATCGGGATCCTGACCCTGGCCGGCAACACCGGCGGTCCGTCGCCCAGCTTCCCCGCCGACCAACGGATGCTCGGTTGGCACGACGCCCTCGACGCGGCTGGCATCGAGCCGGTGGTCGCCATGGCGCCCTACCGCCCGGCGGCCGCCGCCGAGGACGCCGCGCTCACTCTGCTTGACCGGCCCGACCGACCGACGGCCGTCGTGTGCTTCTCCGACTCCTTCGCCCTCGGCGTGATCCGCGCCGCCGAGTCGCTCGGCCTGTCGGTGCCCGGCGACGTCTCGGTGGTCGGCTTCGACGACAGCTCGATCGCCGTCGTCACCCGGCCGCCGCTGACGACCGTCCGCCAAGACGTCGCCCGCAAGGGCCAGCTCGCCGTCGCGACGCTGCTGGCGACGATGCGCGAGCAGCAGCCGCCCGACGACGTACTGCTCCCCGCCGAGCTCGTCATCCGCGAGAGCACGGCACCGCCGCCGGCCACCTGACAGGTCACCCCGACAACCACCCGGAAGAAGTCCACCCGAGGCAGGACCTCAGGGTCCCCCACTCAGGCGTCGCGCATCGCCATACTCGGAAGTGGTTCGGCCGACCGGGCCGCGGACTCCTGGAGGAACACTTGGCAACCACACCCAGCACCACCAAGAAGCTAGCGGCCGAGTTCCTCGGCACCTTCGTCCTCGTGTTCGGCGGTTGCGGCACCGCCGTCCTCGCCACCAGCGGCGAACCCGGCGTCGGCGTCGGCTGGCTCGGCGTGGCCCTCGCCTTCGGACTCACCGTCGTCGTGATGGCGTACGCCGTCGGCCACATCTCCGGCGGGCACTTCAACCCCGCGGTCACCCTCGGCGCGGCCGCCGGCGGTCGGATCGCCTGGAAGGAGACGCCGTACTACATCGGCACCCAGCTGGTCGCCGGCATCGCCGCCGGCGCGGTGCTGCTGCTCATCGCGAGCGGTCGCGACGGCTTCTCCGCGAAGGACAGCGGCTTCGCCTCCAACGGGTACGGCGACCGCTCACCGATGGACTACAACCTGCTCGCCTGCCTGGTGATCGAGGTGCTGCTCACCGCGATCTTCATCTGGGTGATCCTCGGCGCGACCGACACCCGCGCGCCCAAGGGCCTGGCCCCGTTGGCGATCGGCCTGTCGTTGACCCTGATCCACTTGATCAGCATCCCGGTCACCAACACCTCGGTGAACCCGGCGCGCTCGATCGGCGTCGGCCTCTTCGCCGGCAGCGATGCGATCGCACAGCTCTGGCTGTTCATCCTCGCGCCCGTCGCCGGTGGCCTGATCGCCGGCTTCACCTATGCGTTCCTGCTCGGTGACGACGAGGCGGTCAGCCTGCCGGAGGCCATGGAGAGCTAGTGTCGCCTCAGGTCGCGATGAAGAGGATCTCGTCGCGGCCGTACTTCATCTCCGGGTGCACCTCCGCGAGGTGCTGCTGGGTCAGCTCGACGAGCTCGTCCTCGTCCTTGCCCTTGACCACTTCGCCGCACGGGCATGTCAGTCGTGTCTTCATGTCTTCAGCGTAGAACGCGTTCCAACCGTGGGTGCCAGCACCCGGGCCGACACGTCGACCAGGCTCGCGGCCAGCTCCGCGGCGCTCGGCCGGTCCGGGCCGGCGTCCTGCAGCAGCCAGCTCCGGACGGCCCCGAGGAACCCAGCCGCGGCGTACCGCAGCACCGGCGGCGTCGCACTCGGAGCGTGCTGCGCGAGCTGCTGGACCAGCCAGGCCTCGACCGCGTCGCGGGAGGCGGAGAACGCCATACCGCTGCCGATCGTGCGCTGCCAGGCGTCGCGCTCGCCGTCGAGCTCGATGAGCCAGGCGAGCAGCAGGCGGTACGACGTCTCGGGTCCGTCGGCCTCCGGCAGCTCGGCGCGCAGGTGCCGGAAGCGACCCTCGATGCCGGCGACGGCGACCTCGTCGAGGTTCGCGAAGTGCTGGTAGAACGTCGGCCTGCTCAGGCCCGCCTCGGTGCAGAGGGCGGATACCGAGATCTCGCGGGGCTCACGGGTGCGCAGCAGGGTGGTGAGCGCGTCGGTCAGCTGGGCGCGGCTGCGCTCGACGCGCGGGTCGCCGTGGGTATCTGACACCGCCGGTCCACCTCCTCCCGATGAGTACGTCCGATGAGTCAACGGCGTGTGACGAGTCTGACCCCAGTGTGGAGTGGCTCGTTCGCACCCCGTTAATTTACAGTTGTAAGAGATCTGGAAGAAGGGCAGGAAGTCGATGGCGGTGAGCACGGTCGCGCCGACCGCGTCCCGCCGTACCTCGATCCCGGAGGTCCTCCGCGAGGTCGCCCAGCTGCTGGCGGCCTTCCTCGTCTACAACCTCGGCCGCGTGCTCGCCACCCAGGAGCTCGGCCGCGCCGACGCCCACGCCCACGGCGTGCTCGACGCCGAGCGGTGGCTGCGCCTCCCGGCCGAGGCCACCCTCCAGACCTGGGCGCTCAGCCACGACTGGATCGTCGAGCTGGCCAACCGCTACTACGTCTCGGTCCACTTCCCCCTGACGATCGCCGTGCTGGTCTGGCTCTACCGCTACCGGCGACCGGCCTACCACTGGGCGAAGCGCGCCCTCCTCGGCGCCACCACCGTCGCGCTGGTCTTCACCGTGCTGCTGCCGGTGACGCCGCCCCGGCTGCTGACCTCGCTCGGGATGGTCGACACCGGCCACGCCGGCGGTCTCTCGATCTACCAGGCGCCGGTGCTGGGCAGCATGTCGAACGAGTACGCCGCGATGCCGAGCCTGCACGTCGGCTGGGCGCTGCTGATCGCGGTCGTGATGATCGCCGCGTGCCGGACCCACTGGCGCTGGCTGTGGCTGCTGCACCCTCTCGCGACGCTCTTCGTCGTGGTCAGCACCGCCAACCACTACTGGCTCGACGGCATCGCCGGCTCGGTCCTGGTGCTCGGGGCGTTGTGGCTGACCCGCCCGGGCTCTAGGGTCCGGCCATGGCACACGTCGACCGCGCAGCCCTCCTCGCCGGCTCCATCCGCCTCGCCTCGGGCGTCTCGTTCCTGATCTCGCCCGTCAAGGCGAACCGCTTCTGGGGCGACAAGGAGGACCCGGTCCCCACCACCCGCCTGCTGCTGCGGTCGATGGGTTACCGCGACGCCCTCATCGGCGGCGCGCTCGTCACGACCGCGCTACGCGGACGCGACACCCGCCGGTGGTTCCTCGCCTCCGGAGGAGCCGACGCGTCCGACCTGCTGGGCGGGCTCGCCGTCCACCACCAGATGTCGCGCTCCCAGCAGCTGATCGGCCTCGGCGGTGCCGTCGTCGGCATCGGCGTGGGGCTCTGGGGGGCGGCTCGGCCGCGGCGCTGAGATCGCATGTGACGCGGTGTTGTGGGGTCCGTGATCCCGTTCTAACGGGTTCCCAGTTCCCCCAACACCGCGTTACAGCCGACGGTACGGCGGAGCTCAGGCCTCCGCGTCGAGAGCGGCAGAGACCCGGCGGTGGGCCTCCCAGATCTCCTCGGGCACCCGCTCGAACGCCTTGAGGTGCTCCTCGCGGAAGCCCATCTCCTGACGCCACCGCGCATTGTCGATGGTCAAGATGATCTCGAGGTCCTCGGGAGTGATGTCGACGCCGTCGAGCTCGAGCTCCTCCACGGTCGGGAGCACGCCGACCGGCGTCTGCCGACCGGTGACCTCGCCGTCCTTGAAGCGGGCCAGCCAGAGCAGTGCGCGCAGGTTGTCGCGGTAGCCGGGCCAGCGGAAGTGGCCGTCCTCGCCGCGCTGGAACCAGTTCACGTGCGCGAAGATCGGCCGGTCGGTGGCAGAGCCGATGATCTTCAGCCAGTGCGCGGCGTAGTCGCCCTCGCCGTACGCCATGAACGGGCGCATCGACATCGGGTCGTAGCGCAGCTGGCCGTCGACACCCTCGGCGGCGAAGGTCGCCTCGGCGCCGAGGGTCAGGCCGTCGTACACACCCTCGGCCAGGTCGGTGATCGCGCGGACCAGCGGCTCGCGGTCACTGGTGCGGCCGCCGAAGATGATCGCGTCGATCGGGACGCCGGCGGGCGCCTCGAAGTCGCCCGCGACGTTGGGCACGTTGGCCAGCGTCGTGGTGAAGCGGCTGTTGGGGTGGGCCCACGGCGACGTGTCGTCGGCCGCGCGCTCCGAGATCAGCTCGCCCTTCCAGTCCTGCCAGCCGGTGACGTCCTCGGGCGGGTTCTTCGTCATGCCCTCCCACCAGACCTCGTGGGTCTGGGGGTTGTAGGCCACGTTGGTGAAGATGACGCCGGAGCCCTCGCCGATCGAGTCGAGCGCGGTCGGGTTGGTCTTCTCGTTGGTGTCCTTGGCGACGCCGAAGACGCCGTTCTCCGGGTTCATCCCGTAGACCCGACCGTCGTCGCCGACCCACAGCCACGCGATGTCGTCGCCGTAGAACTCGACGTGGTAGCGGTCGCCCAGCGCGTCCGGCGCCAGTGTCATCGCGAGGTTGGTCTTGCCCGACGCGCTCGGGAAGCCACCACAGATGTGCCAGCGCTTCCCGGTCTCCTTGTCGGTGATGCCGAGCAGCATGAACTGCTCCGCGAGGAACGCGCCCGACGCGCGGCCGTCGTAGCAGGCCTGCCGCAGACCGTGGGCGATCTTGCCGAGCAGCGCGTTGCCGCCGTACGACGAGCCGTAGTGCAGGATCGTCCGCTCGTCGGCGACCGTCGCGAAGTAGCGCTGGTCCTCGGGGGTGCCCTGGCCGAGGTTCTCCAGGTCGCCGGTGACGTGGACGGCGCGTACGAAGCTGTCGGGGTCCTCGAGGTTGTCGACGTACGACGACCCGACACGCGACATCCGCATCATGTGCAGCACGACCGGGCGGCTGTCGGTGAGCTCGACGCCTGCGGCGTACTGCTCCAGCGGCGATCCGGGCGGCGCCATCAGGTAGGGGATGACGTACATGGTCTTGCCCGCCGAGGCGCCGCGCATCCGCTCGGTGAGCAGCTCCGTCATCTCGGCCGCGGGCTTCCAGTTGTTGTAGGCGCCCTTGTCGGACTCGTTGCTGGTCGCCACGACCGTGCGCTCCTCGGAGCGGGCGGTGTCCTTGTAGTAGCTGCGCGAGTAGTACCGACCCTCGCCGGCGGGCAGCAGCTCGCCTGCGTCGAGCGCCTCCTGCACCAGGCGGGCGTCGTCCGCAGCGCCTACGACCTCGACCCGGTCGGGCTGGGTGATCGCTGCCCAGTGAGCCACGTACTCACGCACTCGAGGGTTGGTGAGCCCAGCCTCGTCCAGCGCGGTGTTCACATCGACCATGTTCGTCGCAACCCTCTCGATCCGTCAGCAGTGCTCGGCACGGTACCCAAGATGGCGAGAACCGTAGCCGCCGGGTAGGGCCGAAGTGCCCAGATCCCAGTGCACACTGTGCTTTCGTCTTCCGAGGGCTTAAGTACCGGGGTCCGAAAATGACCCTCCGCGCCGGACTACGCCGCGTCCGGCGTACGTCGGCGCAGGAGCAGGAGGCCCAGCCCGACGACGAGCACGATGCCGCCGGCGACGTACCCGACGACGGGGACGACGGTCTCGAGGAGCCGCAGGCTGGAGATGTTGTCGTTGGCGTCGTCGACGTTGGTCTGGACCTGGTCGTCGGTGAACGCGAGGTCCAGGTCGAGGATCTTGCCGACGCCGTCGGCCACGCGCTCCTGGTGCACGACCTGCTTGATGATCGCGCCGGTCCGCGGCTCGATGTAGTAGTCGGTGGTCTGCAGGTAGCTGCCGGTGACCCCGTCGATGACCTCGATGCCCTCGGCACTCGCGTCGGCCTTGTAGAGGTAGGTCTCGAGCCCATCGATCTCCTCGGTGCCCTCGTACGTCGCGTCGACCGCGGCGCCGAGCATCCCGTCCCAGACCGGGTAGGTCTTCTTCTCGGAGCCGAAGGGCCACTTGTTCTGCAGGCCCTCCTGCTGCGGTGTCCCCTCGGGCACGTAGTCACCGTTGTCGACGGTGAGCGCCGTCGTCCGGTCGGTCGCGAAGACCTCCGTCTCGGCGCTGACCAGGCGGCCCTGCGGGTCGTCGGCGTCGACGCAGCCGTCGACGTCACCCTCGTCGCGCACCACGCACAGCGAGGTGGTCCAGGCGACGACGTCGTCGTCCGAGGCGTCGGCGTCGACCTGGTTGACACTGAACGCCTGCACCGGCGACTCCTGCAGGCTCAGGTCGTCACCGCCGGCCACCTGCGCACTGCCCGAGAGGTACGTCGTGTTGTCGGTGTCGAGCGGGGTTCGCTCGATCTGCCCCGGCGCCCAGACCTGGGCTACGACGGCGGCGACGACCAGGAAGGCGCCGAGGCCGATGAGGATCGGGGCGAGGATCTTGCGCATGGTGATGAGTGACTTCCGTCCGACGAAGTGAGAGGCGCCGGATGGGCGCTACCGGGCAGTAGCGTAGAGCGCGCCCCGGCCAACCGGACTCCATGGCTCCGATATCGCGATCGTGGCCACCAGTCCTCGTCGGAGGCCAGGACCCCCATCGTCGACATCGCGCGCCAGTCCCTTCGAGGTTGCGCTGCGCCAGGTTCAGACCGAGTGCGTCGCCATCATCAGGCGCACGACGTCCGTAGCGTCCTTGTCGACCAGACGATCTGGCCTCGCCTCCACCCGCTCGACACGCTCTGCCAGCTTGGCCGACTTGGCGATGAGGAGGGCGCCGGGCCAGCCACCCATGCACCCTCGCAGGCCCGAGGGGTTCACGAGGTCTGCATCCGAGGTCGCGGGCGCCACGCCGAGGTCGATCCCACCGGCGCGCAGGTAGATCGCCGCGGAGCGTGAGCTGCTTCGCATTGGTCACCGTCGGCGAAACGCCAGATCGAGGTCGGCCGCTGGGAGTCGGCGCCCAAACGGACCCACGAGCGACGCCCCGCCCCGAAGGAGTGGGACGGGGCGCCGTCGGGTCGACCCGGTCAAGCGGCAGTCAGCGACGGACCTTCAGACCGGTGCGGTAGGTCGAGGCGGCGAGGTTGCCGCGCGCCGTGGCAGAGGGCCGGAAGCGGATCTGCACGGCGCCGGATCGGGTCAGCTTCCCGGTCCGAACGAGGGCGACCCAGGTCCGGCCGACCTTGCGGACCGGGGCCCGGCCCACGGAGCGCCCACCGACCAGCACGACGACGGTGCCACGCGGCGCGGTGCCGGCCACGGCGGCGAGGCGCATCCGCACCCGGGCCCGCTCGCCGACCGCGAGACCGGACCGGCTCTGGACCCGCAGCGGGACGGTCGCGCGTCCGACCCGAGCGATCACGGACGCCTTCGTGGCCCCGGTTGCGGTGCCGGCGGTCGGCTCGAACGACAGGGTCAGGGTCGTCGCACCGGCCGGCAGCCGGCCGGCCGGGATCTGGACCCGGACGGTGGTCGACGGCGTCTTCGCCGCGACCGCTGCGCTGCCGAGGACGGCGCCGCTGCGGCCGAGCACGCTGAGGCGTCCCTTAGCGAGGACGGCCGAGGTCACGGTCGCGGTCACGGTCGTGGCCCGGCCGTACGTGGCGGTCGTCGCGGTGCCGCTCAGCCCGACCGGCCGGATCGCGTCGGTCGCGAGCTCGGGAACCGAGGCCGGGGGCTTCTGGTGGTCGCCCGTCTTCTCGAAGCCGGCGCCGATGGCGAGGAGGGTCTGTTCGCTGAACGGGGTGCCGAGGAGCTCGAGGCCCATGGGCATGCCGGTGCTGGTGAACCCGGCCGGGACGGTGAGGGCGGGGAAGCCGGTCACGGCCGAGATGCCGCAGTTGCCGCCGGGCTGGCTCTGCCCGATGGGCGCCGCGGTCTGCTTCAGCGTGGGGTAGCCGAGCGCGTCGAGATCATTGACCTCCATCAGCTCGGTGAGCTTGGCCTGGGCGGAGGCGCGCTTCGCGAGGCGTGCGTCGTAGTCGGCGTTGGGAAGCTCGGGCTGGTCCTGCGCACCGGTGAGCAAGTTCTGCACAACCGCGGTGTTCGTGGCGATGATGTCGCTCAGGGTGAGCGTGTCCGCCGGCGCCGTGAGCGCGGCCACCTCGGCTGAGAACGTGGCCCCGGGCTGGGCCAGGTAGTTGTTGAGGTCGCGCCGGAACTCCTGGGCCAGGACGCTGGCGCCAGCGATGTCGGCGACGAGCTCCGGCGACAGGGCGACCTCGACGACCTCGGCGCCGGCATCCTCCAGCTGGCCCACGGCGTCGTCCATGAGCTCGGTGACCGGCTGCTCGGCCTGGGTGGTGCCCAGGTAGTTGGAGTTGACCAGCAGGCCGATCTTCTTGCCCTTCAGCCCGTCGTCGAGCGAGTCGACGTACGACGCCGGAGTCTTGCCGTTCGACTCGGCGGTGATCGGGTCCTTCGGGTCGTAGCCGACGGTGGCGTCGAGCACGATGGCCGCGTCGCGGACCGACCGGACGATCGGCCCACCGGTGTCCTGGGTCTGCGACATGGGGGCGATGCCGTCGCGGCTGGTCAGGCCGAGGGTCGGGCGGAGTCCGACCAGGTTCTGGTGCGTGGCGGGGTAGCGGATCGAGCCGCACGTGTCGGTGCCCATGCCACCCGCGGCGAAGGCCGCGCCGACGCCGGATCCGGTGCCTCCGCTCGAGCCGCCCGGGTTGCGGGTCTGGTCGTAGGGGTTGGTCGTCTGGCCGCCGAGCGAGCTGACGGTGGTGATGCCGTAGGCGAACTCGTGCAGGTTCGTCTTGGCGATCACGATCGCGCCCGCTGCCCGCAGCCGGGCGATCTGGGTGGCGTCGTCGGCCGGCTGGAAGTCCGCCAGGGCCTTCGAGCCGCTGGTGGTCGGCATGTCACCGGTGTCGTAGTTGTCCTTGACCAGGATCGGCACGCCGTGCAACGGACCTCGGACCTTGCCCGCGGCACGTTCGGCGTCGAGGGCGGCGGCCTCGGCCAGGGCCTGGTCGTTGAGGCGGAGGATCGCGTTCAGGCCTGGCTGGTCGCCGTACGGGCCGTCGTACGCCGCGATCCGGGCGAGGTAGGCCTGGACCAGCGCCACGGAGGTGGTGCTGCCCTTCGTGAGAAGAGCCTGGGCCTCGCTGATGCCGAGCCCGACCACGGCCGGCGAGTCGGCGGGGAGGGCAGCGGCGGACGTGGTGGTCGGTTCGGCCGTCGCGGGGACGACGACCGCCGCGACGGCGAGCGACAGGACGCACGCGGCTGCGACACCAGCTGCGACAGCGCGGCGGCGGGAGAGGAGGTTCATGGCTTCCTTCGAGGGACGGGAGAGGGGCGACGGCCGGGAGCCGTCAGAAGGACGGGACCTTGACCGATGCGGGCTTCAGGCGCCCGCCGGCCCTGGTCCGCACGGCGTGCGCGGACGAGGCGGCGTTGCGGACGATCCGCTTGGTGTCGAAGCCGACGAGCTTCCCACCGCGCTTGAGCACCCGGCCGTCGACCATGACGGTGTCGACGTTGGCCGGGGTCGCGACCCGCACGATGGCCGACTCGACGTCGCAGGCCGGCGCCATGTTGAGGTCGTCCTGGCGGATCATGATGAGGTCGGCACGCTTGCCTGGAGTGATCGAGCCGGTGACGTCGTCGATGCCCAGGGCCCGGGCACCGCCCAGGGTCGCCCACTCGATGACGTCCTTCAGGAGCACCGGCGCAAGGCTCGCGGTGTCGGTGCCGACATAGGGGATGCCGAGGTTCCAGGTCAGGTTCATCGACTCGAACATGTTGATCGGCGCGAGCGACGAGGCGTCGAAGGACAGCGAGATGATCAGCCCATCAGCCTTCGAGCGCAGTAGCTGGCCGTGGTAGCCGCCGGCCGTCCCGAGCCGCAGGTCGGAGTGCGGGGCGAAGCTCACCGGAGCACCGGTGCGCTTCATGGCGGCCCGGTCGGCCTCGGTGGCCGGCAGGTTGTGGCAGACCAGGAAGTCGGGACCCAGGTAGCCCTGGGTCTCGAGCTCGGCAGGCTTCACGGCCGTGGTCGGTCCCTGTCCCGAGTGCACGCTGACCGGGATGCCGCGCTCAGTCAGCAGGGCCATCTCCGCCTGGAAGGTCGTGGGGTTGGACGGGCCGCGGACGTTCACCCCGAGGTGCACGACGTCCTCGAACGGCGAGTTCGATCCGAACCACTGGGTCCGCACCCGGTCGATGTCGGCGATGTCGATGAGCTGGGTCGCGGGCTGGCCATCGCGGTGCCCGTACGAGTAGCGCGCACGGACGGCGGCGTCGCGGTGCGCGCGGAGCTCGGCGTCGGCGAACTCGGGCGCCCGGACGTTGTGGGCCCAGTTGTGGACCGTCGTGATGCCCGCGTTCGCCGCCTCGGCCAGGCCGAGGAGGACGCTGTTGTAGAAGTCGCGGGGCTCGTAGGCCGCCACGGTGGCCGACTTGGCGGGGAAGTACTCGAACCCGTCGCTCACGAAGTTCCGGCCCAGCGCACTCCACATGTGGTAATGCGTCTCGACGAAGCCGGGCATCACGATCATCGCGGACGCGTCGATCTGCTCCGCGCCGGCAGCCGTCAACCGGGACCCGATCCGCAGGATCACCCCGTCCTTGACCTCGATGTCGACGTCCTGCTGGTTGCCGACCTCCGGGTCGACCGACACCAGGGCGGCATTCTTGATGAGGTAGTGACCACGGCTGATCTCGCTGGCAGGCCGTACCCGCTTCATTGCGGCTGACTCGGCGTCGGCGTGGGGCACGCGCATAGCCAGCGGAACGACAGCGGCGGTGGCTCCGGCGCCGGCGAACAGCGCTCGACGCGAGACCCGTGAGGCAGGAACCCGGTGGCCGCAGTCGTCGTAGACCGCTTCGGCGGCGTCAGGGGTGTTGTCGGATGGTGAGGAACCCGGCATGGTGAGTCTGCTTTCGTTGAGCTCAGGACGACGGGGACGGCACAGGCCGCCCGACCGCCACCCCTCAGCGCTTCTGGCTACCATCCAGCGCGCGAGCGGACGTTTGCCGCGGAGCGGCTCCGACGCACTCGTCCGATCGTCGTGAGGCGGCAATGACGCTCATGCGACGCTGCACAAGTGATCGGCAACGCTAGGGCCGAAACGTTTCATGGTGTTTTCGCTCTGTCACAGGTAAGTCACAGATTCAGGAACCCTCTTAGGGGTCAGGACAGGCTGGCACTTCCAGTTGCGCCCACATCGAAGGCATGACTCGCGTCCTGAGTGGCACCCGTCCACGGAGAAACGACGAGGGGTGGCGGGGCCCTCGACAACCTCGTCGTTACGGCCGACTGGGCCCCCAGTGTGCCCAGAGTGTGCCCACAGCCGGTCTCGCGCCCGTTCAGCGCGATGCGAACCCGGCCTCCAGAGATCCAGGAGATGCACAAAGCCCCAGGTCAAAGGCCTGACCTGGGGCTTTCGTGTCCTGCGCGCCTGTAGGGATTCGAACCCCAAACCTTCTGATCCGTAGGGAGTCCCTACCGCCTCCTGGCGATACCCCACACCGCATCTGACCTGCGAAAACAGTTCCGATCAATGCCGATCGATCCAGTCGACGTGCCCACAGTGTGCCCGCAATGGAATCCGGCGACCGCACACGCAATGTGATGCCACCGCCACCTGATCCTGCAGCCCATCGTCCTGATCAATTCGCGCGTGTGCGCTTAGGCGCGCAGGGTGCGCGATCGGGCCGGAGGCAAGTAGCCACTGGCGGGTTCGTCCGTTCGAACTTCACGCGACCAGAAACGATCTGTCTGGGGCCGGCGAAGAAGGCGGACGGCGCAGCACCTCAGTCCAGCGTCGCCACCCAGTCCGTCACGACACGCGCGAACAGCGCGGGGTCGAACTGGTGCATCATGTGCAGCGCCTCGGGGTAGTCCTGGTAGTCGCAGCGCTGACCGGCAGCCTGGATCATCCGCTGGGCATGGCGGGCCTGAGGCTCCGAGATCGCCCCGGCCAGGATGCCGCTGTCCGGATCCTCGATGCGCTGGTGATGGGTCAGGAGTACCGGGGTCTTGACCTGCGCCAGCATGACGTCGTGCGGGCAGTTGACGGCCACGGTTCCGTCAAAGAAGGCGCGGGCCCATTCGGGGTCGTACTCCTTCATGAACTGCGGTGGCTGCGTAGGGTCCGGGAACATCTCGGCGGTGACGGCGAAGGGCGAGTTCTTCACCGCCTTTATGAACCCCTCCCAGTCGCCCACCGACCACTGATTGCCGAGGTAGCGATTCCACATCTCGAACATGGGACCGGCGGCCTGCCGGATACCGTGCCCGAACGAGGGCACCAACTCGGAGGCGAAGAGCGGGGCGTCCTCGCAGATAGCCGCCCGGATCTGGCCGGGCATGGCGAACGCCGACAGCCAAGCTGCCATGACCCCGCCGGAGGAGCAGCCGGAGACGACGACCGGACGTCCGATAGCGAGCGAGATGAACCGGACCAGGTCACTGCCGAAGTTGTCGAGGCTGTAGCGCCGCGGGGTCCAGCTACTACGTCCCTGACCGCGCATGTCGACCGCGAAGACGTGGAAGTCGTCCTTTAGGAGGCGGATGGCGTCCTCGTAACCCCACCATGAACCCGTCTGCTCCGGGAGCAGGAGGAGCGCGGGGTTATTCGCCGACCCCTCCTCGACGTAGTTCATCGTGATCTCACCGAGGTCGATCTGCTTCTCGTCGAAGGCGTGGGGGACGAAGACGTCCCGATTGGCGGGGTGAGCGCTCATGACTCTCCTTGGATCGCGGTGGTGACGCCCCTCACTCAATCGAAGGATTTTCGGCATGTCAAGACAATTTCGAATTTAGGGTGGGCTTTCCTGCTCCGCTGGCACAGGCATCCGCCAGGCCGCGAGGGCCGCGCCGAACGTCACGACCGAGAGCGAGGCGACGCCGAGGGTGAAGCTGCCGGTGACCGAGACGAAGGCACCGACCAGGGAGGGGCCAGCGAAGCCGCCGACCTCCCCCACTGTGAAGTAGAGGGCCGCGGTGGCGGCGAGCGCCACAATCTCACCTACGTGGGCGCCCGTCATGTAGATGCCGGACGCAGTCGCGCGGGCACGACCGGTGAAGAGCTCCGCGACCACCTTCGGCAGCCCCACGGACATGACCAGACCACCGAGCCCGAGGAGGGCGACGGCGCCCAACAGTGTCGGGAAGTCGACGGCACCAGCAGCGTGCCGGCGAAGATTGCCCAGCGCACATCGAAGCGGTCCACCAGGTAACCCACCGGCAGCGCCGCCACCAGGTAGGTGAGCTGCCAGGCGCCGAGCACCACCCCCACCTGGGCGTAGCTCAGTGCGAGGTCGGTGCGCACCGTCCCGACGATCGGCGCCAGCGACGCCACAGTCAGGGCGAACGCGAAGTAGACCGACCAGGCGAGCGCGAGCATCGCCCAGTCGGCGTCCTCCGGCTCCGGGCTCAGTCAGGGTTGCACCACGACCGGCTCGGGACGCAGCGCCCTCTTCAGGATCTTCCCCGTCGGCCCCTTGGGCAGGTCGTCGAGCAGCACGATCGTGCGCGGGTACTTGTAGGTGGCGAGCCGCGCGCGGCAGTGGGCCTGCAAGGCCTCGCGGTCGGCGAGTGCCCCGTGCCTGAGCACGACGTACGCCGTCACCTCCTCTCCGAGCCGGTCGTCGGGCCGACCCACCACCGCCGCCTCGGCGACGTCGGGGTGCGCGTAGAGGACCTCCTCCACCTCGCGCGGGTAGACGTTGTAGCCGCCCCGGATGATCAGGTCCTTGATGCGGTCGGCGACGTAGAAGAAGCCATCGGCATCGCGGTAGCCCAGGTCGCCGGAGTGGAACCAGCCGTCCCGGATCGCCTCTGCGGTCGCCTCGGGACGGCCGAGGTAGCCGCGCATGACGTTGTGGCCGCGGATCACGATCTCGCCGATGTGCTCCGGACCGTCGGGCAGGGGGACGCCGTCGCGGTCGACGACGCGCATCTCGACGCCCCAGATGGGCTTGCCGATCGAGCCGACCCGGCGCTGCTCCGCGTCGATGTTGAACGCCGCGCAGCTGCCGGTCTCCGAGAGGCCGTAGCCCTCCAGGACGACGAGGCCGGGGAACTTCTCCTCGACCCCGCGTAGTACCTCCACCGGCATGGCCGCACCCCCGGAGATGCCCCGCCGGAGCGTGCGCGGCAGGCCGGCAGCGGGGTCGCTGTCGAGGAGCGAGATGAACATGGTGGGCACGCCGGAGAAGACCGTGACCCCGTGCCGGCGCATCGCGTCGAGCACGTCCTCAACGACGAACCGACGCAGAATCACCAGCTGAGTGCCGTAGCGGACGGCCACGTTGAGGACGCTCGAGAGCCCGAAGACGTGGAAGAAGGGCAGCACCGCCGTCATCACGTCGTCCGGACCGACGTCGAACAACTCGCCGGCGACCGTGCAGTTGAGGTAGAGCTGCACGTGGGTGAGCTCGGCCCCCTTCGGGCGGCCCGTCGTTCCGCTGGTGTAGAGGATCACGGCGACGTCGTCCGCGGCGGTGGCGTGGGAGACGTCGAGCGCCTCCTCCTCCGGCAGGCGCTCGAAGTCGTCCACGCCGCCGGAGCCCACGACGACCAGCTGGACGCCGAGGCCCGCCACGCCGACGCGCGCCGACGCGAGCGTCGCGACCTCGGTGACGAGCAGTCGCGCTCCACTGTCGCTCACCTGGAAAGCGATCTCGGGCGGAGCCAGCAGCGGGTTCAACGGCACCATCACCAGCCCGGCCTTGAGGATCCCGAAGTAGGCCTCCACGAACTCGACGGTGTTGGGCAGGTGGATGGCGACCCGGTCGCCGGGGCGCAGACCCCGGGCGAGAAGTCCCCGCGCGATCCGGGCGGCGCGGCGCTCGACGGACGCGAAGGTGTGCGACACCTCACCGACCAGCACGAAGGGCCGCTCGGCATGGGTTCGCGCAGCCTCCTCGAGCACTGTCGCGAGGTTGAGGCTCACCGGCCCCGGTCCGAATAGGCGACGATCCTCGAGGTCATCGAGTCCAGCCCCTCGACGGCGATGGTGACGACGTCGCCGGGGCCCAGCGGAGCGTGGGCGTCGAAGCCCTCGCGCCCCCACAGCTCGGCGAGGCAGCCGCCGCCCGATGTCCCCGAACCCAGGACGTCACCAGGACGCACCACGGTGCCGCGACTCGCGTGCGCGACCATCTCCTCGTAGGAGAAGTGCATCGAGGACCACTTGTCCGTGCCGAGCACCTCGCCGTTGATGGTCGCTGTCATCTCCAGGTCGTAAGCCGTGCCCGATCGGTGTGGCGCCAGCTCGTCGGCGGTCACGAAGACGCCACCGAGCGAGAGCGAGGTGTCCTTGCCCTTGGCGGGTCCCAGGCGGATCTGCATCTCGGTGAGCTGCAGGTCGCGGGCGGACCAGTCGTTGAGCAGGCAAAAGCCCGCGATGTGGCCGGCGGCGTCCTCGGCTCGGACGTCGCGACCCTCGCGCCCGATCACCGCCGCGACCTCGAGCTCGAGGTCGAACAGCGTGCAGCCGGGCGGCACCGGCACGTCGTCATGCGGACCGATGACGGCGTAGGGGTTGGTGAAGTAGAACGTAGGGAACTCGTACCACTCCGC
Source organism: Nocardioides endophyticus (assembly GCF_039543845.1). Taxonomy (NCBI): domain Bacteria; kingdom Bacillati; phylum Actinomycetota; class Actinomycetes; order Propionibacteriales; family Nocardioidaceae; genus Nocardioides; species Nocardioides endophyticus. The sequence goes on along the minus strand of NZ_BAABKN010000016.1, from coordinate 15,435 downwards.
CGGCACCCGGCCGTCGGGTCCAGCCAACTTGGCGGTGCCCTCGACGTGCCGCTCGAAGGTCATGAAGTCGCGGACGGTCGGCGGCGCCGGGACAGCCGGCAACAGCCGGGTCTCGTCAAGGTCCAGCACGTCGTACGGGTCCCGGAGCGCAGCGGCCCCCGCCTCGTGCAGGCGCTCACCGTCGTCGCCCAGCAGGCCGAGCAGGGTGGATCCTGGGTGGAGCACGTGGATGCGGCTCTCCTCGAGCACGCCCAGGCGGGCCTCGTCCGCACCCGACCGGAAGCTCACGAACCTCATCGGTCGCCCTGATCCATCCGGACCCGCCCCTGACGCCCGGTCATGAGGCGTGGGACCCGGTCATCAGGGCCGCCAGGTCATCGGGGGCGAGGAAAGACGCTGGGGGCGGCGGACCCCAGTCGTACAGCGCCCTGGCGCCTTCCCAGTCCGACGGCGTCCACAGGGCGTCGTCCACGATGCAGTCGATGTCGGAGTAGTACTCCGAGAAGTTGCCTGCCGGATCCTTGAGGTACCAGAAGAAGTTCGAGCCGATCGCGTGCCGACCCAGGCCCCACACGTGTCGATCGGGGTCCTTCTCCAACATGGCAGCGGCACCTCGCCCCACGTCGTCGACATCGTCGACCTGCCACGAGGTGTGGTGGAGCAGATCGACCGGCGCCGCCTGCACCAGGAGGTTGTGGTGGTCGGAGGAGCAGCGCAGGAAGGCCGCGTGACCACGCACGGTGTCGCTGACCTTGAACCCGATGCCTTCGACGAAGAAGCGCTCCGAGGCGCCTTGGTCGGTCGAGCCGAGGACGACGTGGCCGAGCTTGCGCGGACGCACCCGCGTGCTTCGCAGCACGGAGTCGGCCCGGGCGTTTGCCCGCGCAACCACCCCGGGCGTGTTGTACGCCGGCGCCGGTGTCGGCTCGGAGTGGATGCGGTCGGCCAGCTCGACGCGGACCCGCACCCGGGTGCCGGGGTCGACAGCCTCGACCGAGGTCGCGGTGCGGACCGTGGCGACCTCGAGCCGCTCCAGGGCCCGCGCCACCCGTTCGAGGTCGTCGGGGTCATCGGCGCCGACGCCGAGGTCGATGAGCCGTCTGCGCGGGGCCGGCGCGATGCGCAGTTGCTCCCCGCCGTCGGTCGTGCGGAAGCGCGCAACCCCGTCGGTGGCTGCCGGGTCCGGGGCGAGTCCGAACTCGGCGTAATAGGACGCGGTAGACGAGACGTCGGGCACGCCCATGGTGATGGTGGTCAGCCGGTGCAGTCCCACGTCAGCTCCTTGGCGAATCGCTTGCGACACAGACCTGCCGCAGCTGGCCGATGCCCTCGATCGTCGTCTCGACGACGTCACCGACGTGGAGGAAGCGCGGTGGCTTGCGGGCACCGCCGACCCCGGCCGGCGTCCCGGTGAAGATGACGTCGCCGGGCAGCAGTGGCAGGACTGCGGAGAGGCGCTCGATCAGCGCTGGGATGGAGAAGATCAACCGGTCGGTCTTGCTCTTCTGCACGGTCTCGCCGTTGACACGGCACTCGATGGCCAACGACGTGGGGTCGGCCAACTCGTCGGGCGTGACCAGCCACGGACCCTGCGGGGCGAACCCGACGTACGACTTGCCGAGAGAGAACTGAGGAGCTGGACCCGAGAGCTGCAGGGTCCGCTCGGAATAGTCCTGGCCAACCGTCAGTCCGGCGACGTACGACCAGGCGTCGGCGGCGGCGACCCCCTCGGCGCGAGCCCCGATCACAACGACGAGCTCGGCCTCCCAGTCGACAGTCTCCGCTGGCAGCCGCAGCTCGCCGACCGGGCCGGCGAAGCTGCCGACCCACTTGGTGAAGGTGGGCGGCGTCTCCGGATAGGCCAGCCCGGACTCGTCCGCGTGGTCTTGGTAGTTGAGTCCGATCGCGAAGGTCTGCCGTGGTTCCGGGGACGGGGCGTCGAGCTCGTCCAGGGCGAACGGCTTCCCGTCGGCCGCCGGGTCCAGGGCCGCCTCGGCCGCCCAGGCCCGGAACTCCGCCCACGCGTCCAGGACTTGCGCGGCACGGGGGCCGAAACGGCCGGCACTCGCGTCGGCCACGTCGATGCAGGTCAGAGTCTCCGCCGAGACCACCACGGCTCGACCTGCTCGGGATGCGATGCGCACTCGATTCGCCTTTCAGCTCGCTCGCCGCACAGCCGGCGAGTCCTTCGGCCCTCACCGAACCATCTGCAGTTCGAGATGTCAAACAAGTTTCGAAATTCGAGGATGCCCCGTTTCTCGTGTTCAGATCCGCGGGACTGGGCATACTTTCGAAGTATCACTACCGTGGTTCGCATGCCACCGCGTACCCGTACCGCCACCCCGACGAGAGCCGACCTCGTCCTCGCCGACATCCGCGCCGACATCCTCAACGGGCGGCTCGCGCCCGGGTCGCGGCTGGGATTCGCCGGGCTCGGCGAGCGGTACGACGTCAGCACGGGAGTCCTGCGGGAGGTCCTGCCGCGCCTCGTTGAGCAGGGTCTCGCCACCTCGGAGTCACAGCTCGGGTTCCGGGTGATCGACGTCTCCGTCGATCGTCTGCAGCGTCTGACCGAGGCGCGAGTCGCCCTCGACACCCTGGTCACGCGCGAGGCCATCGCCCACGGCGACCTCGCTTGGGAGGCCGGCGTCGTCGCCACGCACCACACGCTCGCCCGCAGCGGCGGCGAGAACGAGGCGCACGACATCTCCGAGGACTGGATCCTGGCTCACGAAGCGTTCCACGTCGCCATCCTGGGTGGGTGCCCGAACGAGTATCTCGTGGACGCCGCCGTGCGGTTGCGCTCCATCTCGCTGGTCTACCGCGTCTGGTCCGCACCGGCGGCCGAGCGTGCCCACCGCGACGTCGAGCAGGAGCATCGCGAGATCATGGAGTCCGTCGTGGCTCGGGACAGCGATCGCGCGGCCGAGCTGACCGTGGCGCACATCCGCCGGAGCACCGACCTGCTGATCTCCGGGCGACCCGCCGACGCCCCGGTCGCCTAGCACACTACGGGCGGGCGCCCCGAGACGCTGAGGCCGCGTAGGCCCGCGCGATGGCCATGCTGGTCGTGCGGAGCGCCAGACGCTGACCCACCAGGGCACCGCGGGTCGGTGAGACCAGCGAGATCGCGCCGACCGCGTCGACGCGGTTGAGCAGGATCGGCGCCGCGACGGTCGTGATCCATGCGGGCCCGTCGGCCACCGGGTTCGCGGTCGTCACGGAGACGACACCCTGCGTGCGGACCGAGGCCACCAGCTGGCGCACGCGTCGGCGCGCGGCCGCATCACCCGGCGCGGACGCGATCACCGCCTCCTGGAGGCCGGCCGGGGCAAAGGCGAGCAGTGCCAGTCCCACCCCGGTCGCGCCGAGCGGGAGCCGCCCGCCTACCCGGTGGCGCACCGGCGTCGCATCGAGCGCCGACAGTCGTTCGACGAGGACCGCCTGGTCGTCGTCGCGCACCGCCAGGAGGACGTGCTGCCGGGTGACCTGATGCAGGTCCTCCAGGTGCGGCAGCGCTGCCGACCTCAGGCCGTGCCCGCGAGGCGCGAGGGCGGCGACCTCCAGCAAGCGCAGGCCGACGACGTACGCGCCGTCCTCCGATCGCTCCAGAGCACCCTCCTCGACCAACTGTGAGGCCAAGCGCAGAGTGCTGCTCTTGGGCAGGCCCGCCCGCCGTGCCAGCGTGGCGAGGCTCAGCGCTTCACCGGCGCGATCGAAGGCCCCGAGGAGCCTGAAGGCTCGCGCGAGCACCGGTTCCCCGCTCGCGGGACGGCCGGACCTGCGTGCAGCTGGCGTGCCGTTCATCGGAACGCAGCGGGTGTGGCAGCCATCACGCGCCGAACCATATCCGCCATGACTTCTTCTGTGTCCACACCCGTCTCCGCCGTCGAGGTAATCGTCATCGGCGGCGGACCCGCCGGCCTCGCTACCGCGGCCGAGCTGGCTCACCACGGCGTCCGGAGCGTGCTCGTCGAGCCGCGCACCGAGGTCTCCCACACCCGACCCCGCGCCAAGACGACGAGCCCCCGCACCATGGAGCTCCTGCGGCGCTGGGGGATCGCCGATGCCGTGCGGGACCGCGCGCCCCTGGCTCCGGGATGGAACCGTCGGGTGGTGTTCTGCGATCGCCTCGACGGAGCCGCGATCACCGAGTTCCACGGCGTGTTCGGTCTCAGCGACGGCCCGCACGAGCTGTTCGCCGAGTCCGGCCAGCAGGTCGCGCAGCCGATCGTCGAGGAGGTGCTGCGCGAGCACCTGCGGGCGAGCGGCCTGGTCGAGCTGCGCTGGGGCGAGAGAGCGACCTCGGTGGTCGAGCTGCCCGATGAGGTCCTCGTGACCCTCGAGCGTGCCGACGGCACCCCAGCCGAGCTGCGCGCGCCGTACGTCGTCGGCGCGGACGGCGGCTGGAGCGTCGCCCGGAGCGCGATCGGAGCGAAGCTCGAAGGCACCTCGGCCCCCGCGGCCAACCTGAACGCCGTCTTCCGCTCCCGCGCGCTGCGGCCGGCGATGGGCGAGGCTCTGCACTACTGGGTCATCGGGACCGAGACGCCCGGGGCGGTCGGACCTCTCGATCGAGACGGGCTGTGGTGGGCCGGCCTCGCCGGGGTGGGCGACCGGAACGATCCGGTCCTGGCGGCCGCTCTGATCAGGGAGCTGGCCGGCGTCCCGGTCCCGGACCTGGAGGTACTGTCCACCGATCCCTGGACCCCGCGCATGCTCCTCGCGGATCGCTTCGCCAGCGAGCGCGTCTTCCTCGTCGGCGAGAGCGCCCACCTGAACCCGCCGTTCGGTGGGCATGGCTTCAACACCTGCGTTGGTGACGCGGTCAACGTTGGCTGGAAGCTTGCCGCAGTGCTGCAGGGCTGGGGCGGGCCGAACCTCCTCGCGACCTATGAGGTCGAGCGGCGCCGGATCGCGGAGCAGACGATCGCGTCGGCCACCACGAACCTGCGCGCCAGCGGCCACGAGCTGGCGCGGACCGCGGACGCGCTGCAGCGCACCAAGGCGGAGGAGTTCTACTCCCTCGGCCTGACCCTTGGCTATGGGTACGCCGGGTCACCGATCGTCGCGGGCGCCGAAGCAGAGCCCCCGATGGATGCCACGACGTACGTCCCCTCCACCCGACCGGGCGCGCGGCTCCCCCATGTGTGGCTGGACGCGCACACCGCCCTCTACGACCGGCTGGGGCGGGGGCTGACGGTGCTCCACCCGGGCACCGGACCGGCTCCCGCCGCTCTCGAGAGGTTCCGCGCCGCAGCGCGGACCCGGGCCGTGCCGTTGGAGGTCGTCGCCCGTGATGACGACGGGCTAGGCGCCGACGAGGTCCTCCTGGTCCGACCCGACCAGCACATCACGTGGCGCGGAGACCTCGAAGGCCTCGTGGCTGAGCTGCTGGACACCGCCACCGGGTACGACAGGAGCCGGGTCACGACCGGCTGAGCAGTCCCGTCGACGCAAGCGGCCGGCCCGTCCGGGAATGGACGGGCCGGCCGGTGGCAGAGCTAGGTGCTCTCAGGACACTGCTACCCGACGCCGTACGACGGCGGCGACACTCACGGCCAGAACGAGACCGCCACCGTAGAAGACGTCCTGCACCCAGCCGCTGAAGCCGAGCAGCTGCAGGCCGATGATGCCGGTCGCCAGGAAGTAGATACCGACGAAGGTGCCGACCGGGTTGAACTGTCCCGGCAGGACCACGGCTGTGCCCAGGAAGACCGCGGCGAGCGAGGGCAACAGGTAGACCGACGAGCCCACGGGGTCGAATCCGCCGACACTGGCGACCAGGACGATCCCCGCCAGGCCGGCCAAGGCACTGGCGACCAGGTAGCTTCCCGCCCGGATCCGGGCGACATCGATGCCGGCCAGGCGGGCAACGTCACGGTTGGCGCCGACGAAGATCACGTGCCGGCCCAGCGGCGTGTACGCCAACACGTAGGCGAAGACCAGGCACGCACCCAACCCGTAGTAGAAGGACAGCGGCATGCCGAGCACGCGGTGCAACGCGAGGTCGCTGAAGGCCTCGTGGGAGATCGAGACGATCGTGGAGGAGGCCACCAGCTGAGCCAAGCCGAGGTAGAGGCTGGCCGTCCCCAGGGTGACGATGAGCGACGGCACCTCGAGGACCACCACGAACAAGACGTTGAGCAGTCCGCACGCCAGTGCCGTCGCCATCGCGATCAGGCAGCTGAGCACGATCGGGACGCCGTGCAAAGCGGTGAGGACCGGAACGAGGGTCGCCGACATCCCCATCACGCTCGCGAAGGACAGGTCGAACTCGCCCGCGACGAACGTGCTCAGGGCGGCCAGGGCGAGCAGCAGCAGCGCGGACTGCGAACCCAGGATGGCCTGGACGGTCGAGGTGGTCATGAACGTCGTCGGCATCAGGATCGAGTAGACGACGATGAGCAACGCCCACACACCGATCAGCGCGTAGCGCGACAGGAAGGCACCGCGGCGACGGGCCCGAGCCGGCGCGGTCGCGTCGACGGTCTCGGGACCGACGGTCTCGGCCTGGTCGTGCTGAACGGTCATGATCGTTCCTCCGTGTAGGTGGCGAAGACGTGGTCGAGCAGGACTGCGGAGTCGGTCGAGCTGGTCTCGACCAGGTCGCCCTCCGACGTGCAGACGAGGACGCGGTCGCAGACGGCCGCGAGGTCGTCTGCCTCGCTGCTGACGACCAGGACGCTCGCACCGTCGTCGGCGGCCGCGGAGATCCGGGCGAGGATGTCGCGCCGCGCGCCGACGTCCACGGCCTGGGTGGGCTCGTGCAGGACGAGCAGCACCGGCTGGGCCGAGAGCCACTTCGCCAGCAGCGCCTTCTGCTGGTTGCCGCCGCTGAGCTCTCGTACGAGGGCTCGCGGTGCCGCCGGGCGCACGCCGTGGTCGCGGATGGCGCGCGCGGCCTGCCGGTCCCGCCACGACCGGCTCAGGTAGAACCGCGACCGTGACCCCAGCCGAGGAAGGGTCACGTTGTCCGCCACCGACAGCTCGAGAGCGAGGCCGTCGCGATCGCGCCGCTCCGGGACGAGGACGATGCCGGCGCGCAGCGCATGACGCACGCCGGCGCGGGTCAGGTCCACGGAGTGCTCGCCGACCTGGGCAGTGCCGGCACGGGCGGCCCGGGCACCGGTGAGGAGCAAGGGGATCTCCTCATATCCGCTGGCGGGCGCGCCGGTGATGCCGAGCACCTCTCCGCGGCCTATCTCGAACGCCGCCTCCCGGACGTGGGCGCCCGTCAGGCCCTCGACTCGGACCCGCGGGACGTCGTCGGCGGGACGTGCCCGAGTGCCGCGGCGGAACTCGTCGACCGCGTCGCCCAGCATGGCCCGCGCGATGCGAGCCTCGGAGATCGGCTCGACCGTGACGCCGAGGTCCGCGCTGACCCGGCCGTCGCGCAGGACCGTGACGCGACCAGGGAGGGACTGCAGCTCGCTCATGCTGTGGCTGATCAACAGGATCGAGGAGCCCGTCTCAGCGAGGCGACGCAGCAGGGTGTGGGCGCGCTCCAGGTCGGCGCCGCGCAGCAACCGCGTCGACTCGTCCAGGACGATGAGGCCGCCGCCGGGTGCGTGGTCGCGCAAAGCTCGGGCGATCGCGACCTCCGCCCGCTCGGCGGCCGTAAGCTCGCCCACCACCGCGAGTGGCGACACGTCGGCACCGATGCGCTCCAGCGTCCGGGCCGCCAGGCGGTCCCGACGACGCCGGTCGATCCGGCCGTGGCGGGTCGGGAAGCCGCCGACGCACACGTTCTCCGCGACGGTGAGGTGATCGAGGAGTCCGAGGTCCTGGTGGACGACCGCGATGCCGGCTGCGTGCGCCGCCGTCCAGCGCACCGGGAGGTCCAGAGGCGCACCGTCGACCCTGATCGTCGAGCCCGGGTCAGGGCGATGGACACCGGTGAGGATCTTGATGAGGGTCGACTTGCCCGAGCCGTTCTGACCAGCGAGTCCGCGGATCTCCCCGGGGCCGACGACGAGGTCGACCTCGGAGAGCACGCGGTGCTGGCCGAACGTCTTCGAGATGCCCAGCATCTCCAGGCGCGGGGACGCACTGGTCACTGGGCGCCCCAGGCCTCGAGGAAGCCGTCCTCGAAGGAGTCGTCGCCGTACCAGTCGTGGGACGCGTAGCCTTCGGGGGTGAGATCGAGCGCCTGCACGTTGTCCGTGGTGAACAGCCGCAGGACCGACGAGTCGGTCGCCGGCGTGCCGCCGGTCATCATCCGCAGGATGCCGTCACCGAAGCGCCACCCGGCGTAGACGAGGCTGTAGCCCGCATCGGCGATGAGGTGCCCCCCGGCCTCGACGTCCTGCAGCCCGGCGAGGTCGGCGCCGGCTGTCGCGAACTTGAGCCGGTCGATCGCCCCGGCCGACTGGGCCCCGCTGACCGCGGGTGATGTGGCGGGGTCGACCTGGGTGAGCACGTAGTCGATGGACGGATCCTTGATGAGAGCCGCGCTCACCTGCGAGGGCAGCTTGTCCAGCGACGCCGTCGCGTACTCGATGCGGGTCACCGCGCATCCCGGGCAGGTGTCCTCGAGGTAGGTCACGGCGCGGTCGCCGACACCGGACACGTTCGGGGAGTCGTTCGGGCCGATGTACAGGACGTTTCCCGTACCATCGCTGTCGACGATGATCGCGCTGGCCGCGAGCTGCTCGGACAGGTCCTGGTCGGGCGCGGTGTCGTCGAAGGCCAGCATCGGCGAGTTCGACACGCCCTCAGGCGCGGCGGCGCCCGCCACCAGGACCGGGATGCCCTCGTCCACCAGTCGATCGATCGCCGTGCTCACGAGCCCGTAGTCGACGTACGCCGTGACGACCGCGTCGGCGCCGCTCGTCCCCGCCTGCTCCAGGCACGCCGCGATCGCGTTCGGCACAAACTTGCCGTCGCAGATCTGCACGTCGATCCCGATGCGGGAGAAGGCGTCGTCCATCGCCTCTCCGAAGAGGCGGAGCCCGGGTACCGCGGCACCGATGGGGACGAACCACACCTTCTTTCCCTCGAGGTCCGTCACGTCACCGTCGATCGGCGTGATCTCCGGGTAGCTGGTCGCGGCCGGCGTGTACTTCTCGACCATCGCACGAGCCGCGTCGACCGTGGACTGCTCCGTACTGCCCTCCCTGCGGGCTTCCGATTCGCCGGCACCGCAGGCGGTGGCGACGAGCAGCAGTGCCGCGACGACGCCGATCGCGGCCCCTCGGGTTCCAGGCTTCCAGTGAAGGCTCATGTCGTTCTCTCTCTCGACCGCGCCTGGGGCTCCCGGGTGCCGATCAGGCGACTGCGCGCGCCGGTGTGACGCTCGTCTCGCCAGCACATTATTCGACATTAGGCGCACGTCAATAGATTCATGCATAATTTCGACATCTTCCATCACCCACTTTCAGGAGTCCCGTGCAGCGTGAGATCTACGACGAGGACCACGAGGCGTTCCGGGGCTCGGTCAAGGAGTTCCTGGACCGGTCGGTGACGCCGTACGTCGAGACGTACGCCGCCGAGAAGGCCATCCCGCGGGAGTTCTGGCTGGAGGCGGGCAAGCAGGGCTTCCTCGGCCTCGAGGTGCCCGAGATCTACGGCGGCTCGGAGGCCGGGGACTACCGGTTCAACGCGGTGCTCTTCGAGGAGCTCTCCAAGGTGAACGCCGCGCTGGCGTCCTGCGCCGGCATCCACGCCGACATCACCGCGCCGTACCTCGTCGAGCTCGGCACCGACGAGCAGAAGCAGCGCTGGCTGCCCGGCGTGGTGTCCGGCGAGATCCTGCTCGCGATCGGCATGACCGAGCCCTCCGGCGGCTCCGACCTCGCCGCGCTGAAGACGACCGCCGTCCGCGACGGCGACGACTGGGTCATCAACGGATCCAAGACGTTCATCACCAACGGCTACTCCGCCGACCTGGTGCTCGTCGCCGCCCGCACCTCGCCCGAGAAGAAGGCGCGCGGCATCACCCTCTTCGCGATCGACACGACGCTGCCCGGCTTCAGCCGCGGCCGCAAGCTCGACAAGGTCGGCCAGGACGAGTCCGACACTGCGGAGCTGTTCTTCGAGAACGTCCGGGTCACCGACGCCGAGATCGTCGGCGAGCTCGACGGCGGCTTCATCCACATGATGCAGAAGCTCCCGCAGGAGCGGCTCGGCTGCGCGATCAGCAACGTGGCCCACGCCAAGCAGATCCTCGAGGAGACGGTCCAGTACGCGAAGGATCGCAAGGCGTTCGGGCAGTCGATCGGCAACTTCCAGCACAACAAGTTCCTGCTCGCCGAGCAGGTCACCGCGATCGAGGTCGCCGAGGCGTTCATCGACAAGTGCGTCGTCCAGCACGCCGCCGGCGAGCTCACCCCCGTCGACGCCGCCAAGGCCAAGTGGTGGAGCTCGCAGGTCCAGAACGACGTCCTCGACCACTGCGTCCAGCTGCACGGCGGCTACGGCTTCATGAACGAGTACCGCGCCGCCCGCGCCTGGCGCGACGCCCGGGTCTCGAAGATCTGGGCCGGCTCGAACGAGATCATGAAGGAGCTCATCGGCCGCGACCTCGGCCTCTGATCGCGACCTTCGAAACGTCTGCCTGGCACGCATGCTGCGGACTCCCGTTCGCATGCCAGGACGCTCACCGGCTACCTCGCGCGCGCCGCTCCCCGCTCCACATTCTCGACCCACACACCTCTTGCACCACAGGTGGTGGTGAGCGTCCGTACGAAAGTCCGGCCGGCCTTTCTGGCCGAACCTGCGACCCGTCGACGCAGCCCGCGAGGCGGGTTCAGCGCGTCGAGGAGCCGGACGAGCGCGCGCAAGGTCGGGTCCCAGCGCGGGTCCGTCGTGAGCTCGCCGCGGCGGGCTGACTCGGTCAGCGCCTCCAGCACCCGACGGCACGCCGTCGATGATGCGATCACCTCCGCGACGCAGGCACCGAGGCTGTGCGTCAGCTCCGGGCGGGACCACCTCGACGACCTTCACCGCGATCGCGCCGTTCGCCGCTGCGCGACGCTCCTCGTAGGCGGCTCGCCGGCAGCGCTGGGAGCACCAGATCCTGGGCCCACCGCCTCCGGACGGAGGCAGCGGCTGATGACAACGCGGGCAGGTCGCGGACGAAGCTGACGCCTGGGACATGGACTCAGTCAGCGCGACCCGACGGTCGGCGGACCGTTCGTTTGCTCTGCCTGTGAAGAGAGCGAGCGTTGTCCACTGGTGAGCGGCTCGGCGCCTCACCACGCGATCCGACCATCCTCACCACCGTGCACCGCAGACTCACCACTCCGGACGCGACCGATCCACGGCTTCCGGCGTTGCTTCTGATGAGTGCCGGGCCTGCCCGCTGCTCGCGTCCTGCCCGGCTCAGGTCAACGACCCAGCCCGCGGAGGAACGTATCTCCAGCTACCCGATCACGACCGACGCCGACAGCTCGCTCCTCGCCCCCGGAGGGCACGGGGTGCCGGACGAGCCGCTCATCGACATGCAGGCGCTGGCCGCCTGGCTCTCCGTCAGCGAGTCGACCGTTCGCAAGTGGACCGCCAAGGGACCCCGGCACCGGCCTCGTCCCTACCTTCATCCGCGTGAACGGCCAGATCCGCTTCCGCCCGTCCGACGTCCGCGCCTTCCTCGTCGCCAAGCAAGTCCAGTGACCACCTGGGGCGTCTACGCCATCAAAGTCCAGACCGCCGACGAGAGGACGGTCGCCGACAACGACAGACGCGCTCGGCGCTGGCAAGTCCGCTGGCGCGTGAACAACGAGCTGAAGAAGCGCACCTTTCGGGCAAAGGGCCACGCCCGCACATTCCACGACCACCTCATGCGCGCCAAGCTCATGGGCTGGGACGCCGACGAGCGCGGTTGGCCGCCCGATCCCGCACGTGAGGTAACGGAGCCGCTCACCGTCGATTCCGGATCGACGTCCACGTCCGCGGTCATCTCATCAGGGCGCACCTTCTCGTCGTATGGCGACGAGGTGTGGTTGGCCGATCATGGGCCCGACCTTCGGCGACAAGAACATGCTTGGGCACCGCCGCAACATGCGGGCCGCGGTCGACCTGCTCGTCTACAAGACCGGTGATCCCCGCTGCACGCACTCCGCGGCCGAACCCGGCGAATCAATCCTTCTGGAGCACCTGACAGCCGACGATCTCAGGCTGGCGCTCGTCGCCCGACGTTCCGTGAACGACCGAACCCGTGCGGTCAACGACCGGCGCCTCGCTGCCGCCATCGCTCGCGGCGAGACCGACATCGACCGACCCGGTCCAGGCCTCCGCCGCCACCGTCCGGGCCTTCTTCGTCACCTTAGCGATGATCGTGAAGGCCGCCTGCGAACGCGTCTTTGCCGGCACTTCGATGGCCGCCCTCGCCGCCATGCTGCCCAAGACGCTCCGCAAGGCCGCCATCACCCACTGGCTCGACGCCGGCATCAGTGTCTACCTCGCTTCCGATTGGGCCGGCCACAGCACCGACGTCGCCGAGCTCTACTACGCAGGTCGAGCCGACACGACCTACGCGAGAGAGGTCGCGCTCCTAAGCCAACGGTCGAGACGTGCCGAGACTCGTGGGTAGCTCAATTCGCCGGCTGTCGGTGTACACGCCCTAGGCGCACTCACATGCCGATGTCCGGGCGCTTCGCCGCACGGGCTGCCCTCGGGCTTCCTGCTTTCAGAGGGTCGCGAGGGACGCGTGACTGGAACCGACGCCCGCTTTGCTGGTTCAAAGCTGACGGTGGAGTGCTTGCCACTCACTCGGCGACAGCCCGTATGTCTCGCGGAACCTTCGTGCGAAATGTGATGTGCTGGAGAATCCCCAGCGCCGTGCAAGCGCCGTGATGGAGAGTCGGGCCGAAGTGGCCCGGGCAAGTTCCTCGTGGGCGCCTGCGAGACGTTCGTTGATGATCCACTGCTCGAGGTGCAGGTCGGCCTGCGCACAAGTCTTGTACAGGTGCCGGACGGACACGTGGTTCGCAGCTGCGATGGTATGAGGGTCGAGATCCCGGTCGGTCAGGTGCTCGCGGACGAACTCCTTGACCTGAAGCAGAAGGGTGTCGCTTGCGGACTCGCGGCTGAGGCGGTCGTCGTCGGTGACGCTCGCGATGAGGGCCCGGGCGAGGGCGACGGTCGCGGTGCCCAGTGATGCGGCTGCAACGGGGTTGATGCCGGCGGCTACTTCGCGGACTTCCGCCATGTGCCGGTTGAACAGTGGTGCGAGCGGGCTGTCGCCGATGTGCTGCAGGGCGGGGGTCGCGAGCCGCGTCGGGACGCCGAGGAGGTCGTGGGGCACCTTGGCGGTGGTGGTCCAGGTGTCGGTGACGTGGTGAACGTAAGGCTGGGTCAGGTCGGTGCCCCAGATGCCTGATGGTCGGACGGGCATGTCGCGGTCGTCCTGGTGGTGCGCGCCGCGGCCCTTGAGACCGCACGTGATGAGGTACGTCGGCTCGCTGTCTTCGGCCCTCCCCGTGCGTCGCAAGGTGTGCGCTGAGCAACGGGCGTCGATGACCTCGACACCGCCTCCCAGGTCCCATGCGTGCATCCGTAGGTGGACACTCTCTCCGCCGCGAGCAGGCGCCATGAACGTCGCCGAGGCGGCGCTGGTGATGGCGTCGTGGATGGCGCCATAACGCTCCCGGGTGGGCAGTGTGGCGCTGTCGAAGATGAGCACGACGACCCCCTGCGACGTCTGGGGATGGGCAGAGCAGGACCCGAGATTCCCGTCCCCACGACTGTATCGGAGGCCCTGAGCCTGGGGATGCACAGAAATCGTCCCTGAGTGCCCGATAGCCCACGCAACGGTTTCCACCCGGCACGCCGAAGTTCGACTGTCGTCAGAACCAGTACCGGCCGGACCCGACTCGGCCGTCCCCGGACGCCAGGAGCTCTGATGTTCACGACACCCCGCTCGCGCACGAGCGCTCTTCTCGCAGTGCCCATCATGTTGTTCACGTTGCTGGGGGCGACCGCTGTAGCGTCCACCCTGCCTTCGAGCAGCCCGGGTCCTGCGGCATCGCCGGCCTCATCGGTGTCTGTGGCAGCGCTGAGCTCCCCAGAGAACAGCCCGACGAGCGCACCCGCCAGCCGCAGCAAGAAGCCCACCGTCGTCCTGGTCCACGGCGCGTTCGCCGACGCGTCCGGCTGGAACGACGTGATCGCCCGCCTGGCCGCCGACGGTTACACCGTGTATGCACCCCCGAACCCGTTGCGTGGCCTGACTTCCGACGCCGAGTACCTGCGAACGTTCCTCTCCACCATCACAGGTCCCGTCGTGCTCGTCGGCCACTCCTACGGCGGCGCCGTCATCACCAACGCTGCGAGCGGCAACCCGAACGTCAAGGCTCTGGTCTACGTCGCCGCGTACGCGCTGGCCGAGGGCGAGAACGTCGCGGCGGCCAACGAGCTCGGCGGCGGGCACTCCACCCTTCTCGATCACATCGTGGTCCGCCCCTACCCCGGAGCCCCCGAAGGAGACGGCGACGTGTACGTGAACCCCCGCTCGTTCCGCAACATCTTCGCCCACGACCTCCCGGGGTCCCAGACCACCGCGATGGCCGCGGGACAACGTCCCGCAACGTTCGGTGCCTTGGTCACGCCGTCCGGTCCACCGGCGTGGAAGACCATCCCGTCGTGGTACCTGCGAGCCGGGGACGACCACCTCATCCCGCCGGCCGCCCAGGCCGCCATGGCCAAGCGCGCAGGCGCCTGGACCCGCACCATCCGCAGCTCCCACGTCGCGATGATGAGCCACCCCAGAACCACGACCAAGGTCATCCTCCGCGCCATCCACAGCACCGACTGACCAAGCCGACCTGAGATGAGCACGGTCATGAACGCCATCCTCACCGACGACGGCACCGAGATCTTCTACAAGGACTGGGGCACCGGCCGCCCGGTCGTGCTCTCCCACGGCTGGCCCCTGCACTCCGACAGCTGGGAGGCCCAACAACGGCAGCTGGCCGAAGCCGGCCACCGGGTCATCGCCCACGACCGCCGCGGCCACGGCCGATCTACCCAGACCTGGGACGGCAACGACATGGACACCTACGCCGACGACCTCGCCTGCCTGCTCACCACCCTCGACCTGTACGAGGTGACGCTGGTCGGGTTCTCCACCGGCGGCGGCGAGGTCGTCCGCTACCTCAGCCGACACGGCTCGGAACGGGTCCGCAAGCTCGTCCTGGTCTCCGCCGTGCCACCCATGATGCTGCGCACCGACGACAACCCCGACGGCCTACCAGTTGGGGTCTTCGACGACCTCCGCGCCGGAGAGGGGCGAATTCAATCGGTTGTTGCAACTGGACTGATTCTGGAAGAGGTTGCGGGTCATGCCTGGTGCGCGGTTGACGGTGGAGCAGCGGAGGACGATCGAGCGGGGGTATCGGCTGGGGTTGTCGCAGGACCTGATCGCTTTGATGATCGGTAAGCACAAGTCGACGGTGTCGCGGGAGCTGGCGCGGAGCTTCTCGGCGCCGGGTTCGC
>NZ_BAABKN010000015.1:0-392664 GCF_039543845.1 Nocardioides endophyticus | reverse complement strand
CCGCCCGCTCGTACGCCTCCTCCTTCAGGTTCGCGTGCTCAGCGATCACCGCCGGCGGCTCGAACCGCCGATCCTCCTGCAACAGATTCGACAGGGTCCCACCGTCAGACAGAGCTTCGCTCACTGCCTCTTCCTATCGACTCGAACCGAGCGTCGCGCCGGTCTCGGCGCATTGCGTGCATGCGTTCGGGCCATGCCAAGCGAAGGGCACGTCCCAGCGCTTTGCGAAGCTACTTGCGTCCCGACCGCACGCGGCGAACGGCGTGCCATAGGTCTTTGCGTGGAGGCGCACGAGAAAGTCTGCGCCGTCTCCGCGAGGTTGTTGCTCAACGGCCTCGAACCACAAGACCGTGCCGCTTCGGGTGCTCACAACCGCTCGATGATGGTGGCGTTGGCCATGCCGCCGCCCTCGCACATGGTCTGCAGGCCGTACCGACCCCGGGTTGCCTCGAGGTGGTTGATCATCGTGCCCATGAGTCGCGTCCCGGAGGCACCGAGGGCGTGTCCGAGCGCGATGGCGCCGCCACGAGGGTTCAGCCGGTCGGGGTCTGCGCCCAGTGCGATCTGCCATGCCAGGGGTACGGGAGCAAATGCCTCATTCACCTCATAGGTGTCGATGTCGTCGATCGTGAGGCCGGCCTTGTCGAGCACCTTCTGCGTTGCCGGAATGGGGGCGGTGAGCATCAAGATCGGGTCATCGCCGGCCAGCGCCATCGCGTGCACGCGCGCCCGCGCCGTCAAGCCGAGCCGCTCGGCGACGTCCTCCCCCATCACCAGGGCGGCCGAGGCGCCATCGGTAAGGGGCGAAGAGTTGCCGGGCGTGATGTTCCATTCGATTCCAGGGAACCGCTCCGTCATCTCCGGGGTCGCGAACGAAGCGCGCAGGCCGCCGAGACCCTCGGCGGTGGTGCCGGGGCGGATGGTCTCGTCGACGCTGACGATCTGTTCGGTGCCGTCGGCAAGGCGGATGGTGACGGGCACGATCTCATGGTCGAAGCCACCTTCGGCGGCGGTCCGCGCGGCGCGCTCGTGCGAGCGAGCGGAGTAGGCGTCGAGCGCCTCGCGATCGAGCGCCCACTTTTGAGCGATCAGCTCGGCCGAAACGCCCTGGTTCACCAGTCCGGGCGCGTAGCGCTGGTGGATCCGCTCGCCATAGGGGTCGAGGCCGATAGTGGGAGCCCCGATGGGGACCCGGCTCATCGACTCCACGCCACACGCGACGGCAATGTCGTAGGAGCCGGCCATGATGCCTTGGGCCGCGAAGTGGAGCGCCTGCTGGCTGGACCCGCACTGCCGGTCGATCGTGGTCGCCGGGATGCTCTCGGGCCATCCGGAGGCCAGCACGCCTTGGCGTCCGATGTTGACGGCCTGCTCCTTGGCCTGGCCGACGCAGCCGGCGATGACGTCGTCGACCAAGACGGGGTCGATGCCCGTGCGGTCGACGAGAGCGGTCAGCACGGTGCGCAGTAGCTCCACCGGGTGACACTCCGAAAGGGCTCCTCCCGCCTTGCCGCGGCCGGCGGGGGTTCGCACGATGTCGACGATGACTGCCTTGCGCATGGGGTTCCTTTCAGAGTCCGGTCGCCGCGGGGGCGCTCAGCGCCGGCGCGACCAGTTGTGGATGTTGTTGCGTTGGATCGCGGACGAGCCGCCGATGATCGGCATGAGCAGCGAGTCGCGCACGTAGCGCTCGACGTCGAAGTCGGCGACGTACCCGTAGGCGCCGAGGATGGTCTGCGCGTCAAGGACGACTTGCTTGCAGGCCTCGGTGACGAAGAGCTTGGCCATCGAGGTCTGGACTCCGCAGCGCTCGTTGCGGTTGGCGAGCTCGGCGGCGTCGTCGAGGACGAGCCGAGAGGCGTAGAGCTGAACCCGCATGTTGGCCAGGGTGTGGGCCACCGACTGATGCTTGACCACGGGAACGCCGAACTGCTCACGCTGCTCGGCGTAGGCCAGGGCGTCCTCGTAGGCAGCGATCCCGAGCCCGAGGGCCATGGCGGCGACCTCGAGCTTCTCCACGTCCAGGCCGGTGCCGGTGATCATCGACCAGCCGCGGTTCCATCCTTCCTCGCCTCCCATGAGCAGGTTGGCGGGGACTCGCACGTCCTCGAAGGTGACGTCGGTCGTCTTGCTGCCCTTGATGCCCATGGCGTCGATAGGGGTGATGGTGACGCCCGGGGCGTCCGGCGGTACCAGGACCAGGCTGAGGTTGCGGTACCGCTCCCCGGAGGGGTCGGAGTTCGCGAGGGTGTAGATGTAGTCGCTGATCCCAGCACCCGTGCAGAACCGCTTGGCTCCGTTGATGACGAGCTCGTCTCCGTCTCGGCGCACGGTCGTCTTCACGCTCGCGAGGTCTGCGCCGACGTCCGGCTCGGTCCACCCGTAGGCGAACAGCATCCGACCCGCGGCGATCTCAGGCAGCCAGGTCTCCTTCTGCTCCTCCGAGGCGCACTCGACCACAGTCATGCCCGCGTAGCAGCTGGCCATGATGTACGGGATGGCCATGGCCATGCTGCGCTTCGAGAGCTCCTCGATGACCATGAGGGTGGCGTGGATGTCGCGTCCGACTCCTCCGCGCTCTTCGGGAATCGCGAGGCCCATCACACCGAGCTCGGCGAGCTTGTCGAAGACCGGCCGGGGGAACTCGGCGACCTTGTCCCATGCCGCCGCGTCGGATCGCGTCATCTTCTCAGCCACGAAGCGGCGCACGATCTCGCGGAGCTCGAGGGCGTCCTCGCTGAGGTACGTATTGGTGTCGAGGCTCATCAGCGGCCCTGGAACTCGGGCTCGCGACGCTCGCGGAAGGCCGCGACGCCCTCGGCATGGTCGGCGGTCCGGTTGGACAGCGCCTCATACGCAAGCGAGGTGTCCATGATGGAGTGCGCCAGCTGCTTGAGCCCGATATTGACCGAGACCTTAGACCAGCGGATCGCCTTGGTTGCGCCCGAACGCAGGCGCTGTGCGAACTCGTCGACCTTCGCGTCGAGGGACTCGGCGGGGACGGCGTGGTTGATGAGGCCCATGTCGGCGGCCTTCGTTGCCGGGATGAGCTCCCCAGTCATCAGGTACTCCTTGGCTCGGGCGTAGCCGACGAGCTGTGGCCAGATGACAGCGCCGCCGTCGCCAGCGACGAAACCCACCGAGACGTGCGGATCGCCGATGACCGCGGTCTCGGCGGCGAAGATCACATCACAGAAGAGTGCGATCGTCGCGCCGAGGCCGACGGCGGCACCGTTGACCTTCGCGACGATCGGCTTCTCGAGGTCGAGGAGGGAGAAGATGATCTGCTTGGCCTCCACGACCGTCTGCTCAAAGCTCTCCGGGTTGTCGATGGCGTCCTGCATCCAGTCGATGTCCCCCCCGGCAGAGAACGCCCGACCGGCACCGGTCAGCACGACCACGTCGACTCCGGAGTCGCGCTGCAGGTCGACGAAGATGGTCGAGAGTTCCGTGTGCAGGCGGGCGTCGGTCGCGTTGAGCTTCTGCGGGTTGTCGAGGGTGACCGTGGCGATGCCATCGGTGACCGTGACGTCGATGCGCTCATACTCGGAGTACATGGCGACGTCCTCAGTTCCCCGCACCAGCGGCCTTGTAGGTCTCACGCGCGATGATGGTCTTCATGATCTCGCTGGTGCCTGCACCGATCTCGTGGTGCTTGGCGTCGCGGTAGAGGCGAGCAGCCGGGTACTCCTCCATCAGGCCGTAGCCGCCGAGGATCTGGACCACCTCGCGGGAGGCCTCGACCGCGACCTGCGAGCTGTACAGCTTGATGATGGCCGAGGAGCGCGTGACCTGCTCACCACGCTCGAGCTCACGGATGAGGTGGTAGAACATCACCCGCGACATCTCCACGCCGGTGGCCATCCGAGCGATCTTGTCGGCGGTCAGCTGGTACGAGGAGAGCTTCTCCCCGAAGACCTCTCGCTGGCTGGAGTACTCGACGGCCAACTCGAGGCAGGCCTGGGCGATGCCGGTGTTGGACGCCCCCTCGAAGACGCGCTCGAGGTCGAGGCCCTCCAACATGTAGTAGAAGCCCTCTTCGACCTCGCCGAGCACCTGTGCCGGAGACACGCGGACGTTATCGAAGAAGACCTCAGCGGTGGGCGAACTGCGCAAGGACAGCTTGTCGAACGGCTTGCCGACCGACAGGCCGGGAGTGTCCTTCTCGACCAGGAACGCGGTGCCGCCGCGGGCGCGTCGACTCTCACCGCTGGTTCGGGCGAAGACCATGAAGACGTCGGCGATCGGGGCATTGGTGATGAAGGTCTTGGAGCCGTTGATCACCCACTCGTCGCCGTCGAGGCGGGCGGTCGTCTTCGGGCTGAGCGCGTCTGATCCGCCGTGCGCCTCGGTCAGGCAGATCGAAGCGGACGAGGTGCCGGCGATGAGGGGCACCAAGTACTTTCGCTTTTGCTCCTCGGTGCCGCGCTTGATCAAGTGGCGGGCGATCAGGCTCATGTTCACGAACAGGGTCGCGTCGAGGCCGGCATCGACGCGGGCGGTCTCCTCGGCCACGATTGCTCGCGTCATCAGGCTGCCGCCCCCGCCGCCGTACTCCTCGGGTGCGAAGCACCCAAGGAGCCCTTGGTCACCCATGAGCTTGAGCAGGTCTGCCGGGGGCCGACCGGCGCGCTCCATATCCCGAACAATGGGCTTTACATGCTTGTCCATGAACTGTCGGACCACAGCCTGGAACTCGCGCTCGTCCTCGGTCAGCAGGGACTGCGCTACGGAATCGTTTACCACCTTGTTCTCCTCTGTCGTCGCGCTCAGAGCCCGAAAAGGGCGCGGACGCGGTCGGTGTCGCTGTCGGCGAGCCGCTGGGTGTAGCCGGTTCGGCCGATCGGGGGCAGACCGCCCTTCTGGGTCAGGTCGACGCGCATCTCGAGGGTCTTCAGGCCGACGCTGAGGGTCTCGAAGACTGGGATGCCGTCGCCGATGCTGTGCAGGCCGGCAGCGGCGGCCATGGTGCTCAGGCCGGCCGACCCGATCACGATGGCGCCGGCACCGGCGTCGGCGAGTTTCTCGGCCTGACGGCGGACGTCCTCGACGATGAGATCCGGGTCGAGGAAGCCCTGCGTGAACGCCTTGGCCGACGGGGTCTCGATGCGCTGGACTCCGACACACCGGTCCAGCAGGCCGTTGCGGGCGATCAGGCTGTGGCAGGTCTCGGCCCAAGCCCGGTCCTCGACGGTGACCACGCCGAAGCGGTAGGCGTAGGAGCTCGCCAGGTGGAGTGTCGCCTCCCAGGGTCCGACGACCGGGATGTCGACCAGGGTCCGTGCCTCGAGGATCCCAGGATCGCCGCTGCAGGCGACCATCGCACCGTCGACGCCCTCACGGCCGGCGTCGAGGATGTTGTGGGCGACATCGACCGCGTTGAGGAAGTACGGATAGCTGAACACCGTGTCCGAGGCGCGCTTGAGCTTGGCCCACCGGTGGACGACCTCGGTCTCGGGCCGCTTCACCCGGTCGAAGACCTCGGTGACCATCTCGGTGTAGGGCTCGGATCCACGCTCCGCGTTGATGTGGACGACGGCAAGTCTCATGTGATTACCCCTCAAAAGAATCAAGCGCTCGTTCGATATTGTGTCAAGTGCGGGACAGGGAGTCAAGGTTCGATCGGGTCGGGTTGTGGTTCAGCGCGTGGCTAGAAGTCGAGCGGGCCTTCAGCGCAGTGCGCCGACCGATAGACCGCCGCAGACGGTCAGGGTCTGACCGGTGATGTAGCCCGCGTCGGGTGAAACCAGGAAGGAGACGGCTGCGGCGATCTCCTCGGGCTGGCCCGGGCGTCCCGCGGGGATCTGGGCGACCTGCGCGTCTTGGAAGTCAGCGGGGGTGCCGAGGAACATCCCCGTTGCGATGACGCCGGGCTCGATGCAGTTGACCGTGATCGCATTGCGAGCGAGCTCGACGGCTGCGGAGCGCGTCAGACCCTCGATGCCGCCCTTGGCCGAGCTGTAGCTGAGGCCCGCGACGACGCCGCGCGCCGCGACCGAACTGGTGTTGACGATCCGACCGCGACCGGCGGCCTTCATGCCAGGAGCGAACGCTCGCACCGTGTGCATAGTCGCGTAGAGATGGGTGCGCAGCACGAGGTCGAAGTCGTCGTCGGTGACCTTCGAGAGGACCGCATTGCGGACCGCTCCGGCTAGATTGACCAGCGCGGTCGCCGGCTCGCCCCATGCCGCCTGCACCTGATCTTGAAGGTCCTTGACGCGTCGGGGTTCGCTGATGTCGCAGATTGCGGGAACAGCTACTCCGCCGTCGGCGACGATCGCGTCGACCACTGCGGCAGCTCCGTCCTCGGCGATGTCGACGACAACAACTCGCCAGCCGTCAGACGCCAAGCGCCGACAGGTGGCTGCTCCAAGTCCTCCACCGCCTCCGGTGACGACGGCGACGCCGCTGTGCACGGTCATCATTTCCGCTCGTAGTTGGGGCTGCGGCGCTCGAGGAAGGCGGTGATCCCCTCGCGGTGGTCGGTCGTCTCGAAGAGAGCTGAAAAGATGTCGACCTCGCGTCGGTGGCCTTCGTCGAGCGAGTGACGCAGACGGAAGTTCGCTGAACGCTTCGCCGCCTCGACCGCAAGTGGTCCAGCGGAGTTGATCCGCTTGGCGATGTCGAGGGCGACCTCGACGGATGTGCCTTGCTCGCAGACCTGGTCGACCAGCCCCCACCGCGCCGCCTCAGCGGCAGTGAGACGGTCGCCGGTGAACAGCAGCCGTTTGGCGGTGCCGAACGGCAGCGCCGAAAAGAGCATCTGAGTGCCGCCGGCGCCGGGGATCAGACCGAGCTGCACTTCGGTGACCCCGATCTTGGCCTGTTCCTCAGCTAGGGCGAAGTCGCACGAGAGCAACAGCTCCAGACCTCCGCCGAGTGCGTGGCCGTTGATGGCCGCGATCACCGGGACGCGCAGGTCGAACAGCACGTTCTGCATCCGCTGTACCCGCAGCGCCATGTCGGCGGCGCCGCGTCGGTCGATCTCCGTGAAGTACCGGATGTCTCCGCCAGCGACGAAGCAGCGACCCTCACCGGTGAGGATCATGGACCGCAGGGAGGTGTCCTTCTCCACCTGCCGGGCGGCGCTCTCGATGTCCGCGGCGACATCGGGGTGGAGGGCGTTGACCGGTGGGTTGGCGATGGTGACGACACCGGTCGCGCCGACACGCTCGAGGCGGACGTATTGGTAGCTCATCAGAGGCTCTTCTCATCAGGTGCGCGATGCTCAGAGCAGTCGGCGCACGATAGGCATGGGCAGGACCCGCAGCCCGGCGGCAAAGGCCGACCAGGGCCATCGCGGGACACAGGCGTCGCGCACCTCGCGCTGGATGGCGTCGACCATGGCCGCGCACCCGACATCGGCATCTGTGAGCAGCCAGTGGCGACGACCGGTCCGGGTCTGCATCTCGGAGTCGATGTAGCCCGGGCGGATGGTCGAGATGGCGATAGGGAGGCCCTGGGCACGGACATCGCTGCGAATGCCGGCGGCGAGATGGTTCAACGCCACCTTGGACGCGGCATAGACGTTCATGGGTCCGGGCATGCCGCGGCCGGCGACCACCGAGGAGATGACCGCGAGCTGTCCGCTGCCCTGGCGATACAAGACGCGCATCGCCGCTTCGCACTGGGCGATTCCGCCTACGAAGTTGGTCAGCGCCGTGTCACGGTTTCCACTGAATCGCCCTGCGCCTAAGGCAGAGCCCTTGCCCAACCCGGCGTTGACGACGATCCGGTCGAGGCGACCCGACTGCTCGGCAGCGGCCTCGAACACCTCGAACACGGCGTCATGGTCGGTAACGTCGAGAGCAAACGGCGTGACGGTTCGGCTGGGGTGCTGCTGCTGGATCGAACAGCGCAGCTCCTCGAGCCGGCCCAGTCGCCGTGCAGTGATCACGAGATCGGCACCCCGGGCCGCGAAGACCCGTGCCATACCCTCGCCGAGTCCCGTGCTGGCGCCGGTGATCAGTACTGTCTCGCTCATCAGCCGACACCGGTTCCAACGGCCCGGAAGACGGGCACGGTTCGTCCGGCGAGCTCGGCGAACTCCAGCTCAACTCGGTCGCCGATCGCCACTGCACCGATCCCCGTGACGTCACCGACGGCACCGACGCCGCATCCAAGGTCGATGTCCAGCCCGACGATATGGGACATCATCACCGGTCCCTCGTCGAAGCGGACCAGCGCCACGACGTACGGGGCATGTGCGGCGAACGCCCCGCTGCCGCGGTGCACGACGCTGAACGACTCCACGACAGCGCCACCCCCAGGGCGCCGCCATTCGAGGGCGGATGTCGGTGCCCAACAGTGCGAGCAGAGGCTGCGCGGGTAGAACTGCCAGGCATCGCACGTCGTGCAGTGCTGCAGCCAGAACTCTCGACGGGCACAGCCGTCCCAGAACACGGTGGCTGCATCGGCCTGGGGGTCGACGGCCCTGACGGGCTTGATGGTCACGGCGTCCTCCGAGTCCTCACCGGGCAGCGTGGGGGCGCCTTCTTCGCTGGTGTTCATCAGGCCCTCCCCAAGACCACGAAGCCGTTGTTGGCCAGCCAGCTGCCCTGGCCATGGACCAGGCCGCGGTGGGCGTTCGCGACCTGTCGAGGTCCGGCCTCCCCGCGCAGTTGGGTCACCGCCTCGACCACCGAGTCGAGAGCGGCACCCATGCCTGGGTGGCGGAACGCAAGGGTGCCGCCATGAGTGTTCATGGGGAGCCGACCGCCGAGCTCGATGGCACCGCCCTCGACGTACGCACCGCCCTGCCCGGGATCGCAGAAGCCGATGGACTCCAGCAGGATCAGCGGGACGATCGTGGCTGGGTCGTAGAACTCGACGAAGTCGATATCATCCAGCGTGATCTCCGCGTCGCGCAGCGCGAGGTCGGCGGCGCGGCGGATGTGGTCGAAGCGAACCAGGCTAGGCGCCTGGGACAGGCTCATGAACGCGCTGGCCTCCCCGTATCCGGCGAGGGTGACCGAGCGGTCGTCGATGCGTTCGCGAGAGACGACGAACCCTTGCGCGCCGCCGGTGGAGATCAACGCCAGCATCGAGCGGGTCAGTGGGGTTGAGACGACGGTGTCGTTGACAACCGAGTCCACGCTGAGCTCCCCAGACACCTCGGTATGGGGGTTGAGGAGTCCGTGCTTGCGGATGCTGACCGCAACCTGGGCAAGTTGCTGCGCCGAGGTGCCGTACTCGTGGATGTGCCGGGCCGCCATGAGCGCGAAGGCGGTAGGGATGAGTGGTCCGAACGGGCGCTCGTAGATGCCGTCAAAGCTCTTCATGTACAGCTCGATCGCGCCCTCGAGGCCGAGCGTTGTGGCGAAGTTGTCCGCAGACAACACCAGAACGTTGGTGGCGAGGCCGGCGCGGATGGCGGACCTCGCGATGTTCAGCACGTCAGTGGCCGGGCGGCCCCCGTAAGGAGCCATGGCGGTGTAGACCGAGCCGAGACCGAGGTACTCGGCCACCTCGGCGGGGTTGCGCTCGAACGGCTGGGGGATCGACGAGGACAGCACGAGCCCGTCGATGGCAGAGCGTTCCAGCCCGGCATCCGCGACCGCACCGACGGCGGCAGCAGCCAGCAGATTCATGTACGCCGGGGCCGGCCTACCACGGCCCACGATCTCCTGGGCGACCCCCGAGACGTAGATCGGGGCGTCGACTCTCACGGCTGTCCCTGCGGCTGCACCTCGGACTGCGCCGGGGACTGGGGGCGGTCATGCGGCGGCTTGCCCGCCTCCTCGGCCAGGCCCTTGCGCAGCACGAACTTCTGGACCTTGCCTGATGCGGTGCGCGGCAGGTCGTGGAGCACCAGCAGACGCTGCGGCCAGAACGGCTTGGCCATCCCGGCGGCATCGAGGAACGCGACGACGTCCTCCAAGGTGAGGGCTGCGCCACCTTCGCGCGGCACCACCACTGCGCAAACCCTCTCCCCCAGCCGGTCGTCGGGATAGGAGACCACCGCTACATCCTGGATGGCGGGGTGCTTGTAGAGCGCGCTCTCGATCTCCACCGCAGAGATGTTCTGCCCACCACGGATGATGATGTCCTTGCTGCGTCCCTCGATCCGGATGGCACCGTCGGGCAGCACCTTCCCCAGGTCGCCGGTGTCGTACCAGCCATCGGGGCTGAATGCGCCCTCGGTGAGGTCGGCGCGCCCGAGGTAGCCGGCGAACACGCCGGGGCCACGCACCTGCAGGTTGCCGATCGTCCCGGCCTCAACCGGGGCCAGGGTCTCGTCGACGACTCGCGTCTCCTGCCACGGCACCGGGTAGCCGTCGCTGGCGTCAAGGACTTCCACGCTGGATCCGAGGTGGTGGATGCTCGCGATGCCCGTCTCCGAACAGCCCCAGAGCGGAACCAGGCTGGTGGCGAAGATTCGGTCCATGTCCACGGCCACCCCGGGCGGGATGGAAGCACCTCCGCAGGCGAAGGCCCGCAGCTTGCTGGCCAGCGGACGGTTGCGGTGGCGCTGCGCGTCAACCATGTCGAGTGCGAAGGTCGTGGCCGAAAGCGTCCAGGTCAGTCCTTCGGTCTCCATCATGTCGAGCATGCCGTCGACGTCCCACAGGTCCTGGTAGACCACCTTCTGCCCCATCGAGAGCGGCACGAGCATGCCGTGGATGAAGCCGGTCAGGTGGCCGAGCGTCGAGGCCATGAATGCGACATCATCAGAGGTCAGATCGAGGGCGTCCACGATGACGTTGCGGTAACCGGACCAGGCCGTATTGAAGGTGTGTAGAGCCGCCTTCGGCTTGCCTGTGGTGCCCGAGGTGAAGACCAGCATCGCGAGGTCGTCGGCGCCTGGCCGCAAGGCCTCAAGGATGGCTGGGAGCTTGGGGGCGAGTTCGCGGCGGGGCTCGATGAAGTGTCGGGCGAAGTCGTGCTCGGCGTCGACCGTGGCGTCGCCGTCGGTGAAGAAGACATGTGTCAGCGACGGGACCTCGCGATGCAGGCGCAGGGCCATCTCCTCGAAGTCATATCCACGGAACCGCTGAGGAGAGACGTAGACCTTGGTGCCAGCGTCTTCCATCATGTGCCGCACTTCGTGCTCCCGGTAGATGATGGGGATTGGGTTGGGGACAGCGCCGACCCGCATCGTCGCCAACGCCAGGGCCGGGCCCTCCCAGCCGTTCGCAACCTGGATCGAGACCACGTCCCCGCGTTCTACGCCGAGCCCCACCAGCACTGCAGCGAACCGGTCGACGTAAGCCCGCAATTGGCCGTAGGTAACAGTCTCCGGAAGCGTGCGGCCCTGGACATAGGAGACGACGGCTGCCTTGTCCGGACTGGCGCCGGCGTGGTCGAGGAAGTCATCAAGGAAGGTCCGGTCGCGCCACTGCCCGTCGCCGCGGAAGCGCTGGACGTCGTGGGGGTCGAAGGTTCGCATCCCTGCGCCGAGCCGGGTGCCCTTGTGCTGTCGAAGCTCCATCGCCGATCTCCTTGAACTTGGCGCCCTTCACTAGATTAAAATCTAACGGGCGCTCGTTTTGTAAATTACAGCGCACGACTGCCGGGGTCAACCGTCGCCGGACACGAGGCAGACGCGGTACGGCGAGTGATGCCGGCCGCCATCGCCCTGGGTCAGACAGGGGTGGGGCTGCCGCCCGCCATCCGGCGGGCAAGCTCCACGAAGTCGTTGGTCAGCACGTCGAGACCAAGTGCCCCGGACGGGTCGTACCAGGTCGAGATCGCCGTGACGGCCGAGAGGATCGCGTTGCGGAGGACCCCGGGGTGCTGGAACGAGAAGACGCCCTGGTCCGCGCCATCTCGGAGGATCTCTCCCAGGATGACATCGAAGCGGTCACGCAGCTGCATGTAGGACTCCTGCCGGTCCGAGGTGAGCGAACGGACCTCGATGCTTGCGATGAAGGTCTCTTCGCGCCGCACGACGTGCCAGCGAACAAGGGTTCGGATGTAGGCGTCGAGTCGCTCGACCGGAGCGGTGAGTCCCTCGAGGCTCTCTTCGAGGTCAGTCACGATCTCCTCGAGCAGGTCCACGAGTAGCCGGTGCAGAAACTCTTCCTTGCTGGAGAAGTAGTAGTAGAGCGACCCGGGCTTGAGGCCAGCCGCCTCGGCGAGCTGGCGGGTGTTCATCGCCTCGAAGCCGTGCCGGTACAGCAGGTCCACACCGGCGGTGCGTACCCGATTCCAGGTCTCGTCTCGGTTGGATCCTGCGATTCTCACGCCATGCCTCTCTTCGTGCGTTCCGTGGAGCGGCGCAGCGGCGGGCCTGCCTGGGGCAACCGCTGCGCCGCCTCCACGTCATTCCAGGACGAGCGTAGACGGCTTGAGCGCGCCGTCGGTGTACTGGAAGACGTTCATCGTGACAGCCGCGAACCCATCGTGGCCGTCCGCGAAGGAGATGGTCGCATCTTCCGGGACCGAGACGCCCGGGTAGGGCTCCAGGTCGTTGAGCGCATCAGCCAGGGCCTCCCCGCCCTTGCCGCTGGTGGCCTCCAGCGACTGCTGGAGGATGTGCACGGCGTCGTAGGACTGTGCGGCGAAGTCGTTAACGCCGGCTTCTCCGTCGTGCTTCTCGGCGTACTGCTCGGTGAACTCCTGATAGCGGGGGTTCTCCGGGTCCCTAGCGAGCGCGACGTACAGGCCGGGGAGCGTGTTGTAGGCGTCGCCGCCGACAGAGACCGCGTCAGGGCCGATCATGGTAGTGAGGCCCATGACGGGCACGTCAAGGCCTTCCTCAACCATCGACTTGAGGATGAGTCCGTAGTCGGCGCCAGCGGAGCCGGCGATCATGACGGCGTCGGGATTGTCGCGCTTGGCCTCCTGGACGACGGACGCCATGCTGGAAGCGCCGGTCGTGTACTGGATTGCCTTGACGTCGATCCCGAGCCCGCCGGCCTGGTCACTTGCGATCTCGGCGTAGCCCTGGCCGACGGCGCCGTTGTCGTAGAGCAGGGCGACCGACTGGGCTTTGAGCGGCTGGGCGATGCCGATGGTGGCGGTGGCGAGCTGCTCGATGTCGACGGTGACCCGATAGACGTATTCGGAGCCCTCGGTGACCTCGGTCGCCGAAGCGGCGGGCACCAGGAAAGGGACCTTGTTCCGCTCCGCCACCTCGCGCACCGCGAGCGCGGAAGCGCTCGCGAGGGTGCCGACCAGAGCAGTGACCTTGTCGACGGTGATCGCGCGCTGCGCAGCCTTGGCGGCATCGTCGGCCGTGAGCTTGTCGTCGTAGACCTTCAGTTCGAGGTCGCGACCCTCGACACCTCCGTCGGCGTTGATCTCCTCGACGGCCATCTTGACTACGTCAGCCATCTGTTCGCCGGTCACGGCTGCCGCGCCGGTGAGAGGGGCGAGCATGCCGATGACGATGGCGCCGTCGTCGCTGCCGCCACCATCGTCGCTGCTGCCGCAGGCGGTCAGCATCATCGCGCCAGCGACGAGAAGCGCGGCGGCCGCCGACAAACGGCTCTTGGCCCTAACCTTGGACATGACTGTCTCCTTCGGCCTCGTGGGACGCCAACACGGCGTCGCCAGGTAGATGGGACGCTCCGAAGTAGGCCCTCCGGATGGCGTCCTTATCCGTGTCCTCCGTCGCGGCACTGAGCGTCACGACTCCCGAGTTCAGGACCACGATCTTGTTGCACAGGTTTCGCAACCTGGTGTCGTTCTGCTCGACCACGACGAGAGAGAGCTGCTCGCGTCGTAGGTCGGTCAGAGCGTCGTAGATCCGGTCGACTACGGCCGGCGCAAGGCCGAGCGAAGGCTCGTCTAGTAGCAGCAGCCGTGGGCCGGTCACCAGGGCGCGGCCGATCGAGAGCATCTGCTGCTCGCCGCCCGACATGAGACCCGCGAGCTGGTCGGCGCGGTCGGCCAAGATGGGGAAGAGTCCATAGACCAGGTCGGCGACAGCGGCCAACCTGCGGCGTGCGCCGCGGAAGGTCCGCGCGCCGGACGCGACCAGCAGGTTCTGCTCGACGGTCAGGGCGCCGATGACCTGGTGTCCTTCCGGGAGGAGGACGAGGCCCTGGCGGGCGCGACGATCGGGTGACATGCGGCCCAGGTCGCGGCCTTCCAGCTCCACGGTCCCGTTCTCCGGGACCAGGCGCCCGGCGATCGTGGCCATGAGGGTGGACTTGCCGGCGCCGTTCATCCCCACGACGCCGAGCGCGTCGCCGGCGTGGAGACCGAGGTTGATGTCGCGGATGGCGTGGGCACCGCGGCGATAGCCGGCATCGACTTTGTTGACCTTCAATAGCTGCTCAGCCATGGGCGGCCGCCTCCGATCCCAGATAGGCACCGACCACGCGTTCGACCTGGAGGACGTCCTTCGGCGCGCCGTCGGCGATCAGCTCGCCGCTGTCCATGACGACCATGCGATCGCTGATGCTGGCCACGAAAGAGACGTTGTGGTCGATGACGATGACGGTGAGGTGACGCCGTCGCAGATGCTCGATGACGCCCGCGAGATGTCCGCGCTCGTCCTCGGTCAGTCCGGCGCCTGGCTCGTCGAGCATCAGCAGAGCAGGGCTGAGCATCAGACTGCGGGCGATCTCGGTCAGCCGTTGCACTCCGTAGGGCTGGTCCGAAGCGCGACCGCGGGCACGATCGCCCAGGCCGAGTTCGTCAAGGAGCGCGAGCGCTTCAGCGCGTCGGCTGCGGTCGTCGGCGCGGGCCACGCGGGAGAAGAGGCTCTGTCGCAGCAGTCCGGCGCGGGCCCGGATCTCCCCGCCCAGCATCACGTTCTCGACCAGAGTGAGGTCCGGCACGAGGCTCGGGAGCTGGAAGGTCCGCCCGATACCTCGCTTGCGACGTTGGTGGGGTGCGTCGTTGAGGATGCTGCGGCCTGCGAAGAGGACGTCGCCCGAGGTCGGGGTGACCTCGCCTGTGATCGAGTTGAAGAGGCTGGTCTTGCCTGCGCCGTTGGGCCCCACCATGCCGACGACCTCCCCGGCCTGGAGGGCGAGCGTCACGCCCGAGACGGCGCGGACGCCGCCGAACTGGACCGTGACGTCCTCGACGACGAGGAGCGGCCGGCTCGAGTCGAGGCCCTCTGGGGTCAAGACTTCCTCGTCGAGCTTCGACACCGTCGCGGAAGTCGCGGATGACACGGTGGGGCGCACCGGCGACCACTGCTGCCAGGCTCGTGCGAGCAGATTGGCAACTCCGTGACGGCCCACGGACATCAGGACGATGACTGCGACGCCGTACACGATCGGCTCGAGGTCACCCATGCGGGCGCCGACCTCGTCGATGAGGATGAGGACGAGCACCCCGAGGAAGGGCCCGAGGAAGGTCCCGGCGCCGCCGATGACCGTGGCCAGCAGGAGCTCGATCAGCCGCGAGATGGAGAACGCCTCCGGGGAGATGATGAGCTGGAAGTGCGCATAGAGGGCGCCGGCGAGGCCCGCGAGCGCTCCGGAGAGGACGAAGACGGCGAACCGGATCTTGGCGTCGTTGACGCCCGAGGCCGCGAGGGCTCGCGGCGTCTCGCGCAGGGCGATCAGTTTGCGGCCGAACCCGGAGCGGGAGATCCGCCAGGTCAGCTCACCCACAGCCCAGACCACGAAGAGGCTGAACAGCAGGTAGGAGGGGTCGCCGCCGAGGAAGGTGTGCGAGCCGATCGAGGGTGGATCGATGAGGTAGATGCCTCCGGCACCTCCGGTCACCTCGTCCCACTGGGCGAAGACCTCGATGGCGGTGACCGCGAATCCGAGGGTGACGATCGCGATGAAGATGTCTCGGAGGTGGCTGGTGGGGAAGATCAGGATCGCGGCGAAGACCGACGCGACCAGCATCGCGAAAGGGAAGGACAGCCAGAACGGCATCCCCCACTGGTTCTCGGCGTACACGCTGGCGTAGGCGCCGATGCCGTAGAAGGCGATGCTGGCCAGTGAGAAGATCCCGGCGTAGCCGAAGACGAGGTTGAAGCTCGCGGTCAGCACATAGGAGATCGCGCCCGCCGTCGCGAGATAGGTCATGTAGGAGTCGCCGGATGCGAAGGCGTAGAGCGCGAGCAGCGCTGCCGGGATGGCGACATGGACGGCAAGGTCGGGACGCAGCAGTGTCTTGCTCAGGAAGGACATTTCGGTCACACCCGTTCCGACGTAGTCGAGCTGATGAAGACGCCCTGCGGGCGGAGGTACAGCGCGACGAGGAGCAGCACGAAGATCGGCGTCAGGATGAACTCAGTCGTCAGATACCGCGCGACGAGCGCACCCAACGCCGCGACCAGCAGGACTCCGAGCGCCGTGGAGCGCAGGCCACGGATTCCACCGACGACGGCAGCCACCAGCGCAAGGAGCAACAGGTGCATCGACAAGGCGACAGAGACGCCGGCGATCGCTACCTGCAGGACTCCGGTCGCGGCCGAGCAGAATCCGCCGATCGCCCATGCCAGCAGGTGATAGCGGCCAGCACTCGTCCCGTAGAGGCGGGCCAGCGGCTCGTTGGCGGCGCAGGCCTCCATCGTGCGACCGATCATGGTGCGGTCGAAGAGCAGGATCACCACAACGGAGATGACGACACCAATGCTGATGACGACTAGGCGCTGGTAGGTGAGGGTCGTGCCCAGCACCTCGACGGAACCCTGCAGCCAGGGGTCGGCAGCCGTCGAGACCCCGCCGAACACACGGTGTCCGACGGCTTCGAGGACGACGGCGAACCCGAAGGTGGCCAGGGTCATCGCGACGTGCGGCGCGCCCAGCAACTTGCCCGGCAGGATCGTGGTCGCGTACATGAGAACACCGAGCAGGGCACCGACCAGCAGAGCGACAATGACACCGACCGGGCCGTTGCCCAGCTCGACGCTGGTGTAGGCGGCAGTGATCGCGACCGCGCCGGCAGCGAAGTTGATGACCCCACTCATCCGGTAGATCACGCTCAGCCCGACGGCGAGCGGCGCGAGGACCGCTGCCTCGGAGATGGCGTTCAACAGCAACGTCACGAACGCACTCCTTCCGATGCTGGGTGCCTCAGCGGCACCTCGATTCCCTCCGAGACCAGCCACCTGCGCACGGTGCGGCGCAGGATCTTCCACTCGCCGTTGCCGAGGCGGTACTCGTCGTCGTAGGTCGCCGCGACCAGGCTTGGCCTGTCGGAGTGGTCGACGCATATGGCGAAGGAGTCGCTGACGCCGGTGGCAGCATCGTCCGCAGTTCGGGTCACCAGGTGGTTCGTCGTCCAATGGTGGGTTGAGGCGAACGCGCCACGGACGAAGTCCAGTGCGGTCGCAAGCTCGGCGTGCCCGGCGAACCGGCCCGTCCGCTTGCCGACGATGTACTCCCCCCCGGGGTGCCAGATCGACAGGAACGTCTCAAGGTCTCCATGGTCAACGCCGTGGCAGTAGCGAGCGCCCAGCTCAATGCACTTGGTGCGGACCCACAGTTCCTCGAGCTGCTGGGCCGGGGTCGGCTCTCGGGTGTCCATCACTGACTGCCCTTCCTCGTCTGCTCGGTGGCGCGCGAGCGGTCCAGCTGTCGTTGTCGTTTCGCGAGCCAGGAGCGGCTCTGCAGCGGGTGGAGGTCGAAGCGGTCCTCTCCGTCGTACTGAGCCAGCTGCTCCCGGGCGTGGACCGGCCAGTTGGGGTCCGCGAGCGCTTCGCGGCCGAGGGCGACCAGGTCGGCCTGACCGTGGCGCACGATGGCGTCGGCCTGCTCCGCGTCGGTGATGAGTCCAACCGCCACGGTCGGGAGGCCGACCCGAGCCCGCAGCTCGGCCGCCCAGGCGACCTGGTAGCCGGGCACGATGGGGTGTACGTAGGCACCTCCGTAGCCCCCCGAGGAGCAGTCGATCACGTCGACGCCAGCATCCCGGAGCCGTGCCGCGAACGCGACGGTTTGCTCGATGTCAATGCCGTCGGCGCCGTTGTCCACAGCTGCCACGCGCACGAGAAGCGGCTTGGAGTCCGGCCAGGCGGTTCGCACGGCATCGACCACCTGCAGGGGGAATCGCATCCGCGCCTCGAGCGAACCGCCGAACTCGTCGCTGCGAGTGTTGCTCAGCGGCGAGAGGAAAGCGTGCAGAAGGTAGCCGTGGGCCATGTGCAGCTCGACCACATCGGCGCCGACTGCGTTGGCGCGCAGGGCGGCGGCCCGCCACTGCTCAATCTGCCGGTCGAGGTCGTCGCGACTGAGGGCGACCGGCCGCTGCCAGCCGTCGAGATATGGCTCGTCGGTGACCGAACGGATCTCCCAGTTCGCGTGCGCCGGCCGAGCCGACTCGGCCATCCATGGTGGCAGCGTGGCCGCCTTCGGGCCGGCATGCGCGAGCTGGACGCCGAACGCGGCACCCGCGGCGTGTACGACGTCGACTATCCGGCGCAGGGGTGCGACCTGCCCGTCGTCCCACAGGCCGAGGTCTCCGTAGGTGAGCCGGCCCTCGGGGCTGATCGAGGTCGCTTCAGCCATGACCAGGCCGAAGCCTCCCAGAGCGAACCGGCCGAGGTGGACGAGGTGGAAGTCGTCAGCGATCCCATCGGTCGCGGAGTACTGGCACATCGGGGAGACGACGGTGCGATTGCGCAGGGTCGTCCCCCGCAGCGCCACCGCATCAAACAGCCGTGCTTCCGCCTGTTCCATCATTCCCTCTCCAGCTATCGCCTTATGAATCGAGCGGCCGTTAGGTAACGTAGGTCACAAGGCGGAGCGGGGTCAAGAGATTCTGCCAAATAAATCGTTCGCTCGTTAGATACCTTGAAAGGCACATGATGCGCCCCCATGACGCCGAGTACGCCAGCCACGTCCGGTCCCAGAACCGCACGTCAACGGGCAGCCTGGACCCAGTGGCCTACCGCGGTGCGGTCGACCTCGTGTTGCGCGTGCTGGACCGCTTAGCCACCGTCGCCCCAGAGCGAAAGCAGATGGATCAGTGTGCTGGGCATCTAGCCAGCGCTCTCGATGCTCTGCGGGGCATCGACGATCTGCCCGAGGACGTGGCGGCGCCGGCTCACGCCCTCGGCAACCCGAGATTCCAGCCCGCCGAGCGGGGTCTCACCCCCGTATTCGCAGTAGAGATCGAGGACGAGGCGCAGATCAGCGGGCACGTCCGGTTCAGCCCGCGATTCGGCGGGACCGCCGCGGTCCATGGTGGCGCGATCAGCCTCTTCTTCGACGATGCCCTAGGCATGATCGCGAACCGCGACGTCCGCGGCGGCGTCGCCCGGACGGCGTTCCTGCGAGTGGACTACCGCAGTCTGGCTCGGCTGGACACCGACCTGTCGTGCCGGACGTGGATCGCCGGAATCGAGGGTCGCAAACGGTTCATCCGTGGCGAGATCCGGGACGCGGAGACAATGATCGCGGAGGCCGAAGGCCTCTGGATCTCCCCGCGCCCAGGAGCGACGAGCTGAGTCGGCGAGCCGACAAACTCAGTCGCGGAGCTGATGTGAGGAGCCAAGTACCGTTCAATCGGTATAGGTCGGCTGCCGCCGTTCGAGGGTCGCACGCCGAGCCTCCAGCGAGTCCGGGTGCCCGGACAGCTCTCGGGTCAGGCTCTGCTCGAAGGCGTACCCGGGTTGGAGGTCCATGGTCTCGATCGCGTTGAGGCTGCGCTTGGCCATCTTGATTGCGGCCGCGCTGTGCCGGACGATCCGGCCGGCGTGCTCGCGAGCCCGCTCGACGACTTGTTCGGCAGTCGTCACCTCGATGACGGAACCGAGTGCCTCGAGGCGCCGTACGTCGATGGGGTCTCCGGTGAGGTACATCCATCGCACGACTGGCTCCGGGACCAGGCGGCCAAGGTGGCGCGCTCCGCCCATGATGCCGACGCCGAGCTCAGGGGTACCGAAGCGTGCGTCATCCGCGGCAATCACGAAGTCGCAGGAAGCGGCGATTGCCAAGCCAGTGCCAACCGCAGCCCCTTGGACGGCGCCGACGACGGGGATCGAGCAGTCCTGGATTGCGAAGAAGGCGGCTCGGACTTCGGCCATCCGCTCGTCGGAGTTCTCGGGAGTCAGGGTTCCGAACTCGTGGAGGTCGTTGCCGGCGCAGAAGTGCCGCCCACGACCGGCGAGCACAATCGCCTTGGCGCCGGGTAGGTGTGCGCCGGGGTCGGCGAACAGGCGCCGGATCTCGCGGTACATCTCTTGCGACACCGAGT
The DNA here is from genome assembly GCF_039543845.1 of Nocardioides endophyticus. Classification (NCBI taxonomy): domain Bacteria; kingdom Bacillati; phylum Actinomycetota; class Actinomycetes; order Propionibacteriales; family Nocardioidaceae; genus Nocardioides; species Nocardioides endophyticus. Next base: position 372,603 of record NZ_BAABKN010000015.1, on the reverse strand, counting down.
TCACCGGCGGCCGGGCCAGCCACACGAGAGCAAGTTCAGCGTCGAGCTCGATCTCGAGGTGCTCGAACTTCAACTCAGGCGAGGCTTCATCGACGGGGGCTGGTGAGGACGACGTTTCGTTGACCATCTTGTTCGTACTCCTTGTGTGCCGCGTGGATCTCATTGAGTGGGAAGCAGCGTGAGCGCGGGAGGGTAAGGACGCCTCGACGGACGAGGTCGACGAGGTTGGCGAGGTCGGCGCCGGACTCCTGGGTGATTACTACATCGCGCCGCACGCCGCGCGCTGCGAGAGCATCTCGCGACGGCAATTGGTCGGGGACGAGGCCGACGTAACGGCCCTTCTCGACGAGTGCGGTGGCAAAGTCGCCGCCAGCGGCGTCGATCACAACGTCGGCGATTCCGGTAGGCGCTTGGCCGACGTGGTGAGTCAGCAGCGCATCCTCGGGAAGCAGCCCAACCTGGTCGGGTGTGCGAACCAGAGCATGAACCCTCGCTCCGCGGTGCAGCAGCAGCTGAACAACCAATCGTCCGACGGAGCCCGCTGCTCCCGCAACCAGGACGGACTCGTCGGCGGCTGGATCTGCCCGGCGGACAGCTTGGTACGCAGTCAGTCCGATGAGGGGGAGCCGAGCAAGCATGCTCGCCTCCAAGTCGTCAGAGAGGCGAGCGACTGCGGCGCGTGGCAGGCAGACCCGCTCGGCCCATGCTCCCCGACCCGTCAGTGCAACGGCCGACATCGCGAGGACACGGTCACCGAGATCCAGATCGGCAATGTCCAGGCCCGTTGCGACGACTGTTCCGACGAGGTCGTAGCCGAGCGTGTACGGGTAGTTTCCGGTCGCCGGGACTACGGCACCGGTGCGGATCTTGATGTCAGCGGGGTTGAGCGAGCTGGCAATCAAATCGATGGCGACCTCGTCCGTTCCCGGAATCGGCGCGACGATGGACCGCACCCGTAGCGCTGAGATCGGGCCCGGTGAGTCGATCTGTACAGCCAGCATCTTGGAAGATTCCATCTCAATCGGTCGCTTGTTAGAATCAACCCTAGCAGTGGCGCGTCGCCCCGACCAACGTCACACCCGCTCACTGTCAGCCGACACCGCCGCGCCGTGCTGGCGCCACCTCCGCACGACGACATGATCGCTCGGCTGAGCTCGCGCTTAGACCGCGAGCTGTTGGTGCGTAAGCCAACCGCTCGGGTGCCCGACGAACGGTGGACACCGGCCGAAGCCTGCTGTGCTGTTAGCACCTGCTGCTGCTCGCGTGCGACCGAGAACCCAGTTGGCTGCGCCGCGGGCTCGTCGTCAAACAGCCCAGGCCCAGAGTGTCCTTGGACGCTTCCCGGCCCTCGCCGCCTACTTCGCCTGCCTGTACTTCGCCGACCTCCGCCCGGCCGAGGCCCTCGAGCTGTGCCGAGACGACTGCCGGCTCCCCCCTTAGTGCCGTCAGGTTCTCCTAACGGCAATGGAGATGACGGAACGTCTGCTTCGCAGGTCGCTTGGGCTGCTCAAGCTGACTGCGCGGGCTTCGCAATCGCGAGGCGGGTCGGCAGGGAGTCGATGCTGTGCACGATGGAGAGTTCGCGGAACGAGGGCTCGCTCCCGGGTGCGAGCGCGAGGTCGGGAAAGCGCTGTGCGAGACCGGTGAGTGCCGTGCGGATTTCCATTCGGGCGAGCTCGGCGCCGACGCAGCGGTGCAGTCCGTGGCCGAAGGCGAGGTGGGCAGTGCGGTCGCTGTGCAGCGTGAACTGTTCGGGGTCGTGGATGGTGCGCGGGTCGCGGTTCGCTGCTGAGAGGGACACCAGGACCACGTCGCCTTTGTCGACGTGTTGTCCGCCGAGCTCGATGTCCTCGCGAGCGAAGCGGGGGAAGGCGAGCTGTACCGGGCAGAGCAGGCGTAACAGCTCCTCGACGACGCCGTCGACCTCTGCGGCTGTGCCGGTGCGCATGGTCTCCCAGGCGTCCGGCTGCTGAAGCAGCACGTAGGCGCCCATGGACAACATGCTGGCGCTGGTTTCGTAGCCGCCGAGGAACAATCCGTCAACGAGCCCGCCCAACTCGACGTCGTCGAAATCGTCTCCGTGGTCCCTGATGAGGGCACCGATCAGGCCGCCCCTCGGATCTCGTCGTTGGCGGCGAACAGCCTCGATCAGGAGGCTACGTGACTCGGTCGCGGCGCCGAAGACACCGGCCCCGCCGTTGCTGAGGTCGAACCGGGCGATCCCGAGCTCGTGGAACGGCGCCCTGTCCTCGACCGATAGCCCCAGGAGTTCGCAGATCACTCGGAACGGGATGGCGAACCCGAAGTGCGGGACGAGGTCGACGTCGGGCCCGCGTGCTGCGACGTCGTCGAGAGTCTCGGCCACGATCTCGTCGATGCTGCCTTGAAGACGGCCCAAACGGTGCTTGGTGAACTCCGGCGTGAGTAGTCCACGCAGTCGGGTGTGGTCAGGAGGGTCGGTCATCCCGAGCCCACCGATGCTCTCGGCCGCGGTGCGCGGCCGGTTGCCGAGCACGTGGCGCATGTCGTTGCTGTAGCGGTGAAGGTCGGCAAGAACCTCTCGTGCCTCCTCGAAGCCAGTCACTAGCCAGATGTCCACGCCCATCAGGCTCGTCAGCTTCGTGACCGGCCCGCGGTCGCGGGTCTCGCAGAGTTGCGGCACGGGGTCGATACCGTTGCGCTGCACGGGGAACGTCGAGGAGGCCGGGAGCCGACGCAGCGTCGTGATGTCGGGCATCAGGTTCTGACGCCGGGACAGGACCAGCCGAATGGTTCGTCGGCGCAGCACGGAAGGCCGCAGATCCGGCACGCGGAGGCGAGACACGCTCCCAGTATTCAGCCAGTCGGGTAGCGACCATCGGTGCAACCCACGAGTTTGAACGCTGAATCTGCGGCACCGCTAGGTGAAACCTGGTCCTCAGTGCCAGGACGGTGTCTGGTTCACCGGCTTCAACCGCGTCCGCGACCTTCTCCAAGCCGACGGTCAGTGGTACCAGACCGGGGCACAGAACCCGTTCTACAACTTCCGCGACCCGTTCACCTTCCAAGACCCCCGCTACCCGAACAAGACCTTCATGGTCTTCGAAGGAAACAGCGCCGGCCAGCGCGGAAGCCGCAGCTGCACGAACCAGGACCTCGGCTACCGCCCGGGCGACCCACACGCCGAAGACCTCGAGACCGTCATGGACACCGGCGCCATTCTCCAGATGGCCAACATCGGCCTCGCAGTTGCCGACAACCGACAGCTGACCAAGTGGCACTTCCTACCCCCCATCCTCTCAGCCAACTGCGTGACCGATCAGACCGAACGACCCCAGATCTACCTCCAAGGCGGGAAGTACTACCTGTTCACCATCAGCCACCGAGGCACGTTCGCCTCCGGCATCGACGGCCCCGCCAACCGCGCGATCACCGTCAGCCGCTGACCCCAAAGATCCACCCGACACATCCCGCCCAGCGGCCCGTACGCGCGTGGCCGTGATCTGGCCGGGCATGGAGCGCCGCCGCTCCCTACTGGTGCACGAGCGGCGTGGACACCTTGGCGGTCACGAACCGAACGTAGCTCTCAGTTCTGCGAGGCAGGGCGGGTCCGCGCCGGGACGAGTGACGGTGACCGCGGCGACGTCGGCGGCGGCGCTTCCGATGGCCACCAGTTCCTCGGGCCACAAGCGCTGCCCGGAGACGAGATCGGCGGCCAGGCCCCGGAGCAGTAGTTGATGGATCAGCGCGCCCATGAACGAGTCGCCCGCCCCAATGGTGTCGACGACCTCGACCGGTACGGCCGGGACCTCGATCCACGCGTCCCGGCAGGCCAGGACACAACCGTCGGCACCTCGGGTGACGGCAACAAGCACCGGTCCTCTATCGAGGAGGTGCCGTATGAGCTGACGTTCGTCGAGGCCAGGGTAGAGCCAGTCGGCGTCCTCATCGCTCAGCTTCACCACGTGCGCAAGCGGAAGCACTTTCTCGAATCCGTTCAGCACGGTGGCGTGTTCTGGGAGCAGGGAGGGCCGGATGTTCGGGTCCAGAGTCACGAGTACCGAGGGTGCCGTGGTCTCGAGATGGCGACGTACGAGCTGGGCTCCAGGTTCTACGAACAGTCCGAGCGACCCGGCATGTACTACGCGGACGGGCGGGAGCGCCGTGACGGCCGGGGACCATGCCACGTCGAACTCGTATCGCGCCGAGCCGTCTTCCTGCATCCGGGCAGTGGCGGTCGACGTGCGCGGCAGGCTGTGCGCACCCTCGACGAGGGTGACGCCGGAGGCGTCGAGGTGCGCTTCGATCCTGGCGGCGCGATCGTCGAGGCCCAGAGCCGTCAACAGGTGTGTCTCGACGCCCAGGCGGGCGAGCGTGATCGCGACGTTGAGTGGCGATCCTCCGGGGGCTTCGAATACTCCGTCGGCGCGGGTCTCGACAACGTCGATCAGGGACTCCCCGATCACCAGGACTGCGCCGCCGTGCACGTCCTCCTGGCGCTGTAGGTCGCCGGTCCGGTGCTGGTCGCTCATGTGGCTCAGCCCTTGACGGCGCCGGCGGTGAGGCCGGCGATCACGTGACGCTGGAAGAAGGCGTAGATGGCGAGCTGCGGAAGCAGGACGAGCGTGGCCGCAGCCATCATGCCGCCGTAGTCGACGGTGTACTGACCCTGGAACTTCGACACGGCCAGCGAAACCGTCGCGAGATCAGGGTCGTTGATCAGGATCGACACGAACGGGAACTCGTTGAAGACATAGACGACGTTGAAGATCAGGATCGTCGCGAGCACCGGTCGCATCGTCGGCAGGACGACGGACCAGCAGATGCGGAACAGACCCGCCCCGTCCATGATCGCCGCCTCCTCCAGCTCGGCAGGAAAGTCGCGGAGGAACCCCGTCAGCAGCAAGGTGTTGAACGGGATGGACACCGCGATGTACGGCAGGATCAGCGCGGCATAGGTACCGAAGATCCCGAGCGCGAGGTCGAGGCGGTAGATCGGGAACAGGAGCACGTAGACCGGGACGGCCAGTCCGGCGAGTAGATAGAACCGGACCGAGGACTGGGCGCGTCGGCGTCGGAACACCATGCGGGTCAGGGCGTACGACGCCATGAAAGAGACCACCGCCCCGACCGACACCGAGATCACCGCGACGATGATCGTGTTCTTGTACATCTGCACCAAGGGGAGCGCCGCGATCGCGTTGCGGTAGTTCTCGAACGTCAGGGTCTTCACCGAGAACGGGTCCGACAGGATGGTGTCGCTCGGCTGAAAGGACAGGAGCGCGATCCACAGGATCGGCAGCACGATGAGGAAGGTCACCAAGTAGGCCGCGATGCCGGCGGCGATCAGGCCCTTCTTGCGTGGTCGTCTTGATGTCGTCGGGCCTGTGCGGCGTCGCGAGGTTGCAGGGTGTGTAGTCACGTCGTCTGTCGTATCCGTGTCAGTCGTCGTCTGGGTCATGCGAGGCTCCTGCGGCGAGCCATCGCGAGGTAGGCGAGGGAGGTGAGTGCGCCGAGGACGAAGATGACCACGGCGATCGCCATGCCGGAGCCGTAGCGCTGGTTGGTGAACGTGACGAAGTACATGTAGCTGACGAGGGTTTCCGACCGGTGTACCGGTCCGCCGCCGGTGAGCATGTACACGAGCTCAAAGATCTTGAAGACGTTGGTGATCATCAGGACCGCCACGATCGCGAAGGTCTCCTGCATCATCGGGATGGTGACGTACCGCAGTTGCTGCCATGGCGAGGCGCCGTCGAGTTGGGAGGCCTCCATCACGTCGCCGGGGAGGAGTTGCAGGCCGGCATAGAAGATGGTCATGGCGAAGCCGATGCTGCTCCAGATGAAGACCAGTGAGACGGAGTACGGCGTCAAGGTGTCACCGCCGATCCACTGGATCGGCCCGATGCCGAGGGGTTCCAGGAACCGGTTCAAGAGCCCGATCTTGGGGTCGAGGATGAAGACCCAGATGAGGCCGACCAGGATCGGGGCGATGATGGCCGGTCCGAACACGAGCGCGCGGAGGCCGCCGCCGCCCTTGATCCTGCGCCGAAGCAGGAGCGCCAGGGCGAATGATGCGGGGACCAGGATGACCAGGCTGACCACCAGGATGACCACGGTGTTGCGCAGGGACTGCCAGAAGAACGGGTCGTCCTTGAGCGCTACGTAGTTGTCGAGGCCAACGAACTTGGCGGCCCCGAATCCGGCGGAGTCGGTGAAGCTGTAGGCGATCGCGTATCCGACGGGGTAGACGAAGAACGCGGTGAAGAGCACCAGGGCGGGCGCGAGCATCAGAGCGATCTTCCAGCGAGAGCTGACCCAGACCATCGTTGAACCCATTCTCATCTCGGTGGGGCCGCACGACCGCGGACCCGGCGGCTCGGGGTGCGCCCGGGTCGAGCGGGCGCACCCCGAGATTTCACTCGGCGTCGAGTGCCTTCTGAACGAGGTCGACTGCTTCCTCGGGAGAGAGCTGCTTCTGGATGACGCCGTAGATGCTGTCGTACATCGCGCTCGACACGGCGGTGGAGACCAGCAGGTCGGGCTGCGACCGGGGGCTGCTCAGGTTCGGGTCGGCGGCCACATCCAGCGCCGACTTGAGGGCGCTCTGCTTGGCGGCGTCGATCTCCGGCTCGTAGTCGGTGACAGGAGGCTGGCCGTTGTCGACCAGGAGCTGCTGCGCCTCATCGCTGTAGTAGAACTCGAGGAACTTCTTGACTGCAGCGAGCTTCTTGTCGTTGTCGGCGACCCTGTGGTCGACCACGAGGGGCGCCGAGGCGACGTTCATGACGATGTCCTGCTCACCGACGCCGTCGTCGAACGTGGCACCGTTCCAGAAGACGGTGTCGGCGGCGACCGAGGAGTCCTGGATCGCGCTGGACGCCCACACGCCGGAGTCAAGCATGGCGGCCTTGCCGTTGAGGAACTGGTCGACGGCCTGCTGGTAGGTCTGCGTGGAGACGTTGGACGCGAAGGCTCCGGCGTCGCGGAGTTCGGCGATGTGCTCGTACATCCGAACGAAGGCGGGGTTGTCGTACTTCTCGGAGCCGTCCAGGATGCCATCGATCTTCTCTTCGAAGCCGAACCGGTCGAGCCAGACCAGGAACGACCAGACGCTGAACGATGACTGGTTCGCACCATCGGAGATCGTCACGATGTCCTTGCTGTCGAGCGTCTTGGCGACGTTCACGAGGTCGTCGAAGGTCGTCGGCGGTTGCAGGCCGTTGTCGGCGAGGATCTTCTTGTTGATCCACAGGCCGGTGAGCAGACCCTGGTAGGGGACGCCGTAGATCTTGTCGTCGGCGGTGAAGTTGCTGACGGTGCTCTCGGGGAGGTGTTCGGTGATACCGAGGTCGTCGAGAGTCGGCTTGAGGTCCATGAGTTTGCCGGCATCGAGCATTTCTTCGGCTGTCGCCTTGTAGACCCAGAACACGTCGGGGAGCGTGTCGCTCTGGGCCGCGATGGAGAGGCTCTGCAGGTGTTCGGCCACCGCCTGACCACTGACCTCGACGTGGATGTCGGGATTGGCCTTCTCGAACGCCTGGACGATCGCCCAGGTGGCCGGGTCCGCGGTCTTCACGTCGGGGTTCTGCATCGAGAGTGTGATCGTGGTCTTGCCGTCTTTGCTCTCGGAGTCGCTGGCGCTGCTGCACGCAGCGAGGGCGACGAGGGACGTCACCGTCAGCACGGCCCCGACGAGGCGGCGCCGGCGCCGGCTGCCGAAGTTGCGACCAAACATGGCTTTTCCTTACGAGAGGTGAGTAGGTGAGAGGTGTAGTCACCGAGATCATCGAAACGTTTGCGCGAATCGTTTCGCCGAAGGTACGTGGCGCCCATCACAGGTGTCAAGCACCCGTCGGCGATCCCTGTCAGGGCCGTCTGAAGACGTAGCCCTCGCTCGACGAGCGCAGCTCGAGGCGCTGCTGCAACCGAGTGATCCGCGGACTGGTCTGTGGTGCGGCCAGCCTCTCCATGAGCATCCCGACCGCCGCGGCGCCCATCTCGAAAGCCGGCTGCCTGACAGTGGTGATCGACGGCTGGAACAGGTCGGAGTGGTTGAACCCGTCGAAGGTCGCGAAGGCGATGTCGCGGGGAACCGAGACCTCCGCGTCGCGCATGCACTCCAGCGCGGCCACTGCCAGCGGGCTGCTCGCGGCGATGACGCAGGTCGACCGTCCGTCGGCGAGGGCGTGGCGGAGCCCGCGCTTGATCGTGTCGTTGTCGGTGCCCTCGAGCACGACACTGGACTCGGCCTCTATCCCGAGAACGGCATCTCGAAAGCCGGCGAGCCGCTCTATCAGGGTGGGCACGCGGGTGTCGCCGGCGACGACGACGAAGCTCCGGTGTCCCCGGTCGAGAAGGTGCGCGGAAAGACGTCGCATGCTCTCGCGGTTGTCGGCCCCGACCTGATCACAGGGCGCGCCGTCGAAGACTCGGTCGAGCAGCACGACGGGCGGCCCCTGGGACGACATCGTCTCTTCCACCTCTGTCGAAGAGACCGGGCACCGGGCGAGGATCAGGCCGTCGACTCGACGGGCGAGCAGTGTGCGGACAGCGCGGGTCTCGCGATCCGTGTCTTCGGAGGAGTTGGCGAGCACCAACGTCAGGCCCTGGACAGCGGCCGCGTGCTCGACCCCGTGGACCATCTCGGCGAACGCCGGTTCGCCGGCGTCGGAGACCACGAGTCCGATGCTGTCGGTCTTGGATCGGCGCATGGCTCGAGCGACCGCGTCCTGGCGGTAGCCGGTCTTCTCGATCGCGTCGAGAACCTTCTTGCGGGTCGCGGGCTCGACGTTGCGTGTGTCGTTCAGCACGTGGGAGACGGTCGAGGTCGACACCCGCGCCAAGCGGGCGACCTCCACGATCGTGGCCATGGGCCTCCGTTCAAACGTTTTCCTGGGTCGGCACCAGGCACCCCCGGCGCTGTTGTTAGCCGCGAACATACCGCGGCATCACGTGCGTTGCGTCACGTACGTCCGCATGCATACGATGCGCCACGCGCAAACGTTTCGATGCATCTGGCGCGCATCGACCGGGCGACTCGCCCGTACGAAAGGACGATCATGACTGCAGACTTCGCTCCCGGCGGCCTCCTGGGAGACCTCACCAGGGCACGCCCGGGGCGGACCGCCCGGGCGTCGAGCTACGACCAGACCGGCCGCAACCGGGACAACTGGATCGTGATGCCGGGGGAAGAGCGCACCCTCGCGGACCTTGAAGGACCGGGTTTCATCACCCACATCTGGATGACGCAGTCCTGCCGCATCCAGCCCGGCCCCGGACAGATCGACCCGGCCGTGGTCGGCGTGCCGATGCTCGAGATCCACAACGCGCTCGGAGTCAGCTGGGAAGCGGTAGACCCGGACTACTACCGCAAGGTACTGCTGAAGATCTACTGGGACGACCAGGAGACTCCCAGTGTCATTGCGCCCCTCGGCGACTTCTTCGGTCTGATGAACTCCCTGTCGGGCAGCTACGACTCGCTGCCACTGTCGGTCTCGGCCAAGGAGCCCGAGCTGCACACGTTCGGCGGTAGCGCTGCGTTCAACTCGTATTTCAGGATGCCGTTCGGCAAGCGGGCACGCGTCGTCGTGGAGAACCAGAACGACATCCCGTACCTGCAGTACTTCTACATCGACTACGAGCTGTCCCCGGCTCCGCTGCCCGAGGATACTGTCTACTTCCACGCCCACTGGAAGCGCGCGCTGCCCAACGTCGGCTGGGGTCCGGACCTGCAGGCCAACAGCATCGAGACCACCGTCGCGAACCTCGACGGCGCCGACAACTACGTCGCGCTGGAGACCGAGGGGCGCGGCCACTACGTGGGCTGCACGCTCGCGGTGCGTCACTTCCAGGGATCGTGGTGGGGCGAGGGCGACGACATGATCTTCATCGACGACGACACCTGGCCGCCCAGCCTGCACGGCACCGGGATGGAGGACTACTTCGGGCACGCGTGGGGCATGCAGCGCAACGCCTACCAGTTCAACGGCACGATCGTGCACGAGGAGGACGTGCCCGGTTTCCACCACAGCTACCGCTTCCACATGGTCGATCCGATCCGGTTCGAGAAGCGGATCAAGGTGACCTTCGAGCACGGACACGGCAACCACCTCTCCGACGACTGGTCGTCCACCGCCTACTGGTACCAGACCCTGCCGTCACCGGTCCTGACCGTGCCGGACGTAGAGGACCGGTTGCCGCTCCGTCCTGTTGACCGTGTCATCGAGGCACCGCTCCCACCGCTCACCGATGAGCAGCGCGCCGCCCGCCGACAGGCGGAGGAACGGATGAAGCGGTTCGTCGCGGCCCGCGATCAGCTCCGCGAGGAACGCCGACAGCAGGTTGACGAATGGGAACGCGGCAACGTCGAGCAGGCCCGCGCGCTCCGCCGCGGCTACGACGCAGGACAGGAGTGACCGCCATGCGCCCCAGCTTCCACTTCACGGTCGAGACCGGGTGGATCAACGACCCCCACGGGTTGACCTTCCACGATGGGCAGTACCACCTGTTCCACCAGTACGTGCCGGACAGCCTGGTCTGGGCGCCGAACTGCCATTGGGGACACGCCACCAGTCCGGACCTACTGAACTGGACCCGACACGGTGTCGCGATCGCACCAGGCGACGGCGACGACGGCATCTGGACCGGGAGCCTCGTCCAGGACGAGGCGGGAGCCCGGATCCTCTACACGTCGGTCGCCCAACCGAATCTGGGGTTGGGGCGGGTACGGGTAGCAACACCGGAGGACGAGACCTGGGAGACGTGGTCGAAAGGCGACATCGTCGTCCGTCCCCCCGAAGACCTCGACCTCATCGCCTACCGCGATCCATTCGTCATCTCCGAGGAGAGCGGCTGGCGAATGTTCATCGGCGCAGCCTCGCGGTCCGGTGACGCCCTCGCGCTCACCTACACCAGCACCGACCTCACCGAATGGGTCTACGACGGGGTGGCGTTGGCGCGGTCGACCGATGAGGTCGAGCCTGTCTGGATGGGCGCACTGTGGGAGTGTCCACAGATCTTCGAGGTCGACGGCCATTGGGTCATGGTGAGCTCGGTCTGGGATGACGACGTCCTCCACTACGCCGGCTACGGCATCGGCGATTCATACTCCTATCAGGACGGACGGTTCGCGCCGCTCGACTGGGGTCGTCTCAGCTTCGGCGGGTCGTACTACGCGCCGTCGTTCTTCCGCGACCGCGAGGGCCGTCCGTGCCTGATGTTCTGGATGCGAGGCGTCACCGACTCACAGGAGGGTTGGGCCAGCTGCCTCAGCGTTCCGTACCTGCTCTCGGTGGAGAACGGTCGCCTCGTCGCACTCCCGCACCCACAGCTCGCGGATCGCCGCGGCCCAGAGATCGCACCGGGCGAGTCCACCACGGCGATCGACCTCGAGTGGACTCCGTCGGCCGAGGCGGACCAGCTGACTCTGAGTTCCGAGACCGGCAAGTCCGTTCGCATCTCGACCGGCAACGGCCTCGTGACATTCGAGCGCCCCGGCCACGAGACCTGGACGATGCCCTGGTCGGGAGGAAGAGTGCGGGTCCTCGTCGACGGACCGACCCTGGAGATCTCCACCGCCGACGGCATCCTAGGAGGACCGATCGAGCCGAGCACCACCTGGCTCCCGGTCTCCGGGACCGCCACTGCCTGGTCCCTCGTCTAGGAATCGCATGGACTGACTTCAGGAGTCTGACGGGCACGACGATGCGCTTCGTCGTGCCCGTCCCTTGCTCTATGGCGTGGCGACGAAGGACATGTTGCCGCCAGTCAGGTCCTGCAGCTGGGACGAGGTTCCGGACCACAGCACCTTCGTGGCGCTGGCGCTCGGATCTAACACGTGACGGACCGAGATGTTGGAGACGAGCTTGTTGGTCGCCAAGAAGTTCCTGGCGCCGCCCTTGACCAGGACGACGGTCGGCGTCGCACCCGAGGGGACGACATTTGCCGCCGGGACGTCGAAGGAGAAGGTGTTCGCGGTGACTGAGTTGTCGTTGCCGTTGAGCTGGACCATGCCGTAGAGGTCGTCGTTGCGTGCTGGGCCGCCATCGCCGAAGATCCGCCTGAAGTGGTTGCCTGAGATGAGCTGCTCGTGGCAGGCGGTCTCATGGACGATCATGCCGGAGAAGTTGCTGACGAACTTGTTGCCGGTGATCACCGCCCGGTTGACGTTCTTGAACTGCATGCGGGCTCCCCACAGCAGGCTGTTGCCGCTGATGACGCAGTTCTCGTTGTTCTCCATGAAGATCGAGTTCCCGGCCCAGGCGCTGATCAGGTAGTTGTTGGTGATCTTGCCGACGATGGAGCTGCTGATCATCTGGATGGCGTTGCCGCATTCGGCGATGAAGTTGTTGGTGATGTTGAACGCGTCGGCGTTGCGGATCGTCAGGGCGGTGGCGAGGTAGACAAAACCCATGCCCTCGACACGGACCGAGTCGGTGTCGTACTGCACCTTGATGCCCGTCTTACCGTTTCCGGGGAGGTAGGGCTTGGAGCTGCTGACACCGTCGATGCAGAAGTCCTGGAAGATGACGGAGTTGAGCCTCCCGTTCGCCCCCGGGTCGGTCGCACGGTCGACGAGAAAACCGACCTGATTGGTGTTGGCGATCTGGACGTGGCTCGAACCGGGCAACGTCTCGACCCAAGCCGAGTGATTGACGTCGTCGCGGATCGCCTCGGACATGAAGCCGTGACCGGAGCCCTTGATGGTGAGGAACCCGATGTCGATGTTGGCGGTTGTCTGCAGGGTGTAGTGCCCCGGGGGGATGTAGATGACGGCTCCGGGCCGGGTGGTCTGGCTGGTCTGTTGAGACTTGATGTCGGCGATGATCTGGTTGATCACCAAGCCGATGTCGGTATAGGGCGACACGGTCGCTCCGGGCCAGGTCGTCACGTCGTACACAGTGGGTGCCATCGGGTTCCTTTGTTCGGTCGGTGACTGTCAGAGCAGACCGACGATGCGGTCGTAGGCCGGAGGCGGCTGCCAGGCCAGGGCGGCAGCAGCAGGAACTGCCGGCGTGAGCAGGCCGTCGCCGAGTCCGGCGACGGACGCTGCCGCTACGGTCGCGCCGAGAACCTTGAGCACTCGACGCCGCGAGACCGAACTGGAGCCAGCATGCGCAAACGTTTCGACACGTGTCATGTTCGGACCGTACGAGATGTGTGCTGAACGTCACAAGACCCGCTGGCATAAGGGCCATACAGTGAGACAAACGTTTCGCTTTCCAAGGTGCGGCTCGTGCCGAATCAGCAGGCAAGCCAAGTGGCGAGTCCTCACCGGGGCGGGTCAACTAGCTGTAGTTCCCCGTGAGGTTGTGGACGCGGCTGGCTGGGACTGCGCCGCCGATGCCGGTGTGGGGTCGGTGGTGATTGTAGAAGTGGAGCCAGTCGGGGTAGGTCGCTGCGCGGTCTTCTTCGGATAGGTAGGTCGTGGCGTAGGCCCATTCGGCGGCCAGGGTGCGGTTGAAGCGTTCGACCTTGCCGTTGGTCTGGGGCCGGTAGGGCTGGGTCCAGAGGTGGCGGGTGGTGCCGAGCTCGGCGGCAAACGCGCGGGATCGATAGGCCGAGCCCTGGTCGGTCATCACAGCCTCGATCGTGATTCCGATGTCGGTGAACGCTGCGACTGCTCGGCGCCAGAACTCGATGACGGTGGAGGCCTTCTCGTCGTTGAGGATCTCGGAGTAGGTGTAGCGCGAGTGGTCATCGACGACGTGATGGAGGAAGGCGTATCCGGGTCGGGTCCTCTTGTTGTTGCGGTTGCCGGCGGTGCGACCGAGCATCCGGTGGCCGCCGCCGGCGGGAATCCGGCCGAGCTTCTTGATGTCCATGTGGGCCAACTCGCCGGGACGGGTCCGTTCGTAGCGCACCGGGTGGGGGCGTCGGACCACGCGTCCGGTGGCTTGGTCGAGGTGGGCCAGCAGCGGCATCCGGTAGCGGCCCAGGACGCGTCCGACCGTGGAGCGGGGCACGCCGAGGTGGTAGCTGATCCGGTGAGGTCCCCAGCGTCGGGTGACGCGCAGGTTGATGATGCGGCGTTCCAGCCTGGCGCTGGTGCGGGTCGGCGTGGTGTGCGGTCGCGAGGACAGGTCGCTCATCGCCAGGCCGGCGCGGTAGCGGGCGGCCCACTTCGCTGCGGTCGCTGGTGAGCACTGGAACCGCTCCGCGGCGCGACGTGTAGACCAGCCGTGCAAGACAACGAGTTCAGCGAGGCGTCGGCGACCTTCTGGGGTGAACGGGGCATTAGCGTGAGTCACGAGGACCTCCGGGTCATCGAGGGTTGGTGTGGTAACCCCTTCGATACCGGAGGTCCTCGTCTCTCAGCACATGCCGCGCTGATCACAACCTCTGTAGGAACTACAACTAGCGCAACGGCTACCGGCACCGCGACTTCGACACCCGTGCCGGGACCCTGGATCTCGCGATCCCAAGCTGCGTGACGACTCCTACTTCCCCGAGTGGCTCCTCGAACGCAAGACCAGGGCTGAGAAGGCGCTGACCAGCGTCGTGGCGACCTGCTACCTCCTGGGTGTCTCCACCCGGCGGATGAACGAGCTGGCCCAGTCGCTCGGCATCACGGGCTCTCGAAGTCCCAGGTCTCGACGATGTCGGCCGAGCTCGACGCGCACGTCGAGGACTTCCGCACCGACATCCTGACCTTCACCGCTTCCCCTACGACGTCTGGCGCCAGGTCTGGTCGACCAATCCGAAGGAACGGCTCAACCGCGAGATCAGCAGACGCACCGACGTCGTCGTGATCTTCCCCGACCGACCCTCGATCATCCGGCTCGTCGGCGCCGTCCTGGCCGGACAACACGATGAATGGGCCGAAGGACGCCGCTACCTCGGACTAGACGACTGACCCGCAGCCGGACCACCACCGAGACCAACACCAACGAAGAGGAGATCCCGAGCCTGGCAACCAGCACCGCCTGACCCCCGAAGGGATCACCTCGTACACCGCTCCGCGGGACTCTCCCGACGAGCGGCCACCCTCAGCGGAACTAGAGTCATGAGCGTGGACCTTCCAGTCATGCCGCCAGTGCGACCGATGCTGGCGAAGACGACCACCCTGGAGAAGGCGCTTGCGCTAGCTCCGAACGTCCTACTGGAACCGAAGTTCGACGGGTTCCGCTGCATCGTCTTCAAGGATGGGGACGAGGTCGAGCTCGCCAGCCGCAACACCAAGCCCCTGACCCGCTACTTCCCCGAGGTCGTGGCCGCGATGCGAGAGCAGCTGCCCGAGCGATGCGTGCTCGACGGCGAGATCTTCGTGTCACTCGGTTCGGGCGGGAAGGAGCGCCTGGAGTTCGAGGTGCTGCAGGAGCGCATCCATCCGGCCGCCTCGCGGATCGCGATGCTGGCCGAGAAGACGCCCGCGTCGTACGTCGCCTTCGACCTGCTCGCCCTGGGCGACGAGTCGTACGCCGAGCGGCCGTTCGTCGAGCGCCGGGGGGCTCTCGAGGCGGCGCTCGGCGGCCTCGCCGGCCCGTGCTTCCTGACCCGGACGACGGCCGACCCGGCCGAGGCCGAGGAGTGGTTCCACCAATTCGAGGGAGCCGGGCTCGACGGCGTGGTCGCCAAGCCCCTGGATGCGCCGTACCAGCCGAACGCCCGCACGATGCTGAAGATCAAGCACGAGCGCACCGCCGACGTCGTCGTCGCGGGCTACCGCGAGCACAAGACCAGCACCCCCGAGAAGCCGTTGCTCGGCAGCCTGCTGCTCGGTCTCTACAACGACGAGGGACAGCTGCAGCACATCGGCGTCAGCGCGAGCTTCACTGCCGTACGTCGGGCGGAGCTGATCGAGGAGCTGCAGCCGCTCGTCTGCGACATCAGCGACCATCCGTGGGGCCATTGGGAGGAGTTCCTGACGGCCAACCCCGACCGCGTGCCGGGCACCCAGAGCCGCTGGAGCCAGGGCAAGGACTTGTCGTTCACCCCGCTGCGCCCCGAGCGGGTGCTGGAGGTCGCCTACGACCACATGGAGGGGCACCGGTTCCGGCACACGGCCCAGTTCCGCCGCTGGCGCACCGACCGCGACCCGGAGTCGTGCGGCTACGAGCAGTTGGATGAGCCGGTGAGCTACGACCTGGCTAGGATCTTGAGCGTCCACTAGGAAGGCAGACATGTCCGAGAACGCAGGGCCCCGGAACACGGGCGAGGACTACGACGTCGTCCTCCTGATCGAGCAGGCACTCAGCGAGCAGGACGCCGGCCAGGTGCACTCGCTCCACGAGGGCCTGGACCAGCAGGTCACCTACCATGTGCTGCTGCCTCTCGAGGATGCCGCGGCGCGGATCGAGTCCGCGATGGGGTCGCTGACCGCCGGCGACATGCTCGCGTCGCCGACGATGCCGATGAGCGAGGTCGACCTCGACGCGGTGCGCAAGGACTGCGAGGACCGGACCAACACCGAGCTCAAGCAGACCCTCGACGCCCTCGCCAAGAGCGGCGCGATCGCGCGCGGCCAGATCGTCACCGACCCACCGATCGACGCGCTGGCGGCGAAGGTCGCCGAGGTCGACGGCCGCGAGGCGATCATCCTGACCCGTCCCCACGTCGTCTCGGAGTTCTTCCACCTCGACTGGACGTCGAAGGCACGGCGCCGCCTCGGCGTACCGATCCTGCACCTGCTCGAGCACGAGAACTTCGACGAGCAGGCCGAGGGCTACGGCAACGAAGGCATCACGGGGCTGTAGCGCTAACCCAACCCCCGGAAGGACAGCGCGTGCCAGCGCGGTCCGACCGGGGTGAGCTCGACCCGGCGCGGATCGAGCTCGTCGTGGGGGGCGTCGCCCCGCACGATCGCGACCTCGAGCCGCGACTCGGCCAGCCCCTCGGCCAGCCCCTCACCCCACTCGACGACCGTCACGGCGTCGTCGAGCGAGGTGTCGAGGTCGAGGTCGTCGAGCTCCCCGAGCCCGCCGAGGCGGTAGGCGTCGACGTGCACCAGGTCCGGCCCGCCGACGAGCGAGGGGTGCACCCGCGCGATCACGAACGTCGGCGAGGTGATGTCGCCGCGTACGCCGAGCCCGGCGCCCAGGCCCTGGGTGAACGTGGTCTTGCCTGCGCCCAGCTCACCGCTGAGCACGATCAGGTCGCCTCGCGTGAGCTGGCCGGCCAGCGACCGGCCCAGCCCGCGCATCGCGTCGGCGTCAGGTGCCTGGAAGACGTGGGTGCGCAGCGGCCGGCGCAGCTCGACGTTGGGTGACTCCCGGCGGATCTCGCGGAACCCCTGCCGCTCCCAGAACTGCACCGTCTGCGGCAGCTCTTCGCGGGCGACGACGGTCAGGTCCTCGGAGGTCCCGGCCGCCTCGACGGCGGCGTCGATCAGCGCAGCCGCCACGCCGTGGCCCTGGGCATCCGGGTGGACGCCGAACCGGCGCAGGTACGTCGTACTGCCGACCAGGTCGAGCACCAGAGCACCCACCGGGCGGCCGTCGAGGCAGGCCAGCAGCCCGCCGTGGCCGGCCAGCTTGTCGGCGATCGTCTGCTCGGTCTCGACGAGCGCGGCCGCCGGCGGGTCCAGCGGCGGGCGGGCCTCGAACGCGGCCCGGACGACCGCGAGGACCTGAGGCGCCGACTCGGGGCCGACGCGGGTGATCTCGACCGTCACCGCGCGTCCTCTGCTCCGGTCGCGGCCAGCAGCCGGTCCAGTTCGCCGTTGACCTCGGACTGGCGCTCGAGGATCACCATGTGGCCGGCACCGTGGCACTCCAGCAACGTGGACCCGTCGATGCGCGAGTGCAGCTTGCGGCTGTGCCCGATCGAGGTGAGCTTGTCGTCGGTGCCGCAGATGACCGCAGTCGGCACCTTCGCCAGCACCTCGACGGAGTCGAACTTGTCGAGCGATGAGAAGCCGGGGAAGAACTCCGCGACCACCTCGAACGGCGTCGCCGACAGCATCCGGTTGACGAACTCGACGTAGCTGCCCGGCACCTCGTCACCGAAGGCCAGCTGAGCGGTGGCGACGAGGGCCACGTCCTTCCCGGCACGACGAGCGCCATCGACGATCTTGTGCGTCCGGGCCAGCGTGGAGATGGCGCGGCCGACCGGCCCGGCGCTCCCCCACGCCGGCACCATCGGGAAGAGGATCCGGCTGGGCTCCAGCCCGCCGGCGGTGGTCGAGATCAGCGCCGTACCGACGACCCGGTCGCCGAAGAGCTCGGGGTGCTGCTCGGCGAGCGCGACCACGGTCATGCCACCCATCGAGTGACCAACCAGCACCACCGGTCCCTCGGGCGCGACGGCGTCCATGACGCTCAGCAGGTCGCGGCCGAGCTGATCGATGGTGGCGTTGCCCACCGGCGAGCGGCCCGAACGGCCGTGCGAGCGCTGGTCGTAGAAGACGGTGCGGACCTGCCCGCGGTAGTGCTCGCGCTGGAAGTGCCAGCAGTCCAGCTCGAGGGCGTAGCCGTGGGCGAAGATCACCGTCAGCGGAGGCTTCGCCTTGCGCGACCGCCCGCGTGTCGGCTGGTCCGGCTCGTCGACCTCGACGTGCAGCGGGGTGCCGTCGTCGGCGACCACCGTCACCGGGTCCGACCGCAGCGACCCGAAGGCCGGCACGTCGCCCGGCGCGCGCCCGACGATCCGCCGTCGCTGCCGGTTGACTCCGACGCCCGCGCCGGCGGCCGCGAGGCCGACGGCGCCGACGGTGACCGCTCCGATCACCCGCCCACGCATGCTCATGCGCGTACTCGCTTCGCTCCGTGCACGCATGAGGCACGGGACACGCTGTGCATGATGCTGAGCTCGCTCATGAGTCGACGTACCTCCGGGTCATCCGGCCTCCGATCCGGGTGACGATCTCGTAGGAGATCGTGCCGCTCGCGTCGGCCCAGTCCTGGGCGGTCGGCTCGCCGTCGTGGCCCGGGCCGAAGAGGACGACGTCGTGACCGGCGGCGGGCAGGTCGCCGTCGAGGTCGACGACGAACTGGTCCATGCAGACCCGGCCGCGGATCGCGCGGCGCTTGCCGTCGACGAGCACCTGGGCGACGTTGCTGGCGTGACGGGGCACCCCGTCGCCATACCCGACTGGCACCAGGCCAACCGTGGTGTCGGTCTCAGCGGTCCAGGTGTGGCCGTAGGAGACGGAGGCGCCGGCGGCGAGCGGCTTGGTCTGCGCGAGCGTCGCGCGCACGGTCATCGCCGGGCGCAGGCCGAGGTCGGGCGTGTGGCCGGGCGCGGGGTCGAGGCCGTACGACGCGAGCCCGACCCGCACCAGGTCGAACCGGGCCGACGGCCGCAGGATCGCGCCCGCTGAGTTGGCGAGGTGCCGGACCTCGGGCCGAAGCCCGGCCTGCTCGGCGATCGCGAGCGCCTCGCTGAAGACCGCCTCCTGGGCGTCGTTGGCGGGGTGGTCGGGCTCGTCGCTGGCGGCGAAGTGGGACCAGATGCCGCTGACCTGCCAGGTGCCGTCCTGCTGGCCAGTGCGTGCCGCAGCGACGACTTCGGGCCAGGTCGCCATCGGGGCGCCGCCCCGCGACAGGCCGGTGTCGACCTTGAGCTGCACGCGAGCCGGGCGAGCGGCGACCGCGACGGCGGCCTCGATCTCGTCGAGCTCGGCCAGGGAGTAGGCGGTGATGTCGATGTCCGCGTCGATCGCGGCGGCGTAGTCCTCGCCCGGCACGGTCAGCCAGCACAGGACGCGCCCGGTGTCGCCGCCCGCGCGCAGAGCGAGGGCCTCGTCGATCGTGGCGACGCCGATCCACTCGGCGCCCGCCTCTCGGGCCGCTCGCGCGACCTCGTGCATGCCGTGCCCGTAGCCGTCGGCCTTGACCACTGTCATCATCTGCACCCCGGTCAGCTCGCGCAGCTGGCGGACGTTGTGCCGGATCGCGTCGAGATCGACCACGATCTCGGCACGGGCTGCCGGCAGGGGGCTCATGGGCTCGATTGTCCCATCACCGGTCGAGCAGCCCCCGGACGGCTGCCGGGATGGACGCTGCGACCTGGCTCGCGACCAGGGGGCCGCCGCCGCTGGCGAGGGTCGCGGCCGCACCGTGCAGCCAGGACCCGACCGAGGCGGCGTCGTACGCCGGGAGGCCCGCGGCGAGCAGCGCACCGATCAGACCGCCGAGCACGTCCCCGGCTCCGGCGATGGCGAGCCAGGGGGTGCCGGTCGTCGTGGCGCGGACGCGACCGTCGGGCGTGGCGATCAGGGTGTGGCGACCCTTGAGCAGCACCACGGCGCCGTACGTCGTGGCCGCGTGGCGTGCGTGCTCGAGCGGGCGGGACTCGATGTCGGCGCGGTCGACACCGAGCATGGCGGCGAGCTCACCGGCGTGGGGGGTGAGCACCGTGTCGGCGGGCAGCGGGCCGTCGACGTGCGCGAGGGCATCGGCGTCGACCACGAGCGGGACGCCGTCGGCGATCACCGCTGCGAGCTCGTCGCCCGCGCGCTCGCCGCCGCCGGAGCCGACCACCCAGGCCTGCACCCGCCCAGCGCCGACGACCTCGGGATGGGCCACGCGGACGCGGTCGGCGACCTCGGCCGGCCCGACGTACCGGATCATGCCGACCAGCCCGCTGCTGGCGCCGGCGACGCTGAGCAGGGCGGCGCCGGGGTACTGCGCACTCCCGGCGCGGATGCCGACGACGCCGCGTGCGTACTTCTGGGCGTCGGGCTGCGGGCGCGGCAGCAGGGCCGCGACGTCCTCAGGCTGGAGCGCCTCGATCGCCGGCTGTGGCAGCTGCAGTCCGATGTCGACGAGGTGCACGACACCGCAGGCGGCGGCGGCCGGGTCGACGAGGTGCGCGATCTTGTGGGTGCCGAACGTGACGGTCAGGTCCGCCGTCACGTGTGGCCCATCGAGCTCGCCGGTGTCGACGTCCACGCCGCTCGGCGTGTCGACGGCGACCACCGCGATGCCCTCGAGGATCGTGAGCGCGTCCTGGGCCTCGGGCCGCAGCCCCGCGCGCCCGCCGATCCCGACGATCCCGTCCACCACCACCTCGGGTCGTGCAGCTGAGAGTGCGCTGGCGCGCTCGCTGGGTAGCACGGCCCGGCCACCGGACGCCCGCAGCGCCGCGATCCCGCCCTCGTGGGCGTGGTCGGACAGCAGCCACGCCTCCACCTGCGCCCCGCGCCGCGCGAGCAGCGCTCCGGCGTACAGCGCGTCACCGCCGTTGTCGCCCGAGCCGACGAGCAGTAGCACCCGCCGCCCGTACGCCGACCCGAGCAGGTCGATCACGGCGTACGCCAGCCCTGCCGCCGCGCGCTGCATCAACGCCCCCTCGGGCAGCCGCGCCATCAGCTGCGCCTCGGCCGCCCGCACCTGCTCCACCGTGTGCGCCCGCCTCATGCCGCCCACGCTATCCGGGTCGTGAGTCCCAGCGGGCGCCCCGCCGCCCCGTCAGGCTCACGACCCCGATGCCTGTGGATGAGCAGCGGGGCGGATCGTCGATCTCGGGGAGGGTCCTGCTATGCGTCATCGACCCTGGCAAGTCCTCGCCGACGCCCAAGCGGGTCTGGTGAGCCGTCGCCAGCTCAACCATCTGGGCGTCGACCGATACCGCGTACGCAACCAGGTGTCGGCCGAGCGCTGGGTCGAGCGCTCGTCGATGGTGGTGAGTACGACGACCGGCCCGCTCAGCCGCGAGCAGCTGATGTGGCTGGGCGTCCTGCACGCGGGGCCGCGGTCGGCGCTCGGCGACCTCACGGCCGCGGATGTGTGCGGGCTCCGCCACTGGCACCGGGAGCTGATCACGGTTGTCGTTCCGCAGAAGCTGATCTTGGAGGACGAGCCGGACGGCATCCGGTTCGTGCGGACCCGGCGACCGATCCCGTTGATGGTCGACCCGGCTCAACGCGTGCCTGCCTGGCGAATCGAACCGGCGGTGCTGCACTTCGCCGCCTACCAACCCAGTCGACGGACCGCACAGGGGGTGGTGGCCGCAGCGGTGCAGCAGCGGCTCACCACTCCCGGGCGGCTCATCGTCACCGTCGAGCAGATGCAGCCGCTTCGGTGGGCGAAGATGTTCCGCCAGGTCATTGGCGACATCGCCGGCGGATCGCACTCGGTGGCCGAGCTCGACATCCTCCGGCTGTGCCGCTCGCAGCGACTGCGACCACCGGACCGCCAGGTGCAGCGGCGCGACGGGTTCGGCCGCCCGCGCTTCACTGACTGCGAGTGGGACATCGGCGATGGTCGGGTGCTCGTGTTGGAGGTCGACGGGGCGTTCCACATGGACGTCGAGCACTGGGAGGACGACATCGCCCGTCAGCGTGGCATCACCGACCCGAACCGCATCGTGGTTCGATGCACCTCACGGGAGGTCCGCGACGAGCAGGACCGCCTCGGCGCAGACCTCCGGCGGCTCGGCGTACCAGGTCGTGTGGCCTAGGGGGCGCTCGGGCGCCCCCTGAGACTCACGACCCGTCTAGGACTCCAGCACCACCACAGCCGACGCGATGCCGGCGTCGTGGGAGAGCGAGACGTGCACGGACGCGACCCCGAGCTCGTCGGCGCGGGCGCGGACCGAGTCGCGCATCTCCATCACCGGCCGCCCCGACGACTCCGACACGATCTCGGCGTCGTGCCAGTGCAGGCCGACGGGGGCGCCCAGCGCCTTGGCCAGGGCCTCCTTGGCGGCGAACCGCGCCGCCAGCGACGCGAGAGGCCGCGAGGCCTCGGCCGGCGTGAAGAGCCGAGCGGACAACCCCGGTGTGCGCGTCAGGGACTCCCCGAACCGCTCGATGTCGACGACGTCGATCCCGACCCCGATGATCACGGCCGACTCATTCGACGGTGACGGACTTCGCGAGGTTGCGCGGCTGGTCGACGTCGTGGCCCATCAGGGTCGCGAGCTCGCAGGCGAACAGCTGGAGAGGTACGACGGCGACCAGCGGCTGCAGCAGCACCGGGACGCGCGGCAGGCGGATGATCACGTCGGCGTACGGCGTGATCGCGTCGTCGCCGTCCTCGACCAGGCAGATCGTGCGTGCCCCGCGGGCCCGCACCTCCTGGATGCCGCTGACCATCTTGTCCCGCAGCTGGTCGCGACCGGCGGGCGGCACGACGCACAGCACCGGCAGCCCGTCCTCGATCAACGCGATCGGCC
Source organism: Nocardioides endophyticus (assembly GCF_039543845.1). Classification (NCBI taxonomy): domain Bacteria; kingdom Bacillati; phylum Actinomycetota; class Actinomycetes; order Propionibacteriales; family Nocardioidaceae; genus Nocardioides; species Nocardioides endophyticus. The sequence goes on along the minus strand of NZ_BAABKN010000015.1, from coordinate 349,563 downwards.
CGTGCTTGAGCTCGCCGGCGGCGAAGCCCTCGGCGTGGATGTAGGCCAGCTCCTTGAGCTTGAGCGCGCCCTCGAGGGCGACCGGATAGCCGGCGTGCCGACCGAGGAAGAGCACGGACCGGGTGTCGATGTGGTCGGCGGCCATCTCGTAGATGGCGGGAGCGTCGTCCAGGACGCGCTGCACCTGCTCGGGGATGGCCTCGAGCTGCCGCATCACCTGGTCGATCTCGTCGCCGTACCGGGTGCCCTTCACCTGGGCGAGGTAGAGCGCGAGCAGGTAGCAGGCGACCAGCTGGGTCAGGAAGCCCTTGGTCGACGCGACGCCGATCTCGGGCCCGGCGTGCGTGTAGATCACGGCGTCGGACTCCCGCGGGATGGTCGAGCCGTTCGTGTTGCAGATCGCGAGCACCTTCGAGCGCTGCGTGCGCGCGTGCCGGATCGCCTGGAGGGTGTCGGCGGTCTCGCCGGACTGGCTGATCGCGACGACCAGCGTGGAGTAGTCGAGGATCGGGTCGCGGTAGCGGAACTCCGAGGCCAGCTCCACCTCGACCGGCACCCGCGTCCAGTGCTCGATCGCGTACTTCGCCACCATGCCGGCGTAGAACGACGTGCCGCACGCGATGATGATGACCTTGTCGACGTCGCGCAGCTCCTGGTCCGACAGCCGCATCTCGTCGAGGTGCAGGTGCCCCTCCGGCGTACGGCGCCCGAGCAGCGAGTCGGCCACGGCCCGCGGCTGCTCGTGGATCTCCTTGCGCATGAACCAGTCATGGCCGTCCTTCTCGGCGGCCGACAGGTCCCAGTCGACGTGGTAGCGACGGCCCTCGGCGGGAGTGCCGTCGAAGTTCACGATCGACACCCCGGCCCTGGTGATCGTGACGACCTGGTCCTGGCCGAGCTCCATCGCCTCACGGGTGTGCTCGATGAACGCCGAGACGTCGGACCCGAGGAAGTTCTCCCCGTCCCCGATCCCCACGACCAGCGGCGAGTTGCGGCGAGCCGCGACCACCTGCGACGGGTCCTGCGCGTCGACGGCGACGAGGGTGAAGGCGCCCTCGAGCCGCGCAACCAGCTGCAGCATCGCCGCGGTCAGGTCGAGGCCCGAGATCACCAGCAGCTCGAGCAGCTGGGCCGCGACCTCGGTGTCCGTCTCGGAGAGCAGTACGTGGCCCTGCGTCTCGAGCTCAGCGCGCAGCTCGGCGAAGTTCTCGATGATGCCGTTGTGCACGAGAGCGACCCGGCCGGTGTCACCGTTGTGCGGGTGAGCGTTGACGTCCGTCGGCGCCCCGTGAGTGGCCCACCGGGTGTGGCCGATGCCGATCGTGGCCGCCGGCAACGGCTGGCCGACGATCGCCTTCTCCAGGTTGGCGAGCTTGCCGGCGCGCTTGTCCGACGCGATGACACCCTCGGCGACGAGCGCGATCCCGGCGGAGTCGTAACCGCGGTACTCAAGCCGTCGCAGACCCTCGATGACAACGTCTTGGGCCTGCCTCTCCCCGACGTACCCCACGATCCCGCACATGGGCCTCACTGTAACGACCGGGCACCGCCCACCCGACCGCCCAGGTCGACTGCAACAATCTGGCGCATGTCTTCCCACGGCGGGCCCGGCGCCGCCGACGAGCCGACTCGGGAGTCCTCGCCGTACATCGAGCTCGACCGCTCCGCCTGGGCGGCCCTGGCCAACGAGGTGGAGAACCCCCTCTCGGCCGAGGAGATCCGCCAGCTGCGCGGCCTCGGCGACCAGCTCGACCTCGACGAGGTCCAGCAGATCTACCTGCCGCTCTCGCGCCTCCTGAGCCTGTACGTCGAGGCAGCGGGCGGGCTCTACCGCCAGCAGGAGGAGTTCCTGCACCAGGTGCAGCCGACGCGTACGCCGTTCGTCATCGGCCTGGCCGGCTCCGTCGCCGTGGGCAAGTCGACCACCGCCCGCGTGCTCCAGCAGATGCTCGCCCACTGGCCCGAGCACCCCAACGTCGCGCTCGTGACCACCGACGGCTTCCTCTACCCCAACGCGGAGCTCGAGCGGCGCGGGCTGCTGCAGCGCAAGGGCTTCCCGGAGTCCTACGACCGCCGTGCGCTGATGCGCTTCGTCGTCGACATCAAGTCCGGCAAGGACGAGGTCGAGGCCCCGGTCTACTCGCACCTGACCTACGACGTGATCCCCGGCGAGAAGATCGTCGTCAAGCGCCCCGACATCGTCATCATCGAGGGCCTCAACGTGCTGCAGCCGGCGCGCGTGCGTGAGGACGGCCGCAGCGGCCTGACCCTGAGCGACTTCTTCGACTTCTCGGTGTACGTCGATGCCGGCACCTCGCACATCAAGGACTGGTACGTCGAGCGCTTCCAGCGCCTTCGCGAGACGGCGTTCCGCGACCCCGGCTCCTACTTCGCCAAGTACGGCGCGCTGTCGCGGGACGAGGCGATCGCCGAGGCGACCCGGATCTGGAACACGATCAACGGGCCCAACCTGTCCCAGAACGTGCTGCCCACCCGGTCGCGAGCGACCTTGGTACTGCGCAAGGACCGGGACCACTCCGTCCGCTACGTCCGGCTCAGGAAGCTCTAGCGCCGCAGGCTACGCAGGATCTGCACGATCTCGTCGTGCGACAGCGTGCCCTGGCCCTGACTGTCGGCGACCAGCACCACCCGCACCTCGCCGGCCCGCACCATCGCGACCTCGATCCCGGAGGCGGGACACTTCCCTTCGCCGCCGAAGAAGCCGGTCCACCTCAGCGTCGCGGCAGTCCCGTCGGCGAGCTCGATCTCCTCACGATCGTCCCCCGTCGTCCAGGATCCATCATCATCGGTCAGGCTCGCGACCCAGGCCTCGAACGGCTGGTCCGTGAACCCCGCGAACCCCCGGTTGGAGTCGCCCGGCTCCTCGTCGCAGTAGCCGTCCCGGTAGACCGCCGCGCCGGACACCACGGCGGCCGGACGACCGCCGTCGTCATCGGCGTAGTAGATCCGGCTGCGCGGCCCGCGGACCTCCCAGCCCTCCCCCGGAACCTCGAAGCTGGCTCCGGACACCGGGTCGGTGACGACCAGTGGCTCGGCGACCGGCGACGAGTCGTCGCCGACGTACGTCGAGACCGCGAGCGCGGCCGTCGCCAGTACGGTCAGGACGGCCACGGCTCCGAGCACGAGCGCGACGCGGTTGCGGGTCATGCCAGACGTTCTACCCAGGATCGACGCGTCGCATCTGGACGACGATCATCCAGCTCGCGGCATGCAGCGTCCGCGTGTCCCCGGAGCCCGCACGAGCCGTGGCCAGCGCGCCGCTACGGTTCCCTACAGGCTGAGCTGCCGCTTGACGACGTCGGCGAGCCGCTCGGCCACCGACCGGGCCTCGTCGGCCGTGGTGGCCTCGACCATCACCCGCACCAGGTCCTCGGTGCCCGAGGGGCGGAGCAGGATCCGGCCGGTGTCACCGAGCGCGGCCTCCTCCTCGGCGACCGCGGCCGCCACGATCGGGTCCTCGTCGGCGCGGGCCTTGTCCACGTCGGGGACGTTGATCAGCACCTGCGGGAGGCGACGCATCACCGACGCGAGCGACTGCAGCGACTGACCGGTGACGGCCATCCGCTCGAGCACGTGCAGCGCGGTGAGCGTGCCGTCACCGGTGGTGGCGTACTCACTCATGATCACGTGGCCCGACTGCTCGCCGCCGAGGCCGTAGCCGGAGACGCGCATCGCCTCGAGCACGTAGCGGTCGCCGACCTTGGTCTGGCGTACGCCGACCCCGTTGGCCTTCATCGCCTGCACAAAGCCGAGGTTGCTCATCACGGTCGCGACCACCGTGTTCTTGGGCAGGTGACCCGACTCGGACATGCCGACCGCGAGGATCGCCATGATCTGGTCGCCGTCGACGATCTCGCCCGAGCCGTCCACGGCCAGGCACCGGTCGGCGTCGCCGTCGAGGGCGAATCCCGCATCGGCACCGTGCTCGAGCACGGCGGCTCTCAGCGGCTCGAGGTGCGTGGAGCCGCAGCCGTCGTTGATGTTCAGGCCGTCCGGCTCTGCGTTGATCGCGATCACCTCGGCGCCGGCGGCGCGCAACGCCATCGGACCGGCCTCGGACGCCGCCCCATGGGCACAGTCGAGGACGACCTTGATCCCGGTGAGCGGCTGGGAGAGGGTGCCGACGAGGTGGTCGACGTACTCCTGAACCGGGGTCGCGTACGGCGTGACGCGGCCGACGTGGCCGCCGAGCGGTCGCTCCCACGGCTCGTCGAGGTGCTTCTCGATGTCCCGCTCCACGGCGTCGTCGAGCTTGAGCCCACCGCTGGCGAGGAACTTGATGCCGTTGTCGGGCATCGGGTTGTGCGAGGCGCTGATGACGACGCCGAGGTCGGCACCGAGCGCCTGGGTCATGTAGGCGACCGCCGGGGTCGGCAGCACCCGCAGACGAAGGACGTCGACGCCGGCCGAGGCCAGCCCGGCCACGACGGCGTGCTCGAGGAACTGTCCCGAGATACGTGTGTCCCGGCCGACGACGGCGAGTGGGCGATGGCCCTCGAACTCGCCGCGGTCTGCCAGGACACGGGCTGCGGCCACGGAGAGGTCCAGGGCCAGCTCTGCGGTCAGATGACCGTTCGCCAGACCCCGGACCCCGTCCGTGCCGAAGATGCGCGGCATACGCAGTGCGTCAGCGCTTCGAGTACTGAGGCGCCTTGCGGGCCTTCTTGAGACCAGCCTTCTTGCGCTCGATGACGCGGGCGTCACGCGTGAGCAGCCCGGCCTTCTTGAGCGACGGGCGGTTGGTCTCGGTGTCGATCGCGTTCAGGCACCGAGCCACGCCGAGGCGCAGCGCGCCGGCCTGACCGGTGATGCCGCCGCCGTGGATGCGGGCGATGACGTCGAACCGACCCTCGAGCTGCAGGTTGGCGAACGGCTCGTTCACGACCTGCTGGTGCAGCTTGTTGGGGAAGTAGTTGTCCAGCGTCCGGCCGTTGACCGTCCACTGGCCGGTGCCGGGGACGATGCGGACGCGGGCGACAGCCTCCTTGCGACGGCCGGTGGCCGCAGCAGGAGCGATGGTCGCCGGACGGGCGGGGGTGTCAGCGGACGGAGCGCTCTCGGAGCTGTAGGCGATGCCCTGCTCGTCGGTCTCGTAGGTCTCTTCGACCTCGGTGGTGTCAGCCACGATGGATGTTCCTCACTCAGACTTTCTCGACAGAACTCTGCTCGAGATGGGGGCGATTACTGGGAGATCTGCTTGATCTCGTACGGAGTGGCCTGCTGGGCCTGGTGCGGGTGGTTGGGACCCGAGTAGACCTTCAGCTTCTTGAGGACCTGGCGGCCGAGCTTGTTCTTCGGCAGCATGCCCCACACGGCCTTCTCAATGGCCTTGCGGGCGTCCTTCTCGAGGACCTCACCGATCGGAGTGGCAGACAGACCACCCGGGTAGCCGGAGTGGCGGTAGGCCATCTTGGTGACCTTCTTGTCACCGGAGAGCGCGACCTTCTCAGCGTTGATGATGATGACGAAGTCACCGGTGTCAGCGTTGGGAGCGAAGATCGCCTTGTGCTTACCGCGCAGGAGATTGGCGGTCTGAGCAGCGAGGCGGCCGAGGACCACGTCGGTGGCGTCGATGACGAGCCACTCACGCGTGATGTCGCCGGCCTTGGGGGCGTACGTGCGCACGGAGGAACTTCCTTCGTTCGTAGGTCCCGTGTGACCCTGTGCCGCACGGGTGATGATGCGACGCCCTCTGACGAACACTGCCCGGCTCGCCGCTCGTGATGAGCAGAGCGTTCGGGTCTGCACCCCGATCCCGTGGCGGGGTCGGAGCGCGGCAGGAGGCGCGACTGACAAGAGTACGGGCGCCGTACGGACGGTGTCGAATTGCCGCTGACGAAAACATCACAGTGCCATCTACGGACACCGGGTTCGCATGCCGACACAGCGCCGACTAAGTTGAGAGGGTGACTGATTCTCTCACCGTCCGTGACAACCGCACCGGACAGGAGTACGACGTCCCGATCGCCGACGGCGCCATCAAGGCCGCGGATCTGGGCAAGATCAAGGCAGGCGACGACTCCCCGGGGCTCGCGGTCTACGACCCGGGCTTCGTCAACACGGCGTCCTGTCGCAGCTCCGTCACCTACATCGACGGCGAGAAGGGGATCCTGGAGTACCGGGGATACCCGATCGAGCAGCTGGCCGAGAAGTCCAACTTCCTCGAGGTCGCCTATCTCCTCATCCATGGCACGCTCCCCAGCAAGGCGGAGTACGAGGCGTGGGTGCACGAGATCACCTATCACACGTTCGTGCACGAGAACGTCAAGTCGTTCATGCAGGGCTTCCGCTACGACGCGCACCCCATGGGGATGCTGATGGCGTCGGTGGGGGCCCTGTCGACGTTCTACCCCGACGCGCGCAACATCAGCGACGCCGAGAACCGGCACATCCAGATCGTGCGGATGATCGCGAAGATGCCGACGCTGGGCGCCTGGGCGTTCCGGCACGCGCAGGGCAAGCCGTACGTCTACCCCGACAACGACCTGAGCTACACGGCCAACTTCCTGTCGATGCTCTTCAAGATGAGCGAGTCGAAGTTCGAGGCCGACCCGCGCCTGGTGAAGGCCCTCGACGTGCTCTTCATCCTGCACGCCGACCACGAGCAGAACTGCTCGACCAACGCGGTCCGCTCCGTCGGCTCCTCGCAGGTCGACCCGTACTCCGCGGTCGCGGCCGGCGTCGGTGCCCTCTACGGTCCGCTGCACGGCGGAGCCAACGAGGCGGTGCTGCGGATGCTGCGGCGCATCGGCACCAAGGAGAACATCCCCGCGTTCATCGAGGGCGTGAAGAACGGCAACGAGAAGCTGATGGGCTTCGGCCACCGGGTCTACAAGAACTTCGACCCGCGCGCCACGATCATCAAGAAGGCCTGCGACGACGTCTTCGAGGTCACCGGGGTCAACCCGCTCCTCGAGATCGCCAAGGAGCTCGAGAAGATCGCGCTCGAGGACGAGTACTTCATCAAGCGCAAGCTCTACCCGAACGTGGACTTCTACTCGGGCCTGATCTACGAGGCCTTCCAGTTCCCGCCGGAGATGTTCACGGTCCTGTTCGCGATCGGCCGCACCCCGGGCTGGCTGGCCCAGTGGTCCGAGCTGGTCCAGGACAAGGAGCAGAAGATCGCGCGCCCGAAGCAGCTCTACATGGGCGACCGCGGCCTGGAATTCGTGCCGGCGTCCGAGCGCTGGAAGTGAGCGGAGCTCACCCCGAGATTTACGAGACGACCCCGGACGGCACGCCGTCCGGGGTCGTTTTCGATCTGGGGAACGTCTTGATCGACTGGGACCCGTACGCCGCCATCGCGGCGGGCGTGGGCCCGGTCGAGGCGCGCCGCTTCCTGGACGCCGCCGACTTCGACTTCATGGCCTGGAACCACGGCCCGGACTCCGGCGGCAGCTGGGGCGATGCCGAAGACGCCGTACGCCGCACGCACCCCCACTGGGTCGAGCACGCGCTGGCGTACCGGGCACACTTCGCCGACTCGCTGCTCGGCGAGGTCGCCGGGATGGGTGACGTGGTCCGGGAGCTGCACGCCGGCGGCGTACCGCTGCTGGGCCTGACGAACTGGTCCGCGGAGCTCTACCCGCACGCACCGGCCCGGTTCGACTTCCTCGCCCTCTTCGACGACGTCGTCGTCTCCGGCGAGGTCTCGGCCGCCAAGCCCGACCCGCGCGCCTACGAGATCGTCGCCGAGCGCAGCGGGCTGCCGCTGGAGCGCCTGGTCTTCGTCGACGACCGGCAGGCGAACGTCGACGCCGCGGCCGGGCTGGGCATGGACGCCATCGTGTTCACCGACGCGGACACGCTGCGCGCCGAGCTGCGCAGGCGCGGCCTGCCGGTCTGAGCGGCCGGTCTGGTCAGCGGCGCACCTTCACCTTGGTGGTGATCGTCCTGCCACGCGCCGGGTCGACCACGACCCGCACGGTGCCGGCCTCGGCGACCTTCCGCTTGTCCTTCTTCGACAGCTTCAGGGTGGCGACGGTGGCCTTGCCGGCTCGCAGCTTCACCTTGCCGGTGGCCACGACCTTCTTGCCCACCTTGACCTTGACGTGCCCCTTGCCCTTGAGCGACGAGAGCACGGCGACCTTCGCCTTCGAGCCCTTGATCCGGAGGAACCCGCTCGCGGCCACGGTCGCGCCACCAGGCTGCACGGTGATCGTCGCGCTCGCCGCGTTGTTGGTCGCATTGGCGTCGGCGGACGTCGACGTCACGGTCGCCACGTTGACGACCTCGACCGGCGAGGGCGAGCCCGACCGCTCGGTGCCGGTCCGGTCGTGCAGGCAGACGAGGTCGACCGTCGCGTTCTGCGCGATCCCGGTGTCGTTGAACAGGCGGAACGCGCGCGCCTTGAGGCGCGGGTCGTTGCCGAACGTGTGCACGCCCGGCGGGAGGTCGAACGTCGCCACGACGCCCTTCGCGTCGTCGGGGCAGATGACCTGGAACTCGTTGCCCTCGGCCGCGGTCGTGCCCGGCACCGACACGGTCTGCACCACGTGCGTGAGCTTGAGCTCGTGGGTGTGGCCGTTGACCGGGTCGACCGTCGTACGCAGGCAGCGAGCAGAGAACGTCGCGGTGACCGGGGCCGTCGCGTCGATCGTGAAGGTCCACTTCCGCGGCACGGACGACGTGTGCTCGGAGCCGGCCAGCTCGGCGCTCGCCGAGGAGAGGTCGTAGCCGGGCGCGACCGGGACGGTGCCGGCCGGGCAGGTGACGCTCGCGGTCGACCGGCCCACGCCGTACGACCCTGAGGTCGTCACGACGGCCGTGTCGACCGAGAGGCTGTGCCTGTGGCCGCCGTTGGCCTCGGTCTGCTTCGGCAGGCACACGATGAACGCCTTGGCCTGGGCGCGACCGGCGGCGTCGTTGCGGATGACGCCCTTCCACGACGACGCGCTGTCGCTTCGCGCACTGAGGATCTTGACGTCGCGGATCGTCCCGGTGCCCTGGTCGACGTGGTCGACGCGGAACTGGCCGTCGCTCAGGTAGTCGCCACTGTGGCAGCTCAGCGCGATCGTGCGCTGCTGGCCGGCCTCGAGGTCGACCTGGGCCTCCGCCTTGTACGGCGTCAGCCAGTGCGTCGCCTGCGGGTCGGAGCTGGCGCCGGCCCCGGCGATCGGGTTGGCCGTCACGGTGATCGTCTTGCTCACCGAGGCACCGGCCGCGAGCGAGCCGACGTTGCACGCGACCACACCGCCGGACTGGGTGCACGGCGACTGGGCCGACACGAACGTCACGTCGGCGGGGAGGTCGTCGCGGATCACGACGCCGGTCGCGGTGGCGTTGCCGATGTTGGTCGCGGTCAGCGCGTAGGTGACCGTGGCACCGCCGGAGGGCGTTGCACTGGACGCGGACTTCGTGATCGTGACGTCGGAGGTGCCAGGCGTGCTCGGCGGGGACGGGACGCAGGCCTCGCCCGGGAAGAGGTTCTGGTGGGTCTCGAAGCCCGACACGAAGCTCTGCGCGACGACCTGGCCGATCGTGTGGCCGGCCGAGGCGATCGTGACCGCGGCGTTGGGCGCCAGGATCGTGCCGGGGAACGCCGAGCCGTAGCTGACGGTCACCGTGCTGGCCTGGGGAAAGTTCCAGACCAGGCCCGCGTAGTCGTCCTTGATGTTGTTGTCGTTGGCCTGGCCCCAGCTCGAGCCGCTGCCCAGCCAGGCCTGCCCACCGATGGTCGGCGTCGCGCCCGGCACGTTGATGATCGTGACGGAGCCCGCCGGGACACTCAGGCCGAGGTGCCGGCCGCTCGCCAGTGCGGCGGCGTCACTGGTCGACAGGTTGAACACGTTGAGCGAGGCGCTCGACCCCGACAGGACCAGCGCGTTGTTGCCACCGGTCACGCCCGCCGAGACCGTGCCCGTCGCGGCAGCCGCGCCCCACTGGATCGACAGCGTCCGCAGGTGGCCGAAGGCCGTCGCGAAGTCGATCGGGTTGCCGGTGAGGTAGCCGGTGCCCGACCCGCCGTTGAAGTTCACGCCCGACTCCGGCGAGAGGTAGGCGCTGCCCTTCTGCAGGTTGTAGCTGCCCTGCGTGCCCGCCACGACCAGCGCGGGCGACGACGCCGCGAACCCGGAGGGCAGCCGCGTGCCGACGGTCATGCCGCCCGCGGTGTGGTTGCCGCCGTACGCGATGGCGCCCTCGGACTCGGAGCCGCGCGTGCCGTTGCCCTCGACGAACTCGGTCCAGCCAGTGGCGGCACCGAACGCGTTGGACGTGGTGACGCCGGACGTGCATGTCGTGGTCGCGTCGGCGCGGCCATTGAGCGGCGCGACGGCGGCCACGAGCGCCGCGGACGCGACCACGGACATGATGATCGGCACCCTCAGCGCGCTGACAGCGCGCTGGCGTGCAGCAGTTCCCCCCACGACGGTAACCCCCCAGCTAGGTCGTTGGGTTCAACCCTGGCAGCAATACCGACGCGCCGACAACTGAACCGGCGCTCGCCGGCCAACCTTGCGGGAAATCTGAGTTTCCGACGGTCAGGCCGCGACCCGCTCCGGGTCGACTTCCGGCGCAGGATCGCGGACGAGACGACGTACGTCGGCTGACGTCAGCGCCAGGAGCGACGAGGCGCCCATCACGCAACCGACGACGAGCAGCCACTCCTGGTAGCCGACCAGGACCGCGATCGGACCGGTGAGCGCGAGCCCGAGCGGACGCGCCACGAACGAGCCGACCATGTCGAACGAGTAGACCCGGGCCAGCTTGTCGGGCGCGACGTTCTGCTGGATCGACAGGTCCCAGAAGACGTCGAACACCTGGAGCCCGAAGCCGTGCAGGAACGCACCGAGGAGCACTGCCCAGAGCTGGTCGGACAGCGCCATCGCGATCGGGAAGAGCGCGGTCAGGCTGAGCAGCATGGTCCCGATCAGCAGGCTGCGGCGCGGACGCCAGCGCAGGCACACCAGGCCACCCACCACGAAACCGGCCATCAGCGTGCCCATCGCCAGCCCCCAGGAGGAGCGACCGAACTCGTCGCCGATCACGATCGGGCCGAGCACGGTCTGCGCACCGCCGTAGAAGAGGTGGTAGAGCATCGCCTGCCCGATGAGCAGCCACAGCCACGGGTGCGAGAGCACCTCGCGCGCACCGTCGCCGAGGTCGGCCAGCATCGAGGCGCGTGGTCCGTCCGCGCGGGTGTGCGGCACCCGGAGCCGGGAGTAGCAGTACGCCGCGATCGCGAAGGTCAGCGCGTCGACGCCGATGGCCCAGCCCGAGCCGGCGACCGCGACCAGGACGCCGCCGACGGCGTACCCGACCGTGGCCGCACCTGTCTGGAGAAGCGATCGGGCCGAGACCGCCGAGGGCAGGTGCTCGGGCGGGACGGTCTCGCGTGTCATCGCCCGCGACGACGGCTGGCTGAGCGCAGACAGGCAGCCGTTGAGCGCGCCGACGATGCCGAGCATCGGGATCGTGGCTAAGCCCGCGATCAACGACGCCGCGAGGACCGCCTGGGTCAGGGCACTGCCGGCCGCCGAGCCCTCCATCATCAGCTTGCGTGGCAGCCGATCGCCGAGCACGCCGCCGAAGAGCACGGTGACGACGTCGGCCAGCGCGAAGGCGCCCACGACCAGGCCGAGGTCCGTGGCCGAGCCGCCGAGGTCAAGCACGGCGAAGGCGAGGGCGATCGGGGTGATCGCGTTGCCGAGCGAGCTGGACGCCGTACCCGCGACGAGGAACCGGAAGTCCCGGTGGCGGAAGGCGGGCAGACGATCGTGCACCCGCCGGATATTACTTCGCTGGCGAACTATTCGCCACCGAAGGGAGTAGCATTTTCCCGTGACCGAAGGCGAGGACTGGACCGACCGACACGTCGCGCGCTGGCGCGACCACTGGATCGACGTCGCGTTCGAGGACGACGTCGAGGCGATCGTGGTCCGGATCGGCCGCCTCAAGCAGTACTTCAAGCTGACGACCCAGCAGGCCCTGGTCGAGGTCGGGCTCCAGGACTTCGAGTACGACACCCTCCACCACCTGATGATCCGGGACACCCCCGGCCTCGCGAGCCCCTCGGCGCTGGCCGCCGACCTCGGCATCAGCAACGCCGGCATGACGGGCCGCCTGGACGCGCTCGAGAACGCGGGCTGGATCCAGCGCAGCGCCGATGCTGACGACCGGCGCCGCGTCAGCATCGAGATCACCCGGAGCGGAGCCGCGATCTGGCGCCGGGCGATGGACCTGCGCGGCCGGACCGAGCACGAGATCGTGCACGCTCTCGACGACGAGGAGCGCGCCACCCTGGCGGCGCTGCTCAAGAAGATGACGCTGGCGACCGAGACCGATTCTTCTAGCGCGTCCAGGGACGTCTCAGGTTGATCACAGGCAACGCCCACACAGTGGAGGCATGACCGACCAGCCGACGACTCCCCCGCAAGGACCGCAGAACCCGTACTTCTCGTACCCTGCCCCGCAGGGTCCCCGCCCGGAAGGCCCCCCGGCTTCGCCGTACGCCGCCGCCCCGCAGACCGCGACCCTCCCGGCCCAGAAGCGTCCCCGTCGCGCCGGCCTGGCCGCCGCGGTCGTCGCGACCGCCCTGGTCGTCGGTGGCGCAGCCGGCGTCGGTGGCGCAGCCGCCTGGAACGCGTACGACGACGACGCCTCCGGCGGCTCCGCCGGCCCGAGTGACCACAGCACCTCCCAGGTCGTCGACACCCCCGAGTCCCCCGTCGCCGACGGCTCGGTCGAGCAGGTCGCGGCCAAGGTGCTCCCGTCGGTCGTCAAGATCGACGTCAGTGGCAGCGAGGGTGCCGGCTCCGGCTCGGGGATCATCCTCAGCTCGGACGGCGAGATCCTCACCAACAACCACGTCGCGGCGATCGCCGGCGACGGCGGCACCATGACCGTCTTCTTCAACGACGGCTCCTCTGCCAAGGCGAGCGTCGTCGGCGCCGACCCGCTGACCGACACCGCGGTCATCAAGGCCGAAGGCGTCTCGGGCCTGACCCCGGCGACCATCGGCAAGTCCGAGGACCTCAAGGTCGGCGAGGGCGTCGTGGCGATCGGCTCGCCGTTCGGTCTCGACTCCACCGTCACCAGCGGCATCGTGAGCGCGCTGAACCGCCCGGTCGACGTCGGCTCCGACGGCGCCGGCAACAGCACGACGTACCCCGCCATCCAGACCGACGCCGCGATCAACCCCGGCAACAGCGGCGGTGCGCTGGTCGACATGAGCGGCAACGTCGTGGGCATCAACTCCTCGATCCGCACCGCCAGCTCGAGCGAGGGCGAGGCCGGCTCGATCGGCCTCGGCTTCGCGATCCCGATCGACGAGGTGCTCCCGATCGTCGACCAGATGAGCAAGGGCGAGACCCCGACCCACGCCCGCCTCGGCATCTCCGTCGGCCCCGTCGCCAGCAAGGAGGGCGCGGAGGTCGTACAGGGCGCCTCGGTCCAGGACGTCACGGCCGGATCCACCGCCGACAAGGCGGGCATCGCGAAGGGCGACGTGATCACGAAGGTCGACGACCGGCTGATCACCGGCCCCGACTCTCTGGTCGCGACGATCCGGTCCTACCGTCCGGGCGACGAGGTCACCGTGACCTACACGAGCGGTGGCGACGCCAAGACCGCGAAGCTCACCCTCGACTCGGACGCCACCACGTCCAAGTCCTGACCCACCAGACCGCCCCTGCCTGCGCCCAAGACAGGCAGGGGCCTGGGGCTCCACCGGCTGACCGGCCCGTCTCCCGTCAGCCGGTGGAGCCCTTTTCACTGGTCTATCTCCTGGGCACCTTCTGGAACTCCCCGAGCCGAGCCACCGGCACGAAGCCGAGCCGCTCGTTGACGCCGATCATCCGGCTGTTGACCTCGGCGTTGTAGGTGATCAGCTCTCGCACGTCGGGTCGCTCGCGCTGGAGCAGCTGCTGGTTGGCGACCTTGACGGCCAGCCCGAGCCGATGTCCCCGCGCGTCCTGGCGGACCAGCGTGCCCCACTGGTAGGCCCTGCCCGGCTCGTGCACGGTGGTCACGAGGTCGGAGTACGCGACCACGTCGCCGTCGGCGCCGAGCGCGACGGTGTTGTACTTCGTGCGTCCCTGGGCGACCAGTAGGTCCTCGCCCTCGCGCACGGTTGCGACATCGGCGTACTCCGGCTCGACGTCGAGCTCGCCGGTGGGCGCCTCGGTGATCAGGGTCCCGGTGAGCTGGGCCCACCCGTCGACCAGCTCGTCGGGGACCGGGCCGACCCACGAGTGCAAGGTGAAACCCTCGTGGTGGCCGGCCGCCTCGACCGCGAGCCGGTCCAGGAGCTCGTCAGGCACGGGCAGCTCGAGTCGGCGCTTCACGTCGCCGAGCGCGAGGGCGTAGCCGGCGGTCCGCGCGAACTCGGGACCCGGCTGTCCGGCGCCGGACGGGCCCACGGCGTACGGCCAGGAGCTCTCGCCGGACATGGTTGTGCGGCCGCGTTCGCGAGCGACCGCCTCGAGGTGGGCGAGCATCGCGGTCGCATAGCCGCGACGACGTGCTTCCGGAGGCGTGTAGACGGCCAACTGGGCGCGGTCGGTGTTGTCGAGGAGTGAGAGCCGGATCCACCCGACGGTCACGAGGCGCCCTTCGACCGCCCCGGAGTAGCCACCGTCCCAGGACCGCTGACCCGTGCGCTGCATGAGCGCCCGAACCTCCTCGAGCTGCCAGGGCGCGGCGACGTCGGGTCCCGAAGCCCGCTCAGCAGCCTCGTACGCGTGGTGCCAGGCGTCGAACGCCTCGTCGTCGTGCACGTCGAGCTCGACGATCTCGAGCCCGGTCATCGCGACCGCTGCACCCGCGTCTCGTCCCACACCGGACCGTCCGACTCGTAGACCTCGCCGTCGGCGCCGTACACCAGGAAGCGGTCGAAGCCCCGAGCGAACCAGCGGTCGTGGGTAACCGCCAGCACGGTGCCGTCGAACGCCTCGAGCCCCTCCTCGAGGGCTTCGGCCGACTGCACGTCGAGGTTGTCGGTCGGCTCGTCGAGCAGCAGCAGGGTGGCGCCCGACAGCTCGAGCAGCAGGATCTGGAAGCGCGCCTGCTGGCCACCGGAGAGCGACTCGAACGGCTGCTCGCCCGCATGCGCCAGCTCGTAGCGGTCGAGCACCCGGGCGGCCTGCTCGCGGCCCATGCCGGCGCGACCGTCGGGATGCCCGTCGCCGCGGTGCAGGATCTCGAGGAGGGTCCGTCCGATCAGCTCGGGGTGCTCGTGCGTCTGCACGAACCAGCCCGGGCGCACCCGGGCGCCGAGCTTGGCCTTGCCCTGGTGCAGGACGGGCTTGATAGCGACCTCGCCGACCGGCCGGTGCTCGACGTCGGGGTCGCTTCCGCCCGCGGCCAGCAGCCGGAGGAAGTGCGACTTGCCGGACCCGTTGGAGCCGAGCACGGCCACCCGCTCGCCGTACCAGACCTCGAGGTCGAAGGGCTTCATCAAGCCCGTCAGCTCGAGGCCCTCGCAGACGACGGCCCGCTTGCCGGTGCGACCGCCCTTGAGACGCATCGAGACCTGCTGCTCACGTGGTTGCTCGGTCGGCGGGCCGGCCTCCTCGAACTTGCGCAGCCGCGTCTGGGCCGCGCGGTACTGGCTGGACATGCCGTCGTTGTACTCGGACTTGATCTTCAGTCGCAGCACGAGCGCCTTGATCTTGGCGTGCTCCTCGTCCCACCGCTTGCGCATCTCCTCGAAGCGCGCGAACCGGTCGCGACGCGCCTCGTGGTACGACGAGAAGCCGCCCGGATGGGTCCAGACCAGGTTGCCGGCGTGGCCGAGCTCGACGGTGACGACGCGGGTCGCGGTGTTGTCGAGCAGCTCGCGGTCGTGACTGATCATCAGGATCGTCTTGTCCGACTCACGGATCCGGCCCTCGAGCCAGATCTTGCCGGGTACGTCGAGGAAGTTGTCGGGCTCGTCGAGCAGCAGCACCTCATCGGGACCGCGGAGCAGGAACTCGAGCACCAGCCGCTTCTGCTCACCGCCCGAGAGAGTGCGCAGTTCGCGGTACTTGGCGCGGTCGTAGGGGACGGCGAGGCCCGCCATCGTGCACACGTCCCAGGTGACCTCGATGTCGTAGCCACCAGCGTCGGCGTACTCCGACAGCGCGTGGGCGTACGCCATCTGGGTCTTCTCGTCGTCGCTCTCCATCAGCGCGAGCTCGAGGCGGTCGACCTCCGCCGCCGCCTCACGGACGCGCACCGGCGAGACGCTGCGCAGCAGGTCGCCGACCGTCGGCTCGGCACCGAGACCGGCGCCGACCATCTGGCGCATCACCCCGAGGCCACCGGATCGGGTCACGACGCCGGCGTGCGGCGTCAGCTCGCCGGTGATGATCCTCAGGAGGGTGGTCTTGCCGGCGCCGTTCGCGCCGACCAGCGCGACCTTGGCGCCCTCGCCCACGCGGAACGACACGTCGTCCAGCAGCACCCTGCCGTCCGGCAGCTCGTACCGCACCCCTGCCACGTCCACATGTCCCACGTCGAAGGATTGTCCGCCATCGGCGGGCTCCCGGCCATTCGGTTTTACCGCGCGCCTCGTCCGAATACGATCCAGCCCGACTGAGCACGGCAGGTCGATCAGGTGCGCCGAACGGGTGGCAGGGCCAACGGGAAGACCGGCTTCCTTGAGCCTGGTCACATCGTCCTCGCCAGAGTGACCCGCTGCCTGTCGACCACTCCGTCCTCCCGATCTGTCCGGACTGCGTCGTCAGACAAGCACCTCCGGTCGCCGCCTGCACAGGCGTCCCCCGAGACACACCGGATTCTTGTCACCGGCGGCACAAGAATCCCTCCCACCCGGGCGCAGCGCCCGCCCGGAGCGCCAGCATGGTGGCCGGTCAGGCGTGCGGTCGAGCGGCTCCCTAGAATCCCTGCATGACGCGGGGAGCTGACGAGGACGAGCACGAGCTCGCCAGCTCCCTCCGACCGATCGCCTATCCGCGCACGCGCCGCAAGGTCCGCCTCGCCGCGATGCTGGTGTACGCCGCGCTGCTGGTCCTCTGGTCGGAGACGCTGGGCATCCCGAACGACACCATCGGGGTCTTCCTCTGGCTCTGGCTCGGCACCGTTGCCTGGAACATCGAGGCCCAGCCCCGCTACCACCTGAACTTCCTCAAGGACTGGTGGATCCCGGTCGCGGGCCTGGTCATCTACTTCTTCACGCGCGGCCTGACCGACGAGCTCGGCCTGCCGGTGCACGTCTACATGCCGATCCACTTCGACGAGTGGATCGGGTTCGGGCAGACGCCGACCGAGCGTCTGCAGCACGCCCTGTGCGGGGACCCGTGCCTGAGGACGAGCGAACCGCGCTGGTACGACGTGCTGTTCACGACCGTCTACGCCACGCACTTCGTCACCGGGCTGACGATCGCCGCCATCTTGTGGGTGCGCAACCGGGCCGAGTGGATCAAGTGGATGCGGCGCTACGTGATCATCAACTTCGGCGCCCTCGTCGTCTACATCGCCTACCCGATGGCGCCACCGTGGATGGCATCGAAAGAGGGCTGGCTGCACGCCGACGTCGTCCGGATCACCGGACGCGGCTGGCACGACATCGGGCTGGGGCGCATGGACGTGGTGCTCCAGGGGGTCGGCAACCCGGTCGCCGCCATGCCGTCACTGCACGCCGGGATCACCTTCCTGATCGCGATCTACGGCATCCAGCGGCTGCACTCCCCCTGGCGCTGGCTGCTCGCGCTCTACCCGCTCGCGATGTCCACCGCGCTCGTCTACTACGCCGAGCACTACGTGATCGACGTGCTCGCGGGCGCCGCACTGGCGGTCGTGGTGCTGGTCGGCTGCCAGCGGTGGGAGAACAGCCGAGACCGCGCGCCCAGTCATATCTGATATACGAAACTGCGCAAGACCCTGCCGGACTGTGCGAAATGCTGCCACGGTGATCACTCCGCTCCGACACCGAAGCTCTCCCGCAGCGCTCCGTGCCCTCGCGGCACCCATGTCATGTGCACGGCGCCCTGAGTGCGGCGCTCACTCGGCGGTGGACTTCGCCCACAGGTTGATCCCCGCCTCGACGGCGTCCTCGTCGATGGCGCTGAGCTCCTCGTCCGTCAGCTCGGGGAACGCGAGCGCGTCGAGGTTCGCGTCCAGCTGCGCGACGCTCGACGCGCCGATGACGGCCGAGGTGACGCGCGGGTCGCGGATCGCCCACTGGAGCGCGAGCTGTGCGAGCTTCTGCCCGCGCGCCTCGGCGATCTCGTTGAGCCGGCGCACGTGGCGCAGCTTCGACTCCTCGAGGTGGTCACCCCCGAGGCTGGAGCCGTCGCGTGCCGCCCGGGAGTCGGCCGGCACGCCGTCGAGGTAGCGGTCGGTCAGCAGCCCCTGGGCCAACGGCGAGAAGACGATGCAGCCCATGCCCTGCTCCTCGAGCTCATCGAGCAGGTCCTCCTCGATCCAGCGGTTGAGCATGGAGTACGACGGCTGGTGGATCAGCAGCGGCGTGCCGAGCTCGCGGGCGATCGACGCCGCCTCGGTGGTCTTCGCCGCGGAGTACGACGAGATGCCGGCGTACAGCGCCTTGCCCTGCCGCACCGCCTGATCCAGCGCCATCATCGTCTCCTCGACCGGCGTGTCCGGGTCGAAGCGGTGGCTGTAGAAGATGTCGACGTACTCGAGCCCCATCCGGCCCAGCGACTGGTCCAGCGAGGCGAGCACGTACTTCCGCGAGCCGCCGCCCTGGCCGTAGGGGCCGGGCCACATGTCGTAGCCGGCCTTGGTGGAGATGACCAGCTCGTCGCGGTAGGGCGCGAAGTCGTCCTTGAGGTAGCGCCCGAAGTTCTCCTCCGCGCGGCCGTACGGCGGGCCGTAGTTGTTGGCGAGGTCGAAGTGGGTCACGCCGCGGTCGAAGGCCCGCCGCAGGATGGCCCGCTGGGTCTCCTCCGGCCGGTCGGTCCCGAAGTTCTGCCACAGGCCCAGCGAGATCGCCGGGAGCTGGAGACCACTGCGCCCCGCGTGGCGGTAGCGCATCCCGGTCTCGGCGTCATAGCGATTGGTGGCGGCCTCGTAGCTCATGGCTCGATCCTGCCACCGTCGGCACCCACCATCCGCAGTGCCAGCAGCCGGTAGTGGACGGCGACCTCGTCGGGGGTCCAACGACCCTCGTCGCGGAACCACCGGGACACGTCGATCCCCAGCGAGAGCACGGCGAGCGCCGTCATGTGGGCGTCCGGGGTGTGGAAGACACCGGCGGCGACGCCCCGATCGACCACACCGCGGACCACCAGGTCGATGTCGTGCCGGATCGCCACGATCTCGGCCAGGTGCTCCTCGCTGAGGGCGGCGAGCTCGTAGTTGATGACCCGCGCGCCGGTGTGGACGACGGCGTGGTCACGGACGAAGTCCTCGACCAGGGTGCCGAGCTGCTCGACCGGATCCTCCGAGCGGGCCACCGACTCCCGCACCATCTCCAGCACCCGCTCGTGGCCGAGCCGGGACAGCTCGTAGAGCAGCTCCTCCTTGGAGCGGTGGTGCACGTAGAGCGCGGCCGGGCTCATCCCCGCCGCGGTCGAGATGTCGCGGGTCGTGGTGCCGTGGAACCCCCGATCCGCAAATGCCTCGACGGCCGCCCGGGCGAGCCGGGTCCGGGCATCGGGCTGGTCGGGCAGCAACGGGGCCGCGGGGGTGGACGCACTCACAACACGCATGGTAAGCAAGCGCTTAGTGAAACGACAAGGAGACACAGCGTGCAGGGACTCGACGGCAAGGTCGCGATCATCACCGGAGCCAGCCGCGGCATCGGGCTGGGCATCGCCCAGCGGCTGGTCGACGAGGGCGCCCGGGTGTGCCTCACGGCCCGCAAGCCGGAGGCGCTCGAGGAGGCGATCGCCGCGCTCGGCGGCCCCGCCCACGCGATCGCCGTGGCGGGCAAGGCGGACGACCCCGAGCACCGCGCCGACGCCGTACGCCGCACCATCGAGACGTTCGGCAGCCTGGACTTCCTCGTCAACAACGCCGGCATCAACCCGGTCGCCGGGCCGCTGATCGAGATCGACCTCGGCGCCGCCCGCAAGATCGTCGAGGTCAACGCCCTCGGTGCGCTCGCCTGGACGCAGGAAGCGTACGGCGCCTGGATGTCCGAGCACGGCGGCGCGATCGTCAACATCTCGTCGGTGTCCGGTGTGAAGCCCGCGCCGGGCATCTCGATGTACGGCGCCTCCAAGGCGATGATGATCAGTCTCACCGAGTCCCTGGCCGTCGAGCTCGGCCCGGCCATCCGGGTCAACGCCGTGGCTCCGGCAGTCGTGAAGACCCAGTTCGCCAGCCTGCTCTTCGAGGGCCGCGAGGAGGAGGTCTCCCGCGCCTACCCGCTCAAGCGGCTCGGCGTGCCTGAGGACGTCGCCGGCTCGGTCGCCTTCCTGCTCTCCGACGACGCCGCCTGGCTCACCGGCCAGACGGTCGTCCTCGACGGTGGCGTCACCCTGACCGGCGGCGTCTGATGTCCGAACAGCTCACCGACAAGGGCACCGTGGTCACCGGCGCCGGCCGCGGCATCGGCCGCGCGCTGGCCACCCGGATGGCCGCCGAGGGAGCGCGCGTCGTCGTCAACGACCTCGACGCCGACAACGCCCGGGCGGTGGCCGCCGACATCGGCGGTACGGCGGTGCCGGGCGACGTCTCGTCCGCCGACGGCGTGCGCGCGGTGATCGACGCAGCCACCGAGGCCCTCGGCCGGATCGACGTCTTCTTCGCCAACGCCGGCATCGACGGCGCCGGAGGACCCGACAGCCTGCTGACCCCGGACGACGTCTGGGAGCGGATCATGGACGTCAACGTGATGGCCCACGTGCGCGCCGCCCGCGAGCTGGTGCCGCGGTGGCTCGAGGACGGCCTCGGCGGCCGCTTCGTCGTCACCGCCTCGGCGGCCGGACTGCTCACGATGATCGGCAGCGCGCCGTACTCCGTCACGAAGCACGCCGCGGTGGGCTTCGCCGAGTGGCTCTCGGTGACGTACGGCGCCCGCGGTGTCGACGTCCACGCCATCTGCCCGCAGGGCGTGCAGACCAAGATGCTCGAGGACGCAGGACCCTTGCAGGCTCTGCTGTCTCGCGACAGCGCGCTGCCGCCGGAGGCCGTCGCCGACGCGGCGGTCACCGCCATCGCCGAGGGCCGCTTCCTGGTCCTCCCCCATCCCGAGGTGGCCGACTACTACGCCGCCCGGGCCGCCGACACCGACCGCTGGCTCGGTGGCATGCGGCGGCTGCAGCAGAAGGTCGACGACGCAGGAGCACTGTGATGGAGAAGTCCGACATCCCCGGCCTCGACCTCGACGCCTTCCGACGCTGGTACGACGGCCAGCGGCCCGGCGAGATCGCCGGGGAGCTCAGCGGCCAGGTGATCGCCGGTGGCCGGTCCAACCTGACCTACGAGGTCACCGACGGCAGTTCGTGGTGGATCGTCCGGCGCCCTCCCCTGGGCCACGTGCAGGCCACCGCCCACGACATGGGTCGCGAGTTCACCGCGATGAGCGCCCTGGTGCCGACCGACGTGCCGGTGCCGACGACGTACGCCCACTGCGCCGACCCCGACGTCCTCGGCGCACCGTTCTACGTGATGGAGCGGATCCTCGGCACGGCCTACCGCAACCGCACCCAGCTCGAGCCGCTCGGACCCGAGCGCACCGCCACCATCGCCGGCCGGATGGTCGACGTGCTCGCCGCCCTGCACGCGGTCGACCCGGCCGCCGTCGGGCTCGAGGAGTTCGGGCGACCGGCGGGCTTCCTGGAGCGGCAGGTACGCCGCTGGGGCAAGCAGCTCGAGGGCTCCAAGACCCGCGAGCACCCGGACGCCGAGGACCTGCACCGCCGCCTCACCGAGCGGGTGCCTGCCGACGACCCCGCGGTCGTCGGGATCGTGCACGGCGACTACCGCCTCGACAACCTGCTCACCGGCGACGACGACCGGATCAAGGCCGTCGTCGACTGGGAGATGGCGACCCTCGGTGACACCCGCACCGACGTCGCGCTGCTGCTCGTCTACGACCGGCTTGCCTCCCTGCCCGGCAGCGGCCTGGTCTCCGACGTCAGCACTGCACCCGGCTACCCGGACACCGCGACCCAGCTCGAGAGGTACGCCGCGGCGAGCGGTCGCGACCTGGGCGATATGGGGTTCCACCTGGGACTCGCCTACTTCAAGCTCGCGGTCATCCTCGAGGGCATCAACTTCCGCTACCTGCAGGGCCAGACCGTCGGCGAGGGATTCGACCAGATCGGCGCGGGCTTCGACCCCCTGATCGCGGCCGGCCTCGACGCGCTCGACCACCACTGATCACGCACGCACTGAGAGGACATCATGGACTTCGGTCTCGACGACAAGACCACCGAGCTGCACGAGAAGCTCTCGACCTTCATGGCCGAGCGGATCGTGCCGTCCGGGACGGTCTTCCACGACCAGCTCGCGGCGAGCGACGACCGCTGGGCGTGGTCGGAGGCGCCCGTCCTCAAGGAGCTCCAGGCCGAGGCCCGCGAGCTCGGGCTGTGGAACCTCTTCCTGCCCAAGGAGCACGCCGACAGCCCCGGGCTGACCAACCTGCAGTACGCCCCGCTCGCGGAGCTGACCGGCCACGCCGGGCACCTCGCGCCCGCCGTGCTCAACTGCGCGGCGCCCGACACCGGCAACATGGAGGTGCTGTCGCTCTTCGGGACGCCCGAGCAGAAGGAGCGCTGGCTCAAGCCCCTGCTGGCCGCTGAGATCCGGTCGTCGTTCGCGATGACGGAGCCCGACGTCGCGTCCTCCGACGCCACCAACATCGAGACCCGGATCGAGCGCGACGGGGACGAGTACGTCCTCAACGGCCGCAAGTGGTGGATCACCGGCGCGATGAACCCGCACGCCGAGATCATGATCGTGATGGGCAAGACCGACCCGTCCGCGTCGCGGCACCGCCAGCAGAGCCAGGTGCTCGTGCCGCGTGATACTCCCGGCCTCGAGGTCATCCGTGGCATGACGGTCTACGGGTACGACGACCACGAGCACGGCGGTCACGCCGAGCTGCGCTTCACCGACGTCCGCGTCCCGGTCTCCAACCTGATCGGCGAGGAGGGTGCCGGCTTCGCGATCGCCCAAGCCCGCCTGGGTCCTGGCCGCATCCACCACTGCATGCGCGCGATCGGCGTGGCCGAGGCGGCCATCGAGCTGATGTGCAAGCGGGCTGCGTCTCGGGTCGCCTTCGGCCGGCCGCTCGCCAACCAGGGCGTGATCCGGGACTGGATCGCCGAGTCCCGCGTGCGGATCGAGCAGCTGCGACTGCTGGTGCTCAAGACCGCCTGGCTGATGGACACCGTCGGCAACCGCGGCGCGCACACCGAGATCCAGGCGATCAAGATCGCGACGCCGCAGACCGTGCAGTGGATCCTCGACAAGGCCATCCAGGTGCACGGCGCCGGCGGGCTGTCCGAGGACTTCCCGCTCGCCTCGGCGTACGCCGGCATCCGCACCCTGCGGTTCGCCGACGGACCGGACGAGGTGCACAAGAACTCCCTGGCCAAGACCGAGATCGCGAGGCACACCGCCGATGGATGAGACCGAGCTGAGGTCGCGCGTCTCCGCGCTGCTCCAGGAGCACCCGCCCGAGTCGACCGAGCGGCTCGACTTCCTGCACGCCCGCTTCGACGCCGGGCTGGCGTGGGTGCACTTCCCCGAGGGTCTCGGCGGCCTGGGCTTGCCACGCGGCAGGCAACCGATCGTCGAGAAGGCGTTCTACCAGGCCGGCGCACCGGACAACGACCCGCGCAGGATCGGGATCGGTCTCGGCATGGCCGCGCCGACGATCCTCGCCTTCGGCACCGAGGAGCAGAAGCAGCGCTACCTGCGACCGCTGTGGTGCGGCGAGGAGGTGTGGTGCCAGCTCTTCTCCGAGCCCGGCGCCGGGTCCGACCTCGCAGGCCTGTCCAGCCGTGCGATGCTCGACGGCGACACCTGGATCGTCAACGGCCAGAAGGTCTGGACGTCCTCGGCGCACATCGCCGACCGGGCGATCATGATCGCGCGCACCGACCCCGACCAGCCCAAGCACGCAGGGCTCTCGTACTTCATCCTCGACATGCACGATCCGGGCGTCGAGGTCCGGCCGCTGCGCCAGATCACCGGCGAGGCCGAGTTCAACGAGGTCTTCCTGACCGACGCCCGGATCCCCGACTCCGACCGGCTCGGCGAGGTCGGCGAGGGCTGGAAGGTCGCCAACGCGACGCTCTCCAACGAGCGGGTCGCGATCGGCGGCGGCGCCTTCCCCCGCGAGTTCGGCATGGTCATGAACGTCGCCGAGACCTGGCGCACCCGGCCCGAGCTGCGCACGCCCGAGACCCACGAACGCCTGCTGCGCGGCTGGATCGACACCGAGGTCGCCCGCATCACGGCCACCCGGCTGCGGCAGAAGCTGGCCGCCGGCGTACCCGGTCCCGAAGGCTCGGCGATGAAGCTGTCCTTCGCCCGGATCAACCAGCAGCTCTCGGCTCTCGAGGTCGACCTGCTCGCTGACGACGGTCTGCGCTACGAGAGCTGGGAGATGCGCCGGCCGACCCGCGTCGACTTCTTCGGCAAGGATGCCGGCTACCGCTACCTGCGCGCCAAGGGCAACTCCATCGAGGGCGGCACGTCGGAGGTGCTGCGCAACGTGGTCTCCGAGCGCATCCTCGGCCTGCCCACCGAGCACCGCGTCGACAAGGACGTGCCCTGGAAGGACCTTCCCCGATGACCCTCACTCCTCCGGCGGAGGTCGACCTCCTCGCCGACGACGTCGAGACCGACCTGCGCGCCTCGGTCCGCAAGGTGCTCGACAAGCACGCGCCGCCCGACCGGCTCAACGGGCTGTACGACGGCACCGACGACGTGTCCGGCCCCCTGTGGTCGGCGTTCGTCGAGCTCGGCCTGCCGGGGCTGCTCGTGCCCGAGTCGCTGGGCGGTGCCGGCGCATCCGCCCGCGAAGCCGGGGCCGTGCTCGAGGAGATCGGCCGCGCTGCCGCACCCTCGCCGTACCTGACCTCGAGCGTCGTCGCGACGACCGTCCTGGTGGCGCTCGGCGACGAGACGATCCTGCCTTCGTTGGCGAGCGGCGAGCAGACCGCGGCGCTGCTGGTCCGGCCGACGGCGCGGCAGCACGGTGCCGCCGCCCTCACGACCGTCGGACTGCCCGCGGACGTGCTGCTCCTGCCCGAGGGCGACGCGCTGTACGCCGTACGCGGCGCGACCGTCACCCCCGTCGGCTCCCTCGACATGACCCGTCCCCTCGCCACGGTCGACCTCGACGGGGCCGAGCGGATGCTGGTGGCCGAGGACGCCTCCGCCGCCATCGACGCGGGCCTGCTGATGGGCGCCGGACTCCTGGCGGCCGAGCAGGTCGGCGTCGCGCGCTGGGCACTCGAGACGACGATCGGCTACCTCAAGGAGCGGCGTCAGTTCGGCCGCGTCGTCGGCGGCTTCCAGGCGCTCAAGCACCGCCTGGCCGATCTGTACGCCGAGGTCGAGCAGGCCGACGCGGCCGCCCGCTACGCCGCCGCGACGCTGGCGACTGGCGACGCTGACGCCCCGATCGCGGTCGCCGTGGCGGCGGCGTTCTGCAGTGAGGCCGCGGTGCACGCAGCCGAGGAGGCGATCCAGCTGCACGGCGGGATCGGCATGACGTGGGAGCACCCGGCCCACTTGCACCTCAAGCGGGCCAAGGCCGATGCGCTGCTGCTCGGCTCGGCCGAGGCGCACCGCGCCGCGCTCGCCGTACTCGTCGACCTGCCTGCACCGTCCTGAGAGGCACACCATGGACCTGACCCTGAACGAGGAGCAGCGGGCCTTCCGCGACCTCGCCCGTGACTTCCTCGACCGCGAGGCGATCCCGCACCGGACCCGGTGGGACCGCGACGAGGCCGTCGACCTCGACATCATCCCGAAGATGGCCGAGATCGGGTTCTTCGGGCTGACCATCCCGGAGGAGTACGGCGGCCTCGGCGGCGACTACCTGACCTACGTGCTCGGCATGGAGGAGCTCGGCCGCGCCGACTCCGCCCTGCGCGGCATCGTGTCGGTCTCCAACGGGCTCTTCGGCAAGTCGGTGCTGGGATTCGGGACCGAGGAGCAGAAGCAGGAGTGGCTGCCGCGGATCGCCGACGGCACCGCCCTCGGGTGCTTCGGGCTGACCGAGCCCGACACGGGCTCCGACGCCGGCAACCTGACGTCACGGGCCCGCAAGGACGGAGGCGACTACGTCCTCAACGGCCAGAAGCTCTTCATCACCAACGGCACCTGGGCCGACTGCGCGCTGATCTTCGCGCGCACGAGCGACGACGGCCCCCGTGGCGTGTCGGCGTTCCTGGTCCCGACCGACACCCCCGGCTTCGAGGCCCGCGAGATCAAGGGCAAGCTCGGCCTACGCGGCCAGGCCACCGCCGAGCTGTTCCTGTCCGACGTCCGGGTGCCCGCATCGGCACTGCTCGGCGAGGAGGGCAAGGGCTTCAAGATCGCGATGACCACCCTCGACAAGGGTCGGGTCTCGGTCGCCTCCGGCTGCGTGGGCATCGTGCAGGGCTGCCTGGAGAACTCGGTGGAGTACGCCACCACCCGCCAGCAGTTCGGCAAGCCGCTCGCCGGCTTCCAGCTGGTGCAGGAGCTGATCTCCGACATGTCCGTGGACGCCGACGCCGCGCGTCTGCTGGTGTGGCGCTGTGCCGACCTGATCGACCGCGGTGAGCCGTTCGGCACCGCCGCCTCGAAGGCCAAGCTCTTCGCGTCCGAGGCCGCCGTACGTGCCGCCAACAACGCGATCCAGGTCTACGGCGGCGCTGGGTACGTCGACGAGCACCCGGCCGAGAAGTACCTCCGCGATGCCCGCGTGATGACCCTCTACGAAGGCACGAGCCAGATCCAGAAGCTGCTCATCGGCCGGGCCGAGACCGGCGTCAACGCGTTCCTCTGACGGAGACCTCTCTTGCCCGTCGACCCGGACCTCCGAGGACAGCTCGACTTCATCGCCTCGCCGCGGCGCTGTCAGCCGCGGGTGTTGCCGTCGAGGTCCGCACCTTCGACGGCATGATCCACGGCTTCGTCGACATGGGCGGTCACTCCCCCGGCGCCCAGGCCACCGTCGACGAGACCTGCGCGACGTTCCGGAAGGTACTGCACGGCTGAGGTCGTGCAGGCACGGACGGGTTGGCCCTGCGGTCGCGACGCAGTCAATCTGGATCCATGTCTCGGCCCACCACTCTCGCGCGCTGGCTGATCCTCGTCGCTGTCGAAGTCGGCGCCGGCTACTTCCTTGCCTGTCGCAAGGGCGCGGCTCGCGTCAAGGTCCTGCCTGAGTAGGCGCGACTGAGGAACCCAGCTCGACGTGGCTGTGACCCCGCCGGCGGTGCCGGCGGGGTGGTGTCAGTGGGTATGTCGGGTGTGCTGGGTGTGCTGGGTGTGCTGGGTGTGCTGGGTGTCCCAGTCGTAGGAGTAGCCGTAGCGGCTGGTCCAGGTGAAGGTGGTGGGTCCAGTGCGTACGACGGACCAGCCGCCATGAGTCTTGTAGCGGTGGTGGCCACGGCATAGGGCCGCGAGATTCACGCTGTCGGTCGGGCCACCGCGCTCGGGCTCCACGACGTGGTCGAGGTCGGCGGACCGTGATGGTCGGCTGCAGTGAGGGTAGACGCAGGTGGCGTTGGTGAGGATCGCCTGCTCCCGCTGGGTCGGGGTGGGGCGGTAGGTGTCGGTTTGCAGGTTGGCGTTGAGGTCGATCACCGGCCGCACCGTCACGTGTGTGTTGGTCCCCGCGCACCAGTCCTTGACCTGCTCGACGGAGATCACGGAGCGGGTGTTCTCGACACCGGCGACACCGGTGACCGAGTCGGCGGAGAGGTGGAGGTAGATCATCAGCTCCCGCTTGCGGGGTGCCGGACGGTCGGGTGCTGGTGCGGTGGACTCGAGGTCGAGGGTGAGCTCGTGTCGGGCGAGTGCCCCGGCGGCCAGCGAGCGGCGGACGTCGAGGGTCTCCTCGCAACCAAGGTCAGCCAACTGCTGGGCACCGGCGGTGATGGCGTCGTTGAGGTCCAGCGCATCAGCGAGGTCGAGCTCGGCGTCGACGTGCACGGTGCCGTCGAAGGACACCTGGTTGGTGTCGACGTCGAAGTGCCGGCCATCAACGGCCTGCCGGCGACGCTTCTCCGCCTCCTCCGGGTCGAACCTGCAAATCGCGTCGTCGACGGCGCGGTCGATCTGCGCGAACGAGCACCGGTGCGCCTGATGCGCCAGGTGGGTGTCCACGTACGCGGCGCCCTCAACGCAGAGTGGTGTGGTGGCGTGCGCGATCTTGCGTGCTTTCCACACCGCGACCTGGCCAGTGAGGACACGCGCCCAGATCTTCGGGAGCCGGTACCGGATCTCGATCGCGTCACCGAGGTAGGACCGTCCGGCGTCGGTCGACATCCCAGGGCCAACGCGAGGTCGGCGACGCAGAACTCCGCCACCAGCGGCGCCCCCGGCCCGGCGATGGCGAACTCGCCTTCGGTGCCGTCGACTGTCGCGGCGCCGTGAGTGATGGACTCGGCGGGGTGCATGATCGCCCACTGGACCGCGAGCTTCAGCTTGTCGATCTCGACCTGGGTGGCCACCTGGTGGTGGGAGTGGAGCGCCGCCAGCACCTGGTCCGCGGAGTCGTGCGACTCTCCGGACTCGTCCCCGGAACCGGGGTGGTGCTGTGCTTCGCTCATGGGTCTAGCCAAGCAGGGGCCACCGACATTGAGGTGCTCAGAACCCCTTGGTTGACCGGGATGTGGATACTTTCGTGAAACTCTTCTGACCGGTTTTGGGGGTGGTGGTTTCGAGGCTCGGGCCTGGCGGCCCTCGCACCTCAACCACCGTGCATCGGCCCGCAACACATGTGTCCGACCAGGGGTCGGCGTCCTTCCGACAGGCGCGCTCTTCTCGGCAGGAGACGGTGCGGTCATGGGCGCGAAGCGGCGAAGCGGACCCTTGACGCCACCGTCGGAGGCCGCACCATGGCGCCGTACGGAAGGACGACGAGCCATCCCTCCGTGACGTCGGCGTCACCGACGACTCCATCGCGATCGGCGGCACCTTCCCCCTGACCGGCGTCGCCGCACCCGGTTACAGCGAGATTCCCACCGGTGCGAAGGCCTACTTCGACTTCGTCAACGCCGCCGGTGGCGTCAACGGCCGCACGATCGACTTCACCGTCAAGGACGACGGCTACGACCCGACCAAGACCAACAGCCTCACCAACGAACTGGAGCTCAAGGACCCGGTCTTCGCGACGGTCGGCTCCCTCGGCACACCCACCCACAGCGCCGTGGTACCGCTACAGCGAGGACAGCCACCTCGGCATCTCCGGGATGGAGCCGTCAAGCTCCAGGACGGCAAGGGCGAGCCGCTGACCAAGGTGCTGACGACCGACATCGGCGACGCGGAGATCACCGAGGACGACTCCGGCCAGGCCGACGACGCCCCGCCCGAGAGCGGCATCCCGGACGTCGACGCGGTGGGCTGACTCCAGCACCGTCCGTCACGGCTGGAACAATTCCGGCCGTGACAGACGACTGGAGCACCCTGCTGGCCGACGCGACCTGGGACTTCGCCGACTTCCTCGAGGACGCCGACCCGACGGCCGTCGTGCCGTCCTGTCCTGGCTGGGCCGTGGCCGACCTGGTCGACCACCTCGGTGGCGTGCACCAGTGGGCGTGGCACGCCGTCGTCGCCGGCAACCCCGACGGCGAGTCGGAGCCGGCGCCGACCGACCCGCAGGAGCTGGTGAGCTGGTACTCCGCGCACGCCGGTGCCCTCCGCGAGGCCCTCGCCGCGGTCGGGCCCGAGGCTGCTGCATGGACCTTCGGGACCGAGCAGACCACCGGCTGGTGGCTGCGCCGGCAGACTCACGAGACGTTGATGCACACGCGCGACCTGCTCGGCGCGATCGGTCGGGTCGACGAGTGGTCGATCGAGCCGACGCTCGCCTGGGACGGCGTCGCCGAGGTCGCGACCGAGTTCTACCCGCGCCAGGTGCAGCTCGGCCGCACCGAGCCATTGCCGGGCACGCTCCGGCTGGTCGCGACCGACGTCCCCGATGCCGAGCCCGTCGTCATCGGGGAGGCCGAGCCGGTCGTCGAGGTCCGGGCGCCCGCCGTCGACGTACTGCTGATGCTGTGGCACCGCCAGGAGTGCGACGACCCAACCGCCGCGGCGTTGCTGGCGCTGCCGATCGCGCCCTAGAGGACCGCTGCGAGCACGGACCCCGCCGCGGCGTGGATGGCGACGGAGAGCAGGAACGCCCAGCCGCCCGTCAGCCTTCGCTCCGGCCGAGCGGGTGGCAGCACCCACGTCGAGCCGCCGAGCAGCAGGAACGCCAGGGCTCCGACGAGAGGCACCGACCCGAGCAACCAGAACCACGCCCATCGCGTGGCGCGCCACGGCTTGGGGCCAAGGACGAGGAGGCCGAGGACGCCGAGGTACAGGACGACCGTCATCGCGCCCGTCCACTGAGGGACCCGCCAGGGGCCGATCTCGTTGTAAGAGCTCCAGTCGCTCGACCGCGTCGTGCGAAGGTCGGGAGCGAGCTCGGTGAGCTTCTCGTCCACGCGTCCGTCGAGGATCGGTGGCTTCATACCCGTGACCCGGGCATCGCGCCGCGAGGTCGCCTCGGTCACCGAGGTCACCCGGCCCATCAGGCGGCCGCGCCAGTGCACGGTCGCGCTGGCAGATCCTTCGATCTGCTCCCCGAGTCCACCCTCCACGCGGATCTCGTCGACCCGGCCACCGGCGACCGCAGTCCGGAGCGCGGCGTACGAGGTCGGTCGTTCACCGGCGACGAGGACCGTGCTGAGCAGGACGAGACAGATCACCACGAGCGTCCAGGCGATGAAGACCCACGCCAGCTGGCGCCCTGGCACCGCCGGAGCCACGGCCTCCTCCACGATCATGGCGGAAACGTAGCGTCAGTCAGCGCGCCGCGTCTCCAGGACGCGGAACCCCTTCGCGCTCGCGAGCCGCTCGGTCGGGTAGCCCTGATCACCGAGCCAGCGCTGGAGCGAGTCCGCGCCGAGGTTCTTGCCGACGACCATGACCGCCCGACCGCCCGGCGCGAGCCGTGGCAACCAGGTGAGCAGCAGCTCGTGGAGTGCCTCCTTGCCGATCCGGATGGGCGGGTTCGACCAGATCTCGTCGTACACCTCGCCGACCAGCACCTGCTCGGGGCGGCAGGCGATGAAGCGGCCGTGGACCCCCATCGCGCGGGCGTTCTCGTTGGCGAGGGCGATCGCCCGATCGTTGACATCGACAGCCGTGATCGAGGCCAACGGCACCGCGGCTGCGACGGCCAGCCCGATCACGCCGTACCCGCAGCCGAGGTCGAGGAACCGCCCCTGCGCGGGTGGCTCGGTCTCGCGGAAGAGCACCGCCGTCGCGTGGTCGAGGTGCCCTCGGCTGAAGACGCCCGCTCCACTCACCAACGTCAGCGCGCGGCCCCACACCTCGCAGGTGAAGGTCTCCCGGGCGAAGGGCACCGACGGATCGGCGCTGAAGTAGTGCTCGGGCTCCGGCTCAGGCATCGGCGGCCACCCGCTTCGCTCTCGTCTGGTCGGCCCGCGCCGCCATCTCGTCGTCTCCCGGGTAGTCGACCCGCTCCAGCGTGAGTCCGTGCGCGTGCAGCACGGTGACGCCCGGGTTGCGCGCCGTCGCGCGCAGGATCTCGCCGGCCCAGGTGACGGGCTGGCGGCCGTCGCCCACGGCGATCAGGCAGCCGACGAGGGAGCGGACCATGCTGTGGCAGAAGGCGTCCGCGACGACCGTGCCGACGACGAGGCCGCCCTCGTCGCGGGCCCACGACAGCTGCTCGAGCGTGCGGATCGTGGTGGCACCCTCACGCTGCTTGCAGAACGACGCGAAGTCGTGCCGACCGACGAGCGGCGCGGAAGCGGCGTTCATGGCGTCGAGGTCGAGCGGACGCAGCCAGGCGAGCACCTGCGCCCGCGCCAGCGGGTCCAAGGCGGCGGCGGAGTCGGCGATGCGATAGGCGTAGTGGCGGCGCAGCGCGCTGAAGCGGGCGTCGAAGCCCTCGGGAGCTACGGTCGTACGGCGTACCCGGATGTCCGCGGGCAGCAGGCCGTTGAGCCGGCGTACCAACCGCTCGAGGTCGGGCGGCTCCTCGACCTCGAGGTGCACCACCTGGCCGCGCGCGTGCACGCCGGCGTCGGTGCGTCCGGCACAGACCACGGCGA
Source organism: Nocardioides endophyticus (assembly GCF_039543845.1). Taxonomy (NCBI): domain Bacteria; kingdom Bacillati; phylum Actinomycetota; class Actinomycetes; order Propionibacteriales; family Nocardioidaceae; genus Nocardioides; species Nocardioides endophyticus. The sequence goes on along the minus strand of NZ_BAABKN010000015.1, from coordinate 317,380 downwards.
CCGAGTCCACCCGGAGGATGGTCGCGAGCGCGGCCTGCAGCTCCCCCTGCACGGTCCGCAGGCCCGGCTGGGTCGCCCAGCCGCGGAAGTCGGTGCCGTCGTAGGCGAGGTCGATCCGGAGGCGCACCCGCACAACTCTATTGCGCCACTGCCTAGGCTGGAGACGTGCCCAACCCCTCGATCGTGCTCATCTCCGAGGAGCACACCGACCAGATGCTCGACGGCTTCGCCCGATACCAGGCCGAGTACGACGTCCGCGTCGCGCGCTCGTGCCACGAGGCGCTCCAGACCACGCACGACATCGTCGCGGAGGGAGGCACGGTCGCGCTGTTCGCAAGCGAGTCTGTGCTGCCCGACGCCGAGGTCCTGCACTGCTTCCACAAGCTCCGCGAGAAGGTGCCGACCGCGCGCCGGTTGATCGCCGCGCACTGGGACCGGTTCCTCATCGACGGACCCGCGCTGCGCGCCGGCATGGCCAAGGGCAAGTACGACGCCTACCTGCTGATGCCCCGCGGCGCCCGCGACGAGGAGTTCCACAACGCGATCACGGACCTGCTCTCCGACTGGGGCTCGACGGTCCCCGACCCGGAGGTCGTCTCGGTCAAGATCGTCTCGCCGGTGCGCGACGCCCTCACCCTCGGGATCCGCGACTTCCTCGACCGGATGGGCATGGCGAGCACCGTCTACCCACCCGACTCCGACGGCGGCCGCTACGTCCTCGACCGGTGGGAGGGCGAGCCGGCCTACCCGCTGGTCTACCCCCTCAACCGGCCGGTGATCCACGCGACCAGCGTCCGCGACGTCGCGATCGCCCTGTACGGCGCGCCGACCGCGCTCGACCTGGACCACGTGGTCGACGTGGCGGTCGTGGGCGGCGGTCCGGCCGGGCTGGCGGCCGCTGTCTACGCCGCCTCCGAGGGTCTCAGCACCGTGATCCTCGAGGCGGAGGCGGTCGGCGGCCAGGCCGGCACCAGCTCGATGATCCGCAACTACCTCGGCTTCCCACGCGGCATCTCCGGCATGCGCCTGGCGCTCCGGGCCCGCAACCAGGCGCTGCGCTTCGGCACCCGGTTCTTCACCGGCCAGATCGTCGATGCCGTGCGCCCCGGATACGACGGCGACCCGCACGTGGTCTGCACCGACATGGGCGAGGTGCGCGCCCGCTCGGTGGTGATCGCGAGCGGCGTCGCCTACCGCAAGCTCCGGGTCGAGCCGCTCGAGGATCTGGTCGGCATCGGTGTCTACTACGGCGCCGCCATGACGGCTGCTCGTGAGATGGAGGACCAGGACGTCTTCGTCGTCGGCGGCGGCAACTCCGCCGGCCAGGCGGCCGTCCACCTGGCCAGATTCGCCCGCTCCGTCACCATCGTGGTGCGCCGGCCGGATCTCGCCGAGACCATGTCGCAGTACCTGATCGGCGAGATCGAGTACAACTCCCGCATCTCGGTGCGCACCTGCACGACCGTCGTCGACGGTGGCGGCGACGGGCGGCTCGAGTGGCTCGGACTGGAGGACGTGCGCACCGGCGAGCGCGAGCAGGTCCCGGCGTACGGCCTCTTCCTGCTGCTCGGCGCCGAGCCGCGCTGCGACTGGCTGCCGCCCGAGGTGTCCCGCGACGAGCGCGGCTTCGTACTCACCGGCCGCGACGTCCCCAAGGAGCGGTGGACCGACGGCCTGCCGCCCGAGAACCTCGCGACCACGGTGCCCGGCATCTTCGCGGCCGGCGACATCCGCTCCGGCTCGATGAAGCGGGTCGCGTCCGCGAGCGGCGAGGGCGCGTCCGTCGTACCTCTCGTGCACGCGTGGCTGGCGCCGGCGCCAGAGGGCACGACGCTCTAGAGCTCTTCGCGGTACGGCGGGTCCGCACCCGGTCGTGACACCGTCACGGCCGCCGCTCGGGCCGCGTGCGCCAGCACGTCGGCGATCTCGTCGGGTGACAGGTCCGCGAGCGACCCGCGGTCCCACAGCGCGTCGATCATGGCCGCGCCGAAGGTGTCCCCCGCGCCGATGGTGTCGGCCACCTCCACGGGCAGCGACGCGACGTCGACCCTCGTGTCCTCGGCGTACCACGTCGCGCCGTCCGGCCCGCGTGTGACGACCACCGCCACCGGCCCGAGCTTCAGCAGTCGGCGCGCCGCCACCTCGAGGTCCAGGTCCGGGTAGAGCACGGCCAGGTCCTCGTCCGACGCCTTGACCAGGTCGCTGACGGCGACCATCCGCTCCACGAGCGCGACCACTCCGGCCCCGGTGCCGGTGATCGCCGGGCGCGCGTTGATGTCATAGCTGATCGTCGCGACGTCACGGAGCCGGCTGATCAGAGCGACGACGTCGGTGGCGCCGGGCTCGAGGACCGCGCCCAGCGAGCAGGTGTGCACGACCCGCGGCGGCTCGACCTCGACCTGCCCGATCCGCCACTCCAGGTCGAACTCGTACGACGCCCCGCCGTCGGCGCCCAGCGTGGCCGCCGCCGTGGCCGTGCGGGTGAGCACCTGCGGGTCGGCCGCGAGCCGCACGCCGGCACGGTCGAGGTGCTCCGCGAGCACCCGCCCGCGCTCGTCGTCGGCCCAGGCAGTCACGAACTGCACCGGTCGCCCCAGCCGCGCGAGCGCCACGGCGACGTTGGCGGCGCTGCCCCCGGCGTACTCCCGGGTCGACCCGTCGGCCGCGTGGACGATGTCGACCAGGGACTCACCGACCACCAGCACATCGCGTTGCATGGGTCGTCTCTACCATGCGGACATGGACGTCCACCCGCTCGACGCCGACTCGGCGGTCCCGCCCTTCGAGCAGCTGCGCACCCAGATCGCGACCCGGGCCGCGTCCGGCGACCTGCCCGCGGGGACCCGGCTCCCCACCGTGCGCGCCCTCGCGGCCGACCTCGGTCTGGCTGCCAACACGGTTGCGAAGGCCTACCGAGCCCTGGAGACCGACGGCGTGATCACCACCGAAGGCCGGCGGGGGACGTTCGTCTCGGGTGCCAGCGGCGACGCGCGCGCGGCCGCGACGGCGTACGTCGCTACCGCCCGCCGCCTCGACCTCACGCTGCCGGAGGCGCTTCGCCTCGTCGAGGAGTCCTGGCGCGCATGAGGTACGTCGTGTACGGCGCCGGGGCGGTCGGTGGAGTCGTCCCCGCCCACCTGCAGATCGCGGGGATCGCGACGACTGTGGTGGCCCGCGGTGAGCACCTCGCCGCCACCGACACCGCAGCCGAGGTCGACTGGACCCGACGACACCGTCGTGCTTCTGACCGTGAAGTCCCACCAGACCGAGGCCGCGCTCGACGACCTCGAGGCCGGCGACGTGTCGACCCCGACGTGCGAACGCGTGCTCCGCGCCGCTCTCGCCCGCGCCTGCGTCGACGGCACGGACCCTGTGGATGACCCGCGCTGGCTGTCCCTGGCCGGTGTCAGGGTGTGACCACGACGAACCCGACGCCACGGAGGCCGGATGACCACGCCCGATGACCCCATCCTCGCCAAGGTCCGCAAGCTGCTTGCGCTCGCCGAGGATCCCGCCGCGACCCTCCACGAGGCGGAGACCTACACCGCGAAGGCAGCCCAGCTGATCGCCGACTACGGCATCGACCAGGCCCTGCTGGCGGCGGCCGTCCCCGGCTCCGACCCGGTGGGCGACCGCGTCCTGGACCTCGACGCGCCGTACGCCGCCGACAAGGCCGACCTGCTCTCCACGATCGCCACCCTCCTGCGGTGTCGGGCCGTCACCCGGACCCGACACACGGTGGGCGGCAAGGAGCGCTCGATGCACCTCTTCGGGCACGCGTCCGACCTCGAGCGCACCGAGTTGCTCTACACGAGCCTGCTGCTCCAGAGCGCCACCGGGTTGGCCCGGACCCGGGTCCCCACGGGCGAGCACGCCGCTGCCTTCCGCCGATCGTGGCTGGCGGGATTTCGGATGGCGATCGGTCGCCGGCTCGCCGCTGCGGAGGCGCGCGCGGAGACCGAGGCTGCGCCCCGGTTCGCAGCTGCTGGCCGGTCATCTGGCCTCGTGCTCGCCGACCGGTCGGCGCAGGTGGAGTCGACGATGCACGCTGCCTACCCCAAGCTCACCACGGCCCGACCGCGGTCGCTGTCCGGCTCCGGTGTCGCCGACGGGTGGGCCGCCGGACAGCGCGCCGACCTCGGCGGGCGCCCGGTGGAGCAGACGACGAAGGCCCGCCACCTGCAGAGGTGACGGGCCTTCGGCTGACTGCTGGGTGTTACTCGCCCTCGCCGGCCTTCGTGAAGCCAGCGGCGATCGCGGACTCCTCGGTGTCGAACCAGACCTCGGCCGCGGTCTGCTCGAACCACTGGCCATCGGGCATGTGGTACTTCATCGAGTCCTCGTTGCCCTTGATCGGGAAGCCCTCGGGGGCAACGCTGGCGTCCTCGAGCGGCACGCTGGATCCGGCGTACTTGCCGGACGTGCCACCCTCGGTCTCCTCGAAGACGTCGGTCTCGACGCCCTCGACCTCGACGACGGTCTCCTCGGCGGGAGCCTCCTCGACCGGAGCCGGGGTGGCAGCGGCCGGAGCGGCCTTCTTCGTCTTCGGCGCCGACGGCGTGTAGGCCTCGGTCACCAGCTCGATGACCGCCATGGGCGCGTTGTCGCCCTTGCGCGGGCCGATCTTGGTGATCCGGGTGTAGCCACCCGGACGCTCGGCGAAGGTGGGCGCGATCTCCGTGAAGAGCACGTGGACGACCGACTTGTCGCGGATGGTCTTGAGGACCTCGCGACGGTTGTGCAGGTCGCCCTTCTTCGCCTTGGTGATCAGCTTCTCGGCGACCGGGCGCAGGGCACGGGCGCGAGCCTCCGTCGTCGTGATCCGACCGTGCTCGAAGAGCTGGGTCGACAGGTTCGACAGGATGAGGCGCTGGTGAGCGGCGCTACCGCCGAGGCGGGGACCCTTGGTGGGCTTAGGCATTGCTTCTCTCTTTTCTCTCCGGCCGTGTCAGGTACCGGGGTAGACGACCAGCGTTTGCTGGCCGGTTTCGGGTCAGTACTGCTCGTCCTCGACGAATGCGTCGTCCTCGTCGTCGCCGTACGCCGCCAGAGCAGCGTGCGGGTCGAAGCCGGGCGCGCTGTCCTTGAGGGACAGACCCATCTCGACCAGCTTGGCCTTGACCTCGTCGATGGACTTCGCACCGAAGTTGCGGATGTCGAGCAGGTCCTGCTCCGAGCGGCTGATGAGCTCACCCACGGTGTGGATGCCCTCGCGCTTGAGGCAGTTGTAGGACCGGACGGTCAGCTGCAGGTCCTCGACCGGGAGGGCGAGGTCGGCAGCCAGCTGCTCGTCGACGGGCGACGGGCCGATGTCGATGCCCTCGGCCTCGACGTTGAGCTCGCGCGCCAGGCCGAAGAGCTCGACCAGGGTCTTGCCGGCCGAGGCGATCGCGTCGCGGGGACGGATCGACGGCTTGGTCTCGACGTCGATGACGAGCTTGTCGAAGTCGGTGCGCTGCTCGACACGAGTCGCCTCGACCTTGTAGGTGACCTTCATGACCGGGCTGTAGATCGAGTCGACCGGCATCCGGCCGATCTCGTTGTCCGCGCCCTTGTTCTGGACGGCGGACACATAGCCACGGCCACGCTCCACGACCAGCTCCATCTCCAGCTTGCCCTTGTCGGACAGCGTGGCGATCTTGAGGTCGGGGTTGTGCACCTCGACACCGGCCGGAGGCGCGATGTCAGCGGCGGTCACGTCACCGGCACCCGACTTGCGCAGGTACATCGTGACTGGCTCGTCGTGCTCCGAGGAGACGACCAGGCCCTTGAGGTTGAGGATGATCTCGGTGACGTCTTCCTTGACGCCCTCGATCGTCGAGAACTCGTGAAGGACGGTGTCGACCTTGATGCTGGTGACCGACGCACCCGGGATGGAGCTCAGGAGCGTACGGCGCAGCGAGTTGCCGAGGGTGTAGCCGAAGCCAGGCTCCAGCGGCTCGATCACGAACCGCGAGCGGAACTCGTCGACGGACTCTTCCGACAGGGTGGGGCGCTGTGCGATGAGCACTGGTTCTTTCCTTTCCGGACCTACCCGCTATTTGACAGATCCGAATGTGACTGGTGACGGAAGGATGGTTGGCGCCTGCCCCACCGCGAAGCGGGGCAGGCGCCGGGAGTCACTTCTTCGAGTAGTACTCGACGATGAGCTGCTCCTGGACCGGGAGGTCGATCTGGGCCCGGACCGGGACCTGGTGCACGAGGACACGCATCCGCGACGGGATCGCCTCGAGCCACGCGGGGACGACGCGCTCGCCGTGGGTCTCGCGAGCCACGATGAACGGGGTCATCTCCAGCGACTTCTCACGCACGTCGATGACGTCGTGAGCGGTGACCTGGAACGACGGGATGTCGACCTTCTTGCCGTTCACCAGGAAGTGACCGTGCGACACGAGCTGACGCGCGTGGCGACGGGTCCGGGCGAACCCGGCGCGGTAGACGACGTTGTCGAGGCGGCACTCCAGCAGCTGGAGCAGGTTGTCACCGGTCTTGCCGGCGCGACGTGATGCCTCGACGTAGTAGTTGTGGAACTGACGCTCCATCACGCCGTAGGTGAAGCGAGCCTTCTGCTTCTCCTGCAGCTGAGAGCGGTACTCGCTCTCCTTGATGCGCGCGCGGCCGTGCTGGCCGGGGGGGTAGGGGCGGCGCTCGAAAGCGGAGTCGCCACCGACGAGGTCAACGCCGAGGCGGCGCGACTTCCGGGTCATGGGACCGGTGTAACGGGCCATTTCTACAAGTCTCCTGTACTCGGTCGCTGATCAGACGCGGCGGCGCTTGGGCGGGCGGCAGCCGTTGTGGGGCGTGGGCGTGACGTCCTGGATGGTGCCGACCTCGAGGCCGATCGCACCCAGGGACCGGATCGCCGTCTCGCGGCCCGAACCCGGACCCTTGACGAAGACGTCGATCTTCTTCATGCCGTGCTCCATCGCCCGGCGTCCGGCAGCCTCAGCGGCCATCTGCGCAGCGAACGGGGTGGACTTGCGGGAGCCCTTGAAACCGACGGTGCCGGCCGAGGCCCACGAGATGACCGCCCCGGTGGGGTCGGTGATCGTGACGATCGTGTTGTTGAACGTGCTCTTGATGTGGGCTTCACCCACGGCGACGTTCTTCTTCTCCTTGCGGCGCACCTTCTTGGCGCCAGCCGCGGTGCGGCTCTTGGGAGGCATGCAGTTATCTCCTGAAGTAGCTGGTCTGTGAGTGGGAAGGAAGTGAGATCCGACAGCTCATGCGAGCTGGTCGAGATCGATCACTTGGCCTTCTTCTTGCCGGCAACCGTGCGCTTCGGGCCCTTGCGGGTCCGAGCGTTGGTCTTGGTGCGCTGACCGCGGACCGGGAGGCCCTGACGGTGGCGGCGACCCTGGTAGCTGCCGATCTCGATCTTGCGACGGATGTCAGCCTGGACCTCGCGACGGAGGTCACCCTCGATCTTGAAGTTGGCTTCGATCGCGTCACGGAGCTTGACCAGCTCTTCGTCCCCCAGCTCGTGGACGCGGAGGTCGGGGCTGACCCCGGTGGTCTCCAGGAGCTGCTGGGCGCGGGTACGGCCGATGCCGTAGATGTAGGTGAGTGCGATCTCGATGCGCTTGTCGCGCGGGAGGTCAACACCAACGAGGCGTGCCATGTGGCGGTTTCCTTCTCGGTTCCACAGAGGTGTCTGTCGTGACGCGTCCCGGCCCTCGTCGGACGGGCTCCGGCCTTCTGCTCCGGAGGTGATTCGGACCCTGCTGGGCCCTAAGCGATCACGTTGAGGTGTGTTGAGTTGTGGGCTGAATCAGCCCTGGCGCTGCTTGTGACGCGGGTTCTCGCAGATCACCATGACGCGGCCGTGGCGACGAATCACCTTGCACTTGTCGCAGATCGCCTTGACGCTCGGCTTGACCTTCACTGGGGAGGGCCCTTTCAGTTGGCTGCTTACTTGTAGCGGTAGACGATCCGACCCCGAGTGAGGTCGTACGGCGACAGCTCCACCACCACGCGGTCCTCGGGGAGGATCCGGATGTAGTGCTGGCGCATCTTGCCGCTGATGTGGGCGAGGACCTTGTGCCCGTTGCTCAGCTCAACGCGGAACATGGCATTTGGCAGGGCTTCCGTAATGGTGCCCTCGAGCTCGATCACGCCTTCTTTCTTCGGCATGTCCTCCACAATCTGTCGATCGGTTGTCTACCGTGGTGCACCGGTGCCGGGCTGGGCCGGAACCGGGTCGGACCGCGAACCTCCACCGCACGGATGCGGTGGTGGACCTCGTGCGGCCGCTCCGAGAACCTCATCCCCGGCACGCCAGCGGACCGCTCTTGCGAGCGAGTCATCCAGCTTCCGGGCAGCCGCGAGGCACCACAGAGCAGACCCACGTTGGGCCGACACGCCAGTTTACGCGGAAACCGCCGGGAAACACGAATTCGGCGGGCGAGGTCACCCAGCCAGCAGGCGCAGCGTCTCCTCGCGGGCGGGACTCCGATCGGGGTCGGTGCCTGTGTAGGCAGCGCCGACCGGGTGGACCATCACCTCGTCGACGTCGTACGTCGCGGCGAGCTCGTCGATCCGCGCCCGCGCGGTCTCCGGCGAGCCGATCACCCAGCGCTGCGCCATCGCGTCGACCAGGTCCTGGTGAGCCTGCGGGAGCTCGACCTTCTCCGCCTCCTCCACCAGGCGTTGCGGCCTGAGGTCCCCGCCGGTACGCAGCGTCAGCATCGCCTGGAGCTGGGGCAGCGCCAACCGGTACGCCTCCTCGTCGGTCTCGGCGACGGACACGTTGACGGTGAGGAAGGTTCGCGGCTCGGCGAGCTCGGGCGAAGGGCGGAAGGTCGAGCGGTAGAGCTCGAGCGCCTCGGCGGTGCCGCTGCCGGAGAAGTGGTGGGCGAAGACGTAGGGCATGCCCTTCTCCGCCGCCAGCCGTGCCGAGTAGTCCGAGGAGCCGAGCAGCCAGATGGTCGGCACCGACCGCGCGCCCGGTGTGGCCTTCAACGGATAGGTGCGGCCCTGGACCGACAACCCGACGCCGTCGGGCTCCATCATCGCGAGCACGTTGTCGACGTACTCCGGGAAGTGCGTGACGGCTTCGTCGCTCACCCCGCCGGCGCCGTGTCGCAGGGCGTAGCTGGTGACCGGATCGCTGCCCGGCGCGCGGCCGATCCCCAGGTCGATCCGCCCGGGGAAGGCGGCCTCCAGCAGCGCGAACTGCTCGGCGATCACGAGCGGCGCGTGGTTGGGCAGCATCACGCCGCCCGAGCCGACCCGGATCCGGGAGGTCGCACCCGCGACCAACCCGATCAGCACGGGCGGGTTGGTGGCCGCGACCGCCGGCATGTTGTGGTGCTCGGCCAACCAGTAGCGCTCGTAGCCGAGCTCGTCGGCGACCCGGGCCATCGCCAGCGTCGACGCCAGCGCCTCCCCGGTGTCCTGGTCGCTGCGGACCGGTACGAGGTCGAGCACGGACAGGGTCGTACGGCGTTCGCTCACCCTGGGACAACCCCGCCCGTGACCCCGACTATTCCGCGGCGGCTGCGGCGCGGTCCTTCTTGTCCTTGGCCAGGCTGGCGACGCCGGTGACCAGCAGCGTCACGATGATCACGCCGAGGCTGAACAGGGACGAGATGTCCGGCACGTCGACATGCTCGCCACCGTTGATGAACGACAGCTCGTTCTCGTGCAACGCGTGCAGGACGAGCTTGACCCCGATGAAGGCGAGGATGAAGGACAGCCCCAGCGACAGGTAGACGAGGCGCTCGAGCAGCCCGCCGAGCAGGAAGTAGAGCTGGCGCAGCCCCATCAGCGCGAAGACGTTGGCCGTGAAGACCAGGTACGGCTCCTGGGTGATGCCGAAGATCGCGGGGATCGAGTCCAGCGCGAAGAGCAGGTCGGTCGTGCCGAGCGCGACGATCACGATCAGCATCGGGGAGATGACACGAGCGCCGTTCTCGCGGTACCAGAGCTTGAGGCCCCGGTACTCCTCGCCGACGTTGAGGTGGTTCTGGGCGAACCGGACGACCCGGTTGTTCTCCGGGTGCTCGTCCTCGTGGCTGCGGTAGCTCTTGACCAGGGTGACGGCCGTGTAGACCAGGAACGCGCCGAAGATGTAGAAGACCCAGCTGAAGTTGTTGATGAGCTGGTAGCCCAGTGCGATGAAGATGCCGCGGAAGATCAGCGCCAGGATGATGCCCACCATCAGGGCCTCCTGCTGGTACTCCCGGGGCACCTTGAGCGCGGCCATCAAGATGATGAACACGAAGAGGTTGTCGATGGAGAGCGAGTACTCCGTCAACCAACCGGCATAGAACTGGATCCCCATGTCGTGACCGTGGGACAGCCAGATCCAGGCCCCGAACACGACGGCCGCGCCGATGTAGACGCTGAGCGCGACGATGCACTCCTTGAACGACGGCTCGTGCGGGTCGCGCGCGATCACGATCACGTCGAAGAGGAGTACGGCGACCGTGACACCGATGGTGACGGTCCATTCGAGGGTGGAGATCTCCACAGACAGCTCCTGCACTAGGGGGACGACAAGTCGTCAGAGGTCTCTTCCGCCGCCTGAACGACCTACGGGCCCGGAGTTCTCACTCGTGTTGACGAACCCGCAGCTGAGGAATACTCCCCCCTGCGTGGATCATCCTGTCACACGTGCTCAGCGACCACCGAAACGCACACCCAGCTCGGTCAGCTGCTGCTCGCCGCCGTCGAGTGCGGTCAGCACCCAGGTGCCCTCCGGCGTGATCGTGAACGTGTGCTCGAAGTGCGCGGCCAGGCTCCCGTCGCTGGAGACGACGGTCCACTCGTCCTCGAGGAGGTCGGTCTCCTTGGTCCCCAGCGTGATCATCGGCTCGACCGCGAGCGCGAGCCCCGGCACCAGGCGTGGCCCCTTGCCCGGGCGTCCGTAGTTGGGGACGTCGGGCGGCTGGTGCATCGCTGAGCCGATGCCGTGGCCGGTGTAGTCCTCGACGATCCCGAACCTGCCCTGAGCCCGGACGTACCGCTCGACGGCGTGGGAGATGTCCGTGACGCGGCCGCCGAGGTGAGCAGCGGCGATCCCCCGCCACATGGCCTGCTCGGTGACGTCCATCAGAGCGGTGACCTCCGCAGGCACCGCGCCGACGGCCACGGTGATGGCGGCGTCGCCGTGCCAGCCGTCCACGATGGCGCCGCAGTCGATCGAGATGACGTCGCCGTCCACGAGGACTCGCTCCCCCGGGATCCCGTGCACGACCTCGTCGTTGACCGACGCACAGATCGAGGCGGGGAAGCCGTGGTAGCCCAGGAACGAGGGGGTCGCACCCGCAGAGCGGATGCTCTCCTCGGCGATGCCGTCGAGCTCAGCCGTGGAGATGCCGGCTCGGACGTGGCCGCGCAGCAGCTCGAGCGTGCCGCCCACCACGAGGCCGGCCTTGCGCATGGCGTCGATCTGCTCCGGCGACTTGATCTCGATGCCGCGGTCCAGGAGACCCATGACTACCTCAGGACTCGGGGATGACGTCCAGCGCTTCGAAGATGCGAGCGGTGACATCGGCGACCTCGCCGAGACCGTCGATCTCGTGCACGATGCCGCGGGCCCGGTAGACCTCGATCAGCGGGTCGGTCTGCTCGAGGTAGACCTCCTGGCGGCGCCGGATGACGTCCTCGGTGTCATCGGCCCGGCCCTCGACCTGCGCGCGCTGCAGCAGACGGGCGACGATCTCGTCCTGGTCGACCGTCAGGCAGACCACAGCGTCGAGCGCGTGGCCCGAGAACTTGATCATCCCGTCGAGCTCCTCGACCTGCGCCAGCGTGCGCGGGTAGCCGTCGAGGAGGAAGCCGGAGACCGCGTCGGGCTCGTCGATGCGGTTGCGCACCATGAGGTTGGTGACCTCATCCGGCACGTACTCGCCCGCGTCCATGTAGCGCTTCGCCTCGAGGCCGAGCTCCGTCCCCTCGGAGACGTTGGCGCGGAAGATGTCGCCGGTCGAGACCGCGGGGATCTTGAAGTGCTCGGCGATGAACTTCGCCTGCGTGCCCTTACCTGCCCCGGGCGGGCCCATGATGATCAAGCGCATTAGCGGAGGAATCCTTCGTAGTTGCGCTGCTGGAGCTGGCTCTCGATCTGCTTCACCGTGTCGAGCGCGACGCCGACCATGATCAGGATGCTGGTGCCACCGAACGGGAAGTTCTGGTTGGCCTCGATCACCGCGAAGGCGATCAGCGGGAGCAGAGCGACGAGGCCGAGGTAGAGAGCACCAGGCAGCGTGATGCGGGACAAGACATAGGAGAGGTACTCCTCGGTCGGCTTGCCCGCCCGGATCCCGGGGATGAAGCCGCCGTACTTCTTCATGTTGTCTGCCACCTCTTGCGGGTTGAAGGTGATGGAGACGTAGAAGTACGTGAAGAAGACGATCAGCGCGAAGAACAGGATCATGTAGATCGGGTGGTCACCGCGCACCAGGTGGGCGTTGACCCAGTCCAGGACCGACGAGCTGGAGTTCTGGTTGAACTGGACGATCATCGCCGGCAGGTAGAGCAGCGACGAGGCGAAGATGACGGGGATGACGCCCGCCTGGTTGACCTTCAGCGGGATGTACGTCGAGCTGCCGCCGAACATCTTGCGACCGACCATCCGCCGGGCGTACTGCACCGGGATCCGGCGCTGCGACTGCTCGACGAAGATGACCGCGGCGATGACGACGAGACCGATCACCAGCACGACGCCGAGGACCCACCAGCCCTTCTGCTGCTGGACCGCCCACAGCGATGCCGGGAAGCCGGCGACGACCTGGGTGAAGATCATCAGCGACATGCCGTTGCCGATGCCGTGTTCGGTGATGAGCTCACCCAGCCACATGATCACGGCGGTGCCGGCCGTCATGGTGACGACCATGACCAGGAATGTCGAGGTCCCGTTGTCGTGCAGCAGCGGGAAGGTCTCTGGGTCACAGCCCTGGAGCAGGTTGCCCGAGCGTGCGAGCGCCACGATGCCGGTCGCCTGCAGTACGGCGAGGCCGAGAGTCAGGTAGCGGGTGTACTGGGTGATCTTGGTCTGACCCGACTGCCCCTCCTTCTTCAGGGCCTCGAGCCGCGGGATCACCACGACCAACAGCTGCAGGATGATGCTCGCCGTGATGTACGGCATGATCCCCAGCGCGAAGATCGTCAGCTGGAGCAGCGCACCACCGGAGAACAGGTTGACCAGGTTGTAGAGCCCGGCGCTGTCGCCATCTTTGGCGATGTCGACACAGGCACGGACGTTGGCCACGTCGACGCCCGGGGTAGGGATCTGAGATCCAAGCCGGAAGATCACAATGATCAACAGGACGAACAGCAGCTTGCGCCGCAGGTCCGGAGTCCGGAAAGCGTTCGCGAACGCGCTCAGCACGAGATCCTCTTTCTCCAAGCGTGAAGCGGTCCTCGCGTTCTACTACGCGAAAACCCGGGGAAGCCTAACAGGCCACCCGGAAGGGCCTGAATGCGCATCGGGCGCGGTGGCCCTGCCAGAGGACAGGACTACCGCGCCCAGGATGCTGGTGCAGGTCAAACCGGGATCACACCACGGTGGTGGTGCCGCCGGCAGCCTCGATCTTCTCCTTGGCCGAGCCGGAGAACGCGTTGGCGCTCACCTGCACGGACACCGACAGGTCGCCCTGGCCGAGGACCTTGACGGGGTGACCGTCTCGGACGGCACCCTTGGCGACGAGGTCGTCGACGCCGATGGTGCCACCCTCCGGGAAGAGCTCGTTGATGCGGTCGAGGTTGACGACCTGGAACTCGACCTTGAAGGGGTTCTTGAAGCCCTTGAGCTTCGGCAGACGCATGTGGATCGGCATCTGGCCACCCTCGAAGGCGACCGGGACCTGGTAGCGGGCCTTGGTGCCCTTGGTACCACGGCCGGCGGTCTTGCCCTTCGAGCCCTCACCGCGACCCACACGGGTCTTCGCGGTCTTGGCGCCGGGCGCCGGACGCAAGTGGTGCAGCTTGAGCGTCATGTCACTCGACCTCCTCGACCGTCACCAGGTGACGAACGGTGTTGACCATGCCACGGATCTCCGGGCGGTCTTCCTTCACGACAACGTCGCCGATCCGCTTGAGACCGAGCGTACGCAGGGTCTCGCGCTGGTTGGCCTTGATGCCGACGGTGCCCCGCTTCTGCTGGACCTTGAGCTGAGCCATCAGTGGGACACCTCCTCGGAGACACCCGCGGGGACCTCGAGGCGCGCCTTCAGCAGCGCGGCCGGGGCCACCTGCTCGACGGTCAGGCCACGACGAGCGGCGACAGCCTCGGGCTGCTCCAGCATCTTCAGGGCAGCGACCGTCGCGTGGACGATGTTGATCTGGTTGGACGACCCGAGCGACTTGCTCAGGATGTCGTGGATACCGGCACACTCGAGCACGGCTCGCACCGGGCCACCGGCGATCACACCGGTACCGGGCGCGGCCGGACGCAGCATGACCACGCCGGCAGCCTTCTCGCCCTGGACCGGGTGCGGGATCGTGCCCTGGATGCGGGGGACGCGGAAGAAGTTCTTCTTCGCCTCCTCGACACCCTTGGCGATCGCTGCCGGGACTTCCTTGGCCTTGCCGTAGCCGACGCCGACGAGACCGTCACCGTCACCGACGATCACGAGGGCGGTGAAGCTGAAGCGACGACCACCCTTCACGACCTTGGCGACACGGTTGATCGCGACGACGCGCTCGATGTAGGCGGTCTTCTCAGCGCCCTGGCCGCCGCGACGGTCGTCACGACCCCCCTGGCGCCCGCCACCACGCTGTCCGCGCTGGGCTCCGCTCATGAGACTCTTCCTCTTCTCTCTACTTCGTATCTATCGCGATCAGAAGGTCAGGCCGCCGGCGCGAGCGCCGTCCGCCAGGGCCGCGATGCGGCCGTGGTACTTGTTGCCGGCCCGGTCGAACACGACGTCCTCGACGCCGGCCGACTTGGCACGCTCGGCGACGAGCTCGCCGACCTTCTTGGCCTTCGCGGTCTTGTCGCCCGTGAAGCCGCGCAGGTCCGCCTCCATGGTGGAGGCGTACGCCAGCGTCTTGCCGACCAGGTCATCGACGACCTGGACGGTGATGTGCTTCGTCGAACGGGTGACCACCAGGCGCGGACGCTCGGCGGTACCGGAGATCTTCTTGCGACCCCGGACCTGGCGACGCAGTCGCGACTTCGCGCGTGCCGCGGTGTGCTTGTTGTTAGAAAGTGAGATCGCCATGAGTCACTTACCAGCCTTTCCGACCTTGCGGCGGATGTGCTCACCCGAGTAGCGAACGCCCTTGCCCTTGTAGGGCTCCGGCTTCCGCAGCTTGCGGATGTTCGCAGCAACCTCACCGACGAGCTGCTTGTCGATGCCCTGGACACCGAGCTTCGTCGGCGTCTCCACCGCGAACGTGATGCCCTCGGGGGCGTTGAACGTGATCGGGTGCGAGTAGCCGAGCTGGAACTCCAGCTGGGTCGGACCCTTGGACAGGACGCGGTAACCCACGCCCACGATCTCGAGCTTCTTCTCGTAGCCCTCGGTCACACCCACGACCATGTTGTTGACCAGGGTGCGGGTGAGGCCGTGCAGAGCCTTGCTCTGACGCTCGTCGTCGGGACGCTTGACGTCCAGGACGCCATCGCCCTGCTCGACCGTGATCGGCTCCGCAACGGTGTGGGACAGGGTGCCCTTGGGGCCCTTGACCGTCACCAGCGGACCATCGATCGCGATGTCGACACCGGACGGGACCGCGACGGGGAGCTTGCCAATACGCGACATGCTGTTCTTCTCCTTCTCGGTCTCGTCGTTACCAGACGTAGGCGAGGACTTCCCCACCCACGCCCTTCTGGTTTGCCTGGCGGTCGGTCAGCAGGCCCTGGCTCGTCGAGATGATCGCGACGCCCAGTCCGCCGAGCACCTTCGGGAGACCCGTGTGCTTGGCGTAGACCCGGAGGCCAGGCTTGCTGATGCGGCGCACGCCAGCGATCGAACGCTCGCGGTTGCGGCCGTACTTCAGGGTGATGGTCAGCGTCTTGCCGACCTCGCCCTCGGCGGGCTCGGCCACGTCGTACGACGTGATGTAGCCCTCCTGCTTGAGGATGTCGGCAACACCCTGCTTGAGCTTGCTGTACGGCATGGTCACCGCATCGTGGTACGCCTGGTTGGCGTTGCGCAGACGAGTGAGCATGTCTGCGATCGGGTCAGTCATCGTCATGATGTTTTTCTTTCTCGCCGTGGTTTCGCACCGCGCTCTGCCGACGGGCAGGCCGGGCGACCTTCAGCGTGTTGAAGTGATTACCAGGAGGACTTGGTCACGCCGGGGAGCTCGCCACGGTGTGCCATCTCCCGGAGGCAGATGCGGCACAGGCCGAACTTCCGGTAGACGGCCTTCGGGCGGCCGCAGCGCTGGCAGCGGGTGTAGCCACGCACCGCGAACTTCGGCTTGCGGGCGGCCTTGACCTTGAGAGCGGTCTTCGCCATGTCAGTTCTCCTTGAACGGGAAGCCGAGCTGCTTCAACAGCGCGCGACCCTGCTCGTCGTTGGTGGCGGTCGTGACGATGGTGATGTCCATACCGCGCGACCGGTCGATCCGGTCCTGGTCGATCTCGTGGAACATGACCTGCTCGGTCAGGCCGAAGGTGTAGTTGCCGCGACCGTCGAACTGGCCCGGGTTCAGGCCGCGGAAGTCACGGATCCGGGGCAGCGCCAGCGACAGCAGGCGGTCCAGGAACTCCCACATCCGGTCGCCGCGCAGGGTGGTGTGCGCGCCGATCGGCATGCCCTCACGCAGCTTGAACTGCGCGATGGACTTGCGGGCCTTGGTGACGAGGGGCTTCTGACCGGTGATCGCGGTGAGGTCCTTGACCGCACCCTCGATCAGCTTCGAGTCGCGAGCGGCCTCGCCGACACCCATGTTGACCACGATCTTGGTCAGGCCGGGCACCTGCATGACGTTGGCGATGTCGAACTCGCTCTTGAGAGCGGGCAGGATCTCCTCGCGGTACCGCGTCTTGAGACGCGGTGCTGCAGTGGTGGTCTCAGTCATCAGATTTCCTTGCCGGTCTTGCGCGAGATGCGAACGCTGCGCTCAGCCTGGTACGTCGAGCCGTCGGGACGGCGCTTGGTGACCTCGTCACGGCGGAAGCCGATCCGGGTCACGCTGCCGCCCTCGACGAGCATCACGTTCGAGATGTGGATCGGAGCCTCGGCGGTGATGATGCCGCCGGTGGTGCCGGCGCGGCCGCCCTGGTTGACGACCTTGGTGTGCCGCTTGATGCGGTTGACACCCTCGACGATCACCCGCTGCTCCTCACGGAGCACCTGGATGACCTTGCCCTCGGCACCCTTGTCCTTGCCAGCGATCACCTTGACGGTGTCGCCCTTCTTGATGTTCACGCTGTTCTTGCCCATGAGTCAGAGCACCTCCGGTGCGAGCGAGATGATCTTCATGAACTTCTTCTCGCGAAGCTCGCGGCCCACGGGGCCGAAGATACGGGTGCCTCGCGGCTCACCGTCGGTCTTGAGAATCACGGCGGCGTTCTCGTCGAAGCGGATGTACGAACCGTCCGGGCGGCGGCGCTCCTTGACCGTGCGAACGATGACGGCCTTGACGACGTCACCCTTCTTCACGTTGCCACCGGGGATCGCGTCCTTCACGGTGGCGACAATGACGTCGCCGATACCGGCGTAGCGCCGACCCGAGCCACCGAGAACACGGATGCAAAGGATTTCCTTCGCACCGGTGTTGTCGGCGACCTTGAGTCGCGACTCCTGCTGGATCATCAGTTTCTCCTGGTTGTCGAGCTGGTTCTCAGCGCTTCACGAGCGATGAGCCTGGCCGAACTTCATTGGGGTTTGTCCGGTCCCGTCCGAGGACGAGGCGCGAAGCGTTACTTGGCCTTCTCGAGGATCTCGACGACGCGCCAGCGCTTGGTGGCCGACAACGGGCGGGTCTCCATGAGGAGCACGCGGTCGCCGATGCCGCACTCGTTGTTCTCGTCGTGCGCCTTGTACTTGCTGGTCCGACGAAGGACCTTGCCGTACATGGCGTGCTTGACGCGGTCCTCGACCGACACGACGACGGTCTTGTCCATCTTGTCGGAGACGACCAGGCCCTCACGGACCTTGCGGGCGTTCCGCTCAGCGGTCTGCTCGCTCACTTGGCGTCACCATCCTCGTTGCTGTCCTGCTCATCAGAGTCTTGGCCCGGGGTCGGCCGGATGCCGAGCTCGCGCTCACGCACCACCGTGTAGATCCGGGCGATGTCCTTCTTGACCGTCCGCAGACGACCGTGGCTCTCCAGCTGGCCGGTGGCCGCCTGGAAGCGGAGGTTGAAGAGCTCCTCCTTGGCCTCGCGCAGCTTGGACTCGAGGTCCACAGCGTTCAGGTCGTCGAGCTCGTGAGACTTGACTGCCATCAGAATTCACCTGCCTCACGGGAAATGAACCGGCACTTCATCGGGAGCTTGTGCATCGCGCGGCGCATGGCCTCGCGGGCAGTCGTCTCGTCGACGCCGGAAAGTTCGAACATCACACGGCCGGGCTTCACGTTGGCGATCCACCACTCCGGGGAACCCTTACCGGAACCCATGCGGGTCTCAGCAGGCTTCTTGGTCAGCGGGCGGTCCGGGTAGATGTTGATCCAGACCTTGCCGCCACGCTTGATGTGGCGGGTCATCGCGATACGAGCCGACTCGATCTGCCGGTTCGTGACGTAGTGACCCTCGATCGCCTGGATGCCGAAGTCGCCGAAGGCGAGCTTCGTGCCACCCTTGGCCGCACCCGTCCGCTTGGGGTGGTGCTGCTTGCGGTGCTTGACACGACGGGGCATCAACATGGCTCAGGCCTCCTTCGGGGTGTCGGCGGCGGGAGCCGAGGCCTCGACCGGCGCGTCAGCGGCGGGAGCGGCGTCGCCGCGGTCCGCACGCGTCGGACGGTCGGCACGGGTGCCGCGCGTCGGGCGGTCGTTGCCACGGGCACCGTCACGCTGCGGGCGACCGCTGCGACCGGGGACACCGGCGCGGGCGGCGGCCTGGGCCTGGCGCTCGGCACGGGTGCCGGCAACCTCACCCTTGTAGATCCAGACCTTCACGCCGATGCGGCCGAAGGTCGTCTTGGCCTCGTAGAAGCCGTAGTCGATGTCGGCACGCAGCGTGTGCAGCGGGACGCGACCCTCGCGGTAGAACTCGGTGCGCGACATCTCGGCACCGTTGAGGCGACCGGAGCACTGGATCCGGATGCCCTTGGCACCGGACCGCATCGAGGTCTGCATGGCCTTGCGCATGGCGCGACGGAACTGCACGCGGCCGGTGAGCTGCTCGGCAACGCCCTGGGCGACCAGCTGAGCGTCGATCTCGGGGTTCTTGACCTCGAGGATGTTCAGCTGGACCTGCTTGCCGGTGAGCTTCTCGAGCTCGCCACGGATGCGATCGGCCTCGGCGCCGCGGCGACCGATGACGATGCCGGGACGCGCGGTGTGGATGTCCACACGGACGCGGTCACGGGTGCGCTCGATCTCGACCTTGGCAATGCCGGCCCGCTCCATGCCCTTGGAGAGCAGCTTGCGGATGGCGACGTCCTCGCCGACGTACGACTTGTAGAGCTTGTCGGCGTACCAACGGCTCTTGTGGTCCGTCGAGATGCCCAAGCGGAAGCCGTTCGGGTTGATCTTCTGGCCCATCAGGCACTCTTCCTCTTCTTGGGGGTCGCCTTCGCCGCAGCTACGACCTCGGCCGGCTGGACGACCAGCGTGATGTGGCTGGTGCGCTTGTTGATGCGGGTCGCACGACCCTGCGCACGCGGACGCCACCGCTTCATCGTGGGGCCCTCGTCGACCTGCGCGACGGAGATCACCAGGTCGTTCGTGGCGAGACCCTCAGTGGTCTCGGCATTCGCGACGGCGCTGTTGAGCACCTTCAGGACGGTCTCGGCGGCGGCCTGCGGCGCGAACTTCAGCAGCGGACGGGCCTCCTCGACGGTCATGCCGCGGACCATGTCGACGACACGCCGGGCCTTCATCGGGGTGATCCGCACGAAGCGGGCACTCGCGTAGGCGCCCGGCTGGTCGCCGAGAAGCGTCTCGCGGCGCGCGCTGGTGCGCTGGCGCTCGGTGGTGCTCATCGACGACGCCCCTTCCGGTCTTCCTTGACGTGCCCGCGGTAGGTGCGGGTGGGAGCGAACTCCCCGAGCTTGTGGCCGACCATCGCGTCGGTCACGAAGACCGGAACGTGCTTGCGACCGTCGTGGACCGCGATCGTGTGGCCGATCATGTCGGGGATGATCATGGAGCGGCGTGACCACGTCTTGATGACGTTGTGGGAGCCCTTGGCGTTCTCGGCGTCCACCTTCTTCTGAAGGTGGTCGTCGATGAAGGGGCCCTTCTTCAGGCTACGAGGCATATCTGTTACTTCCTACCCTTGCCGGTCTTGCGGCGACGGATGATCTGGGAGTCGCTGGCCTTGCGCTTGCGCGTACGGCCCTCGGGCTTGCCCCACGGCGAGACCGGGTGGCGGCCACCGGAGGTCTTGCCCTCTCCACCACCGTGCGGGTGGTCGACCGGGTTCATGACGACACCACGGACGGTCGGGCGCTTGCCCTTCCAGCGCATGCGGCCGGCCTTGCCCCAGTTGATGTTGGACTGCTCGGCGTTGCCGACCTCACCCACGGTGGCGCGGCAGCGCACGTCCACGAACCGCATCTCGCCCGAGGGCAGACGCAGCGTGGCGCGGGAGCCCTCACGGGCAACGAGCTGAGCGCTGTTGCCGGCCGAGCGGGCGATCTTCGCACCGCCACCGGGACGCAGCTCCACGCAGTGGATCGTCGTACCGACGGGGATGTTGCGCAGCGGCAGGTTGTTGCCCGGCTTGATGTCGGCGTTGGGACCCGACTCGACCGGCGTGCCCTGCACCAGGTCCTTCGGCGCGATGATGTAGCGCTTCTCGCCGTCGGCGTAGTGCAGCAGCGCGATGCGCGCGGTGCGGTTCGGGTCGTACTCGATGTGCGCGACCTTGGCCGGCACGCCGTCCTTGTCGTAGCGACGGAAGTCGATGATGCGGTAGGCCCGCTTGTGACCGCCACCCTGGTGCCGGGTGGTGATCCGGCCCTGGTTGTTGCGGCCGCCCTTCTTGGGCAGCGGACGCGTCAGCGACTTCTCCGGAGTGGTCCGGGTGATCTCGACGAAGTCGGCGACCGACGAGCCGCGACGGCCCGGGGTGGTCGGCTTGTACTTACGGATAGCCATGTGTCTTCAGTCCTCTAGTCCGCGCCGGTCAGGAGACCGGGCCTCCGAAGATGTCGATGCGGTCACCCTCGGCGAGGCTGACGATCGCGCGCTTCGTGTCCTTGCGCTTGCCCAGGCCGTTGCGGGTGCGCCGCGTCTTGCCCGCGCGGTTCAGCGTGTTGACCGAGGTCACCTTGACGTTGAAGATCTTCTCGACCGCGATCTTGATCTCGGTCTTGTTCGCGTCCGGGTGCACCAGGAAGGTGTACTTGTTCGCGTCGAGGAGCGAGTAGCTCTTCTCGGACACGACCGGCGCGAGCAGGATGTCGCGGTGGTCCTTGTGCAGGGTGCTCACTTGGCATCCTCCTCGATCTTCGTGCCGCCGCTCACCAGAGCGTCGAAGGCGCCCTTGGTGAAGACAACGTCGTCAGAGGCCAGCACGTCGTAGGTGTTGAGCTGGTCGACAGCCACGATGTGCACCTCGGGGGCGTTGCGCAGCGACAGCCAGGTGACCGAGTCGGTGCGCTCGAGCACGACGAGGAAGTTGCTGCGGTCCGAGACCGACGCCAGGGCGGCGATAGCGGCCTTGGTCGACGGCACCTCGGCGCTGACCAGCGACTCGATGACGTGCACGCGGTCGTTGCGGGCCCGGTCGGAGAGGGCGCCACGCAGGGCGGCGGCCTTCATCTTCTTGGGGGTCCGCTGGTCGTAGTCACGCGGCTTGGGGCCGTGGACGACGCCACCACCGGCGAACTGCGGCGCGCGGGTCGAGCCCTGGCGGGCGCGACCGGTGCCCTTCTGCTTGTAGGGCTTGCGGCCACCGCCGCGGACCTCGCCGCGACGCTTGGTGGACGCGGTGCCCTGACGAGCAGCGGCCTGCTGGGCCACGACGACCTGGTGGATCAGCGGGATGTTGACCTCGACGTCGAAGATCTCGGCGGGAAGGTCGACTGTGACCTTCTTGGGGGCCGAGGCCTTCGCGGCGCTCTTCTTCGTGGCAGTCTTCTTCGCGGCGGGCTTCTCAGTGGTAGCCATGCTCAGACCTCCTGCGGCTTCTTGGCGGCCGTACGGAGGACCACGAGTCCGCCCTTGGGGCCGGGAACGGCACCCTTGAGCAGGATCAGGCCCTTCTCGACGTCGACGGCGTGGACGGTGATGTTCTGGGTCGTGACGGTGTCGGAACCCATCCGGCCCGCCATCCGGGTGCCCTTGAACACGCGACCGGGGGTAGCGCAGGCACCGATCGAGCCGGGCTTGCGGTGGTTGCGGTGCGCGCCGTGGGACGCCGAGACGCCGTGGAAGCCGTGCAGCTTCATGACGCCGGCGAAGCCCTTGCCCTTGCTGGTGCCGGTCACGTCGACCTCGTCGCCGGCGGCGAACGTGTCGACGGGCAGCTCCTGGCCGACCGTGTAGTCGGTCGCGAGGGCGGTGCGGATCTCCACGATGTGGCGGCGCGGCGTGGTGCCCGCCTTGGTGAACTGGCCGGCCAGCGGCTTGTTCACCTTGCGGCCGTCGATCTCGCCGTAGCCCACCTGGACGGCGTTGTAGCCGTCGACGGAGGGGGTGCGAACGAGGGTCACCACGTTGGCACCGGCATCGATGACCGTCACGGGGACGACCTTGTTGTTCTCGTCCCAGACCTGGGTCATGCCGAGCTTGGTGCCCAGCAGCCCCTTCACGTTGCGTTCGAAAGTCATGTCCTCGACCTCAGAGCTTGATCTCGATGTCCACACCGGCAGGCAGGTCGAGACGCATCAGCGAGTCAACCGTCTTCGGAGTGGGGTCGATGATGTCGATGAGGCGCTTGTGGGTGCGCATCTCAAAGTGCTCGCGGGAGTCCTTGTACTTGTGGGGCGAGCGGATGACGCAGTACACGTTCTTCTCGGTCGGCAGCGGCACCGGGCCGGCGACCTTGGCACCCGTGCGGGTAACCGTGTCCACGATCTTGCGCGCCGAGGTGTCGATCACCTCGTGGTCATAGGCCTTGAGCCTGATGCGGATCTTCTGTCCCGCCATAGGTCTCTCTCGTCCTTCTCGATCTGTACCGCGTACGTGTTGCGAGCGTCCTCCGGCTTGAGTCGGCCCTTCCCTGCTGCTTCTCCACCCCGCCCGCTCCGACCCCCGCGGTCGGGCGTGTCGCGAAGTTGAGACGCAACACGAGACCGGGATCTCGCACTTGGTGTTGGTGGCGCCTGACGGTTCGTCAGGCAGATCGGGTCTCCGGTTCGGTGCGGCCACAGGCCAAGACCACTGAGTTTGTCCAGGAGACGCGATTCAATAGTCAAGATGTGGTGCACCCCGGCAACCCGGCCGAGGCAACCGAACTATCTTGACAGAGATCCGGCACCACGCCAAATTCCCCGGCCCTTCGGCCGGAGCTTGCGACGGGCGAGGGCTCAGCCGGGGAGATTGAGGAGCGTCGGCGCGGACCCGAGCGAAGCGAGGGAACGCGCGACGCGTCTCGAAATCTACCGAACCAGCGGGCCGGGAAACGATTCGATGCGGACACCAGGCGTGCCGGGCTATCGTCCCCACATGCAGAACGAGAACGCGTTCCACTTCGCCGCCGAAGGTGCCGGCTTCCCGATCCCCGTTGTGGTCTGGGGCACCGGCAACATGGGCCGAGCGGCGATCCGGTCGATCGACGCCCACCCGGGCCTGGAGCTGGCCGCCGTGCTCGTCTCCTCCCCCGCCAAGGTCGGCCGCGACGCGGGCGACCTGGCCGGTCTGGATCGCTCGCTCGGCGTCGCGGCGACCACCGACGTCGACGCGGCCCTCGCGGCGCTCGGCGGGGCCGGAGCCGTCGCCTACACGGCGTCGGGCGACATCCGGCCGGCCGCCGCGGCAGCCGACGCCGCACGGTGCCTCAGCGCTGGAGCCGTGGTCGTGACCCCGGCGCTCTATGCGCTCTACGACCACCGCAGCGCGCCGCCGGAGCTCACCGGCCCCCTGCTGGCGGCAGCCAAGGAAGGTGCGAGCGCGCTCTTCGCCAGCGGCGTGGACCCGGGCTGGGGCAACGACGTGCTCCCGGTGCTCGTCAGCGCGATGGCCGGCACCGTCGACGAGGTCCGGTGCC
Organism: Nocardioides endophyticus; assembly: GCF_039543845.1. Lineage (NCBI taxonomy): Bacteria > Bacillati > Actinomycetota > Actinomycetes > Propionibacteriales > Nocardioidaceae > Nocardioides > Nocardioides endophyticus. Next base: position 293,152 of record NZ_BAABKN010000015.1, on the reverse strand, counting down.
AGGAGATCTTCGACTACTCGACCTACGACCAGCCCGACTCGGTGCGGCTGCTGGTCGGCATGGGCCAGCCGATGGACTACGAGCCCCCGATCGTGGCGGCCGGCGTACCGACCATGGTGTGGGGTGGCCAGGTTCGGATGATCGCCCGGGCGCTCGGCGTCGAGCTGGACGAGATCCGCGAGACGCTCGAGCGGCGACAGCTCGAGGTCGACGTCACCAATGCGATGGGACTGTTCGAGGCAGGCACTCAGGGCGCGCTCCGCTTCGAGGTGCAGGGCGTCGTCGACGGCGTCCCCCGCATCGTGATCGAGCACGTGACCCGGATCGGGGCCGACTGCGCCCCCGACTGGCCACTGCCGCCCGACGGCGGCGCCGGCGCACACCGCGTCGTGATCGAGGGCCGCCCCCGCATCGAGGTGAGCCTGGAGGCCACCGACGAGGGCGACAACCGCGCCGCCGGCGGCAACGCCACCGCCGCCAACAGACTGGTCAACGCCATCCCCTGGCTGACCGCAGCAGAGCCCGGCCTGTACGACGGGCTCGACGTACCTCTCGCCCCCGCGAGCGGCCGCATCGGAAGGAGCACACCGTGATCATCGACCTGCCCGAGGACAAGGACCCGATCATGTACGTGTGGGGTGAGATGGTGCCCGGCATCGGGGTGGCGGCCTCGAAGTTCGCCGGCGCCGTCTACGAGCACACGACCCTCGGCCTCCGTGAGTTCGAGGCCGCCAGGCTCCGAATCGCCCAGATCAACGGCTGCCTCTTCTGCCAGGACTGGCGCACCGAGCGCGACGGGGCGAAGGTCGAGGCCACCTTCGCCGACGCTGTGACCGACTGGCGCACCACGGCGGACTTCGACGACCGCACCCGCCTCGCCGCGGAGTACGCCGAGCGGTACGCGCTCGACCACCACGGGCTCGACGACGCCTTCTGGACCCGGATGAAGGCGCACTACAGCGACCGGGAGATCGTCGAGATCTCGATGTGCCTGGGTTCGTGGCTCGCCTTCGGCCGCCTCAACCACGTGCTCGGCCTCGACGCCGCCTGCGTGCTGCCCAGCCACGCCGTACCGCAACAGACGGGGCACTGAGCCTGTCAGGATGTGCCCATGTCGGGGACCGAGGGATATCCACCGCCGGGTGGTGGCCCGGGCCAGCCACCGCCACCCGGATGGACCCCGCCGCCGCCTCCCCCACCGCCGACCTGGGGCAGACCGCCTAGCTACGGACCTGGCTACGGACCTGGCTACGCGCCTCGTTACGCGCCCGGTCCCCCACCTCCGCAGTGGGCACCGGGCATGCTGGGCGCGGCCCACAAGCCGGGCGCGATGCCGCTGCGGCCACTGGGACTCGGCGACATCTACGACGCGGCGTTCCGGATCATCCGTTTCAACCCGAAGGCGACCGTCGGCGCGGCCGTGCTGGTCGCGGCCTTCGCCATGGCGATCCCGGTTGTCGTGACGGCCGCGGTCGCCCTGGCGGTGGACTTCTCCGCCGACGCGTCCGGAGACGACACCGCCGAGATCGTGAGCGGCGTCGCCGTTGGCGGCGCGTTCGTCCTCGGCACGGTCCTGCAGTACGTCGGCATGATCTTCGTGACCGGGATGGTCGCTCACGTCGCCGCCGCCGCCGCAGTCGGGCGCCGGCTCTCGCTGGCCGAGGCGTGGGCAGCTACCCGCGGCACTCGGTGGCGCCTGGTCGGCGTGACGCTGCTCATCGGTCTGATCTGGCTGGTCGTGCTCGGCGGGTACGTCGGAGCCTCGGTGCTCCTGATCGTGCTCATCGACTGGTGGGTCGCTGCCCTGATCTGGTTCGTGTTCAGCGGAGCGGCTCTCGTCGCCCTGCTGTGCTGGACCTGGATCCGGGTGACCTACTTGGCGGTGCCGGCCCTGGCGATCGAGCGGATCGGCGTGTTCGCAGCCATCGGCCGCGGCTATCGCCTGACCCGCAAGCAGTTCTGGCGCACGTTCGGGATCGGCCTCCTCACGGTCGTCATCACGCTGGTCGCCGCCCAGATCCTCACCGTGCCGTTCTCCATCGTCGGCCAGGTCGCGGGCCTCGCCATCCCCGACACGGGCGTCGCGGTCCTGGTGCTCGTCGTCGTCAACGCTCTCGGCTCGGTGCTCGCCACCGCGTTCGTCGCCCCGTTCACGTCGGCGGTGACGTCGCTGCAGTACCTCGACCAGCGGATGCGCAAGGAGGCGTACGACGTCGAGCTGATGACGCAGGCGGGGATCACCACCTCGTGAGCCTCCTGCTGCGGGTGCTCACCTCGGAGCCACCGCTCGACCCCTCGGGGGATGAAGCGCGGTCCCTGCTGCGCCGCGAACTGGTGCACCCGGAGTACCACGAGCGCAACGTCTTCGAGCAGATCCTGAACTGGCTCGACCGCCTGATCAGCAGCGCGATCGACGGGGCGTCGAAGGCACCGCCGCTGTCGACGTTCGCAGCGATCGTCGCCTTGCTGCTGCTCGGGCTGGCTCTCGCATGGCTGCTGTCGCGGGCACGCCGTACGCCCCGCGCAGCCGGTCGATCCGGACCGGTCGTCGAGGACGTGGCGGTGACGGCCGCCGAGCTGCGGTCAGCCGCCGAGCGGGCACTCGCCGAAGGACGCAACGCCGAGGCGTTGGTCGACGGCTTCCGGGCCCTGACCGTGCGGCAGGTCGAGCGCGGCTGGCTCGACGACCGACCGGGCGCCACCGCACACGAGGTCGCCGACGCCCTGGCGTCGACCTATCCCGACCAACGGACGCGGGTCTCCGGCACCGCGGAGCTCTTCGACGCGGTCCGGTACGGCGACCGGCCGGCCACCCGCGACCAGGCGGCCGACGTACTGGCGCTCGACGACGCCCTGGCGGGTCGTCGGTGAGCGCCCCGACCGCGGCGCCGGAGCGCACCGGCCGCCGTCACATCAACCGTTCCTCGGTGCTGATCTTCCTCGGCCTGGTCGTCGCCGTCCTCACCGTCATCGTGCTCGCCGGCCAGGGCGCGGCTCGCTACGCCGACCTGGATCCCGAGAACGCGGACCCCAACGGCGCGCGCGCCCTGGCCCAGGTGCTCGATGACCAGGGCGTCGAGGTCGACGTCGTCCGCAGCGCCGACGACCTCGACGACACCGACATCGACGCCGACACGACGGTGGTGGTCACCTCGACCGAGCTCCTCGGCCAGAGCACCACCGACCGGCTCGTCGAGCGGGCCGCAGCCGGCCGGCTGGTGATCGTCGACGCCGGCCCCGGCACCACCGACGCGTTCGGCCTCAGCACGTTGCCCATGGGCGTCGAGGTCGGCGACGCGGTCGAGGCGGACTGCGCCGATCCGACGTACGCCGAGCTGTCGGTCGCCGTGGACTTCGGCTTCGCCTATCCCGTCGACGGCGGCTGCTTCCGGACCGACGACGGCGCCCTGCTCGCCGAGCCTCGTCCGGGAATCGTGCTCCTGGGAGCCGGACAGGCCCTGAGCAACGACCAGGTACTGCGGGCGGACAACGCGGCCGTCGGCCTGCGGCTGCTCGGCCAGACCGACCGGCTTGTCTGGTACGTCCCTTCTCTCGACGACCTCGTCGCCGACGACGGCGTGAGCCTGGCGACGCTGCTGCCGCGCTGGCTGCGCCCGGCGCTCTGGCTGCTCGCGATCGCGACGATCGCCCTGCTCGTGTGGCGGTCCCGCCGACTCGGGGCGCTGGCCATCGAGCCGCTGCCGGTGGCGGTGAAGGCCATCGAGACCACCCGGAGTCGGGGCCGGCTCTACCGCAAGGCCGGCGACCGGGCACACGCCGCGTCCGTACTGCGCTCGGCCGCCCGGATCCGGGCGGCCGAGCGGCTGCGCCTGGGCAGCCACCCCGACCCGGACACCCTGATCCGCGACGTGGCCCGCCACACCGGCCGTCCGGTCGCCGACATCGGCGCCCTGCTGGGGCCTCACGCCGCACCACCCGCGAACGACCACGACCTGATCACCCTGGCCGACCAGCTGGCCGAGCTCGACAGAGAGGTACGCCGACCATGAGTGACACCCCCACCGGGCAGGAGGCGCGCGAGCGCCTGGCCGCCGTACGCACGGAGGTCGCGAAGGCCGTCGTCGGCCAGGATGCCGCCGTCTCCGGCCTGCTGGTCGCCCTGCTCTGCGGCGGCCACGTGCTGATGGAGGGCGTGCCGGGCGTCGCCAAGACGCTGCTGGTGCGTACCCTCGCCGGTGCGCTGTCGGTGGACACCCGGCGGGTGCAGTTCACGCCCGACCTGATGCCCGGCGACATCACCGGCTCGATGGTGATCGACAGCCGGCAGGGCGAGCTCAGCTTCCGCGAGGGGCCGATCTTCACCAACCTGCTGCTGGCCGACGAGATCAACCGGACCCCACCCAAGACCCAGTCCGCGCTGCTGGAGGCGATGGAGGAGGGACAGGTCTCGGTCGACGGCGTCTCGCGGCCGCTCCCGAGGCCGTTCCTGGTGGCGGCGACCCAGAACCCGGTCGAGTACGAAGGGACCTATCCACTCCCTGAGGCCCAGCTCGACCGGTTCCTGCTCAAGGTCGTGCTGCCGATCCCCGACCGCAACGCGGAGCTGGAGATCCTGCGACGGCACGCGGCCGGCTTCGACCCGCGCGACGTCGCCGGGGCCGGCGTACGACCGGTCGCCGGGGCGGCCGACATCGCCGCAGGCCGGGCTGCCGTCAACCAGGTGCAGGTCAGCCCCGAGGTCGCGGGCTACATCGTCGACATCGCCCGCGCGACCCGGGAGTCACCGTCGCTGAGCCTGGGCGTCAGCCCCCGTGGTGCCACCGCGCTGCTGCGCTCCGCTCGCGCCTGGGCCTGGCTGACCGGTCGCGACTTCGTCACTCCCGACGACGTCAAGGCACTTGCCCACGCGACGCTCGTGCACCGATTGGGCCTGCGTCCGGAGGCCGAGCTCGAGGGCGTCGAGGTCGCCCAGGTCCTGGCGTCCGCGCTCGGCTCGGTGCCGGTCCCCCGGTAGGTCCCAGGAAGTAGGTCATCGTGTCGATCTCCGGCCGCGTCCCGCTGCTGCTCCTGCTGGGAGTGGGGGCGGTCCTGCTGCGCCCGGAGATGAGCACGATGTGGCTGTGGGTGCTCGCGGTCCTGCTGCTGGTCGGCGTCGACCTGCTGCTCGCCCCGGTGCCTGCCGCGCTCTCGCTGGAGCGCCCTCCGGTGGGCTCGGTCCGGCTCGGCGACCCGACGGCGACGTCGCTGGTCGCCACCAACAGCTCACGCCGGCGGCTGTCCGGCGTCGTCCGAGACGCGTGGCAGCCGACGGCCGGCGCCACCGGTAACCGGCACCGGATCTCCCTCGCGCCCGGCGACCGGGTGGTGCTGACCACTGCCCTGCTGCCGCGCCGGCGCGGCGACCTGCGCGCAGTCGGCGTGACCGTCCGGCTCCGCGGGCCACTGGGACTCGCAGCGCGGCAACGCACCCGGCCGGTCGACGGCGCGGTCCGGGCGCTGCCACCGTTCGACTCCCGCAAGCATCTGCCGAGCAGGCTGGCACGGCTGCGTGAGCTGGACGGTCGCGCAGCCGTCCGCGTCCGCGGCCAAGGCACCGAGTTCGACTCGCTGCGGGAGTACGTCCAGGGCGACGACGTCCGCTCGATCGACTGGCGCGCGAGCGCCCGCAGCCGCAGCGTCGTCGTACGCACCTGGCAGCCGGAGCGCGACCGCCGGGTCGTGCTGGTGCTCGACACATCGCGTACGTCGGCCGGGCGGGTCGGCGACGTACCCCGCCTGGACTCCGCGATGGACGCCGCTCTGCTGCTCGCCTCGTTGGCGACCCGAGCCGGCGACCGCGTCGACTTCGTCGCCGGCGACCGGCGGGTGCGCAGCCGGCTCCGCTTCGCGGGCAACCGTGACATCGCCGCCCGACTGCAGGAGTCGATGGCCACCCTGGACCCGGTGATCGCGGAGGCGGACTGGACCGGGCTGGCCGGCGCCGTCAACGGCCTCGGCCGCCAGCGCGCGCTGGTGGTGCTCCTGACGCCGCTCGAGCCGTCCGCTGTCGAGGAGGGCCTACTGCCGGTGCTGGGGGCGCTGACGCGCCACCACCGCGTGGTGCTGGCATCGGTGCGCGATCCGGAGCTCGAGCAGCTCACCGGGACCCTGGCCACCCTCGACGAGGTGTACGACGCCGCGGCCGCCGAGCAGGTCATCGGCCGCCGCCGCCACACCGCCGAGATGCTGCGCGCGCTCGGGGTCGACGTCGTCGACGCCGACGACCTCCCGCCCGCGCTCGCCGACCACTACCTGGGGTTGAAGGCTCGCGGCCTCCTCTGACGGGTTGAGACGGTCAGGCTTGGGTGGCCACCCGGTCCTCGAGGAGGGCCGCGTCGAGGTCGCCCGTCTGCCCACGGCCGAAGGCACTGCGACCCAGGACGAAGACGTAGGCGAAGAACACCGCCTCCGCGATCAGCCCGATGCTGACGCGAGCCCAGGTGGGCAGCGGCGACGGCGTCACGAACGCCTCGATGATCCCGCTGACGAGCAGCACCGCGATCAGGCCGAGCGCGATCGTGCCCGCGGTGCGGCCCTCGCGGGCCAGGGACTGGGTGCGGGTCAGCTCACCGGGCTCGACCCAGGACCAGAAGAGCTTGAGCCCGGTGCCGCCGGCGACGAAGACGGCGGTCAGCTCGAGCAGCCCGTGCGGCAGGATCAGACCGAAGAAGTGTGCACCGTGGTCGTGGCGGATCATGATCGAGCCGATGATCGCGAGGTTGGCGACGTTCTGGAACAGCAGCCAGATGACCGGCAGCCCGAGCACGCCGAGGGCGATGCAGAGCGCGGCGACCCAGGCGTTGTTGACCCAGACCTGGGCCGCGAAGTGGCTGGCGGCGTACTCGCTGTAGTAGTCCTCGAAGTCGTGGGAGACCAGCTGGTCGACCTCCGCGGGCGACAGCAGGCTCTGCTCGACGGCGGGGTGGCCGAGCAGCCACGCGATCATCACCCCGGTCACCACGACGTTGGCCGCCAGCGTGCCCACCCACCACCAGCGCAGGCGGTACAGCGCCCCGGGGAACCGGTCGACGAAGAACCGCTGGACCCCGCGCCAGGTGCCGGTGCGGGCACCGGTCGCACGGTTGCGGGCTCGGGCGAGCAGCGTCGAGAGGTAGGCCACCAGGGTGGCGTCGGGCGCGGACGTGCGTACGACGGAGAGGTGCGTCGCGACCTGCTGGTAGCGCTCGACCAGCTCGTCCGACTCCGGACCCGACAGCCGCCGGCGGCGCGAGAGCTCGTCGAGCCGACGCCACTCGGCGAGGTGCGCCGCGACGTACGCGTCGAGGTCCATGCGCAGAGCCTAGGACTCCTAGGATGTCCGCGATGGCGACCCCGGAGTTTGCGACGCTCACCACCGACGACCTCGTCACCGGCGAGGCGGTGGCCCTCGACCTGCCACCGGCCACCCTCGGCTCCCGCATCGCATCGGGACTCATCGACGTCATCGCCTGCTTCAGCCTCCTGGTCGCGCTGGTCGTCGGGCTGGTGATCGCTGCCCTGCAGGCCGACGAGGCGCTGGTCCAGGTCGCCATGCTCGCCTCGGTGATCGTGTCGCTCGTCGTGTTCCCGACGACCATCGAGACGCTGACCCGTGGCAAGTCGCTGGGCAAGCTGGCCATGGGCTTGCGTGCGGTCCGCGACGACGCGGGCCCGATCTCCTTCCAGCACGCGTTCGTGCGGGCACTGGTCGGCGTCGTCGAGATCTACGCGTTCTTCGGCGGACCGGCGTTCTTCTGTGCACTGATCAGCCCGCGCGGCAAGCGTCTCGGCGACTACGCCGCGGGCACGTACGTCGTCCGCGACCGGGTCCGGCTCAACCTGCCGCTCCCCGCCGCCATGCCCCCGCCCCTGGTGGCGTGGGCGGCACAGGCCGACATGGCCACCCTGCCGACCGGCCTCGCGCTCGCAGTACGCCAGTTCCTCGGGCGGCTGCCGCAGATCGACCCGGCATCCCGAGCCGCCATCGGCGACCGGCTCGCCATCGCCGTCAGCGAGTAAGTCGCCCCCGCGCCACCGCCCGGCACTCCGTCGGAGGCGTACCTCGCGGCGGTGATCGCGGCACGCCGCGACCGTGACGGCGCCCGGCTCGCCCGCGAGGCCGAGCTACGACGCCGGCTCGCCGCGCGGCGATGAACCGCGCTCAGGCCGACGGTGGTCTCAACGGTCTGGGGATGAACGTCGACGACTGCCAGAAGACGTACGAGGAGCTCGGCGCCAAGGTCGTGGAGTTCCTCCAGAATCCCGAGGAGAGGCCGTACGGCGTCGAGGCGCTGTGCCGCGACGACTCCGGCAACCGGATCGTGCTGGTCGAGCCCCGAGAGTTCTCGCCCGCGGACATCGCCTGACCGACACTCAGGAGTGCAGCTGGAGGGTGCCGGACGGGTCGGCGTACAGCCGGGTGCACGACAGCGTGTCCGCCCGGCACTCCCAGAGGGTCGCGCCGTCGGCCGTGCGTTCCCGGCCGACGAAGGTCGCGTCGCCGGTCCACGCGACTCCGTCGAGGCCGGCGGGACCGCTCACGTCGGTCACGGCGCCGTCTCGGGTGTCGACGACACTCACCCGGCCGTCCTGGCTGCCGGCGTACGACCTCCCGTCGGTCGACAGAGCCCCGCTCCACTGACCCGGGACGCGGGCCAGGCGCCGGCCGGTGTCGGCGTCGTAGAACCGGAGCTGGCGCGTCGTCTCCCACGCCAGGACCGATCCGGCGAGCCCGCCTCCGGTGATGCCGCCGCCGGAGGGCAGTGCGCGCCGCAGTCCGTCGGCGACGAGGGTCGCACCACCCGGGCCGGACTCGACCTGGTGACCGCTGTCGACGAGGTACAGGTCGGCCTGGGGAGACGGCTGGGTGGTCCACCGCCCATCGCCCGGGCGCCAGGAGCGAAGCCGCCCGAGCTCGTCGACGACGTAGACGGTGCCGTCGCCCCGGTCGAGCCAGGCGTAGGCGACGGCGCCGGGCAGCAGTCGCCGCTCGGGACCCGGCGTGCCGTCGGCCGCGACCGGGACGCCGACCAGGGCACCGGTCCCGTCGGTCAGCACCAGCAGCTCATCGACGACGCCGAGGACGTTGCGAGCGGGCACGCTGGTCACGTGGTAGCCGCCGGACCCGCCGACGACCAGATGCCCGTCGACCACGAACCCGACCAGCTGCTCCGGGTCCGCGACCGCGGCCGCCGCCACCGAGGTCGGGGGCGCGGGGTCGCGGGGCAGGACGGACGCGCTCACGCCCGCGACCGCCGCCACGCTGGCGGCGACGGCCGTTGCGGCGGCGGCCCGCGCCGCCGTACGACGGCGGCGCTCGGCGCGGACGCGTCGTGCGAAGGCGACCCGGTCGACGGTCGGCACGACGGCCGCGTCGCGGACGGCCTTCAGGGTCTCTCGGATCTCGGTCGCGCTCATGACGTCTCCTCGGCGAGCTGTAGGTCGGGCAGAGCGGCCCGGAGCCGCTTCAGGGCGTGGTGGGTCTGGCTCTTGACGGCCCCGACCGAGCAGCCGAGCTCGTGCGCGGTGGCCGCCTCGGTCAGGTCCTCGACGTAGCGGAGCACCAGGGTGGCGCGCATCCGCGGCGGCAGCCTGCGGATCTCCGCCCACAGCGCGAGATGGTCGGCCCGGACGTCGAGCCCGCCGAAGTGGCCGAGGTCGGGCACCTCGTCGGTGACGACCTCGCGGCCGCGCTTGCCCCACTGGCGAGAGGCGGCGTGCACCATCGCGCGCCGTACGTAGGCATCGGCCGCACCCTTGTCGCGGATCGAGTCCCACCGGACACAAGTGCGGGCGAGCGCCCCCTGCAGCAGGTCCTCGGCCTCGTGCCGGTCACCCGTCAGCAGGTAGGCGGTGCGGTACAGCGGCCCCCAGCGAGCCGCCATGAACTCGCTGAACCCGATCTGCGTGCTTGCCACGCCGCCACCCTCCGACCTGTCGGTGCTGTCAGAAGTAGAAGAGCATCCCGACGGCGGAAAGGTTGAGACCCGGTCAGAACCCCGGTGCGACCGGAGGCGAGCAGTGGTCTAGACCGAGAGAAATGCCGTCGATCCGCGCCGACGGTCGATCCCGCCCGCACTTCTGCTGCGATCACGGCACCCGGTCGGACCGACCGAGCGTCAGAACGCTGGCGCAGATAGGCCGTCACGCTCCGGTAACAAACCTGGAGATCCTGCGGCGCCGGCCCCACGTGACGTGGTTAACTTTCAGCCATGGGAGCGTTCCCATTGAAATGTGACCTGCGTTACAAAATCGTGACCGGCGGTGCTTGACGGGCACGCGCGTAAACGTTTGCATCGTCCTGGACGGAGCGGGTTTGAAGGCGCGCGGACTAGACGGACCTGCTGACAACCCAGAGAGGAATGCACGCATGCGATCACGCAACACGCGTCGCGGAATGGCAGTCGCTGCCGTTCTCATCAGCGGAGGACTCGTCCTCGCTGGCTGTGGCGGCAGCGATGACGGAGGCAGTAGCGAGGCCAGCGGCACTTCGCCCGGCGAGGGCAAGTCGGAGTGCGAGCAGCTGACGCAGTTCGGCGACCTCAGCGGCAAGGAGGTCAGCATCTACACCTCGATCGTCGCCCCCGAGGACCAGCCGTACAAGGACTCGTTCAAGCTGTTCACGGAGTGCACCGGCGCCAAGGTCGCCTACGAGGGCTCCAAGGAGTTCGAGGCCCAGCTGGTGGTCCGCGTCAAGAGCGGCAACCCGCCGGACATCGCGTTCGTGCCCCAGCCGGGTCTGCTCAAGACCCTGGTCGAGGACACGGGCAAGGTCGTCGAGGCCCCGAAGACCGTGTCCGACAACGTGGATGAGTTCTACGGCGAGGACTGGAAGGCGTACGGCACCGTCGACGGCAAGTTCTACGCCCCGCCGCTGACCGCCAACGTGAAGTCCTTCGTCTGGTACTCCCCGAAGATGTTCGAGGAGAAGGGCTGGGACATCCCCACGTCGTGGGACGACATGATCGCCCTCTCCGACAAGATCGCCGCCACGGGCATCAAGCCGTGGTGCGCGGGCATCGGCTCGGGTGAGGCCACCGGTTGGCCGGCCACCGACTGGCTCGAGGACGTAATGCTGCGCTCCGCCGGTCCGGACGTCTACGACCAGTGGGTCAACCACGAGATCTCCTTCAACGACCCGGCCGTGGTCAAGGCGCTCGACGAGGTCGGCGGGATCCTCAAGAACGACGACTACGTCAACGGCGGGTTCGGCGACTCGAAGTCGATCGCGAGCACTGAGTTCACCGACGGTGGCCTCCCGATCCTCGACGGCAAGTGCGCGATGCACCGCCAGGCGAGCTTCTACGCCGCGAACTGGCCCGAGGGCACCGACGTGTCCGAGGGCGGCGACGCCTACGCGTTCTACCTGCCCCCGATGGGCGAGGAGTTCGGCAACCCCGTCCTCGGCGGTGGTGAGTTCGTGACCGCGTTCTCGGACAACATCGAGGTCCAGGCCCTGATGACCTACATCTCCGGTGGCGAGTGGGTCAACGAGAAGGGCAAGGCGACCACCAACGGTGGCTTCGTCAGCGCCAACAAGAACCTGGACATCGCCAACGTGGCCAGCCCGATCGACAAGACGTCGGTCGAGATCCTCCAGAACCCCGACGCGGTCTTCCGCTTCGACGGCTCTGACCTGATGCCGGGCGCCGTGGGCGCCGGGTCCTTCTGGAAGCAGATGACTGCTTGGATCGGCGAGGACCAGAGCACGCAGGACACCCTCGACAACATCGAGTCGTCCTGGCCGTGATCGACCGCCCGCCGGCCGGTCGCTGACCGGCTGGCGGGCAACAACACCCCGCCGGGCCGCGCAGGCCCTCACGTCCGCCATGGACGGGAGGCCCCGCGGCCCGGCACCATCCTCCTTGTCCACCCGGCCGTGTGAGCCGCCGCTCCGCCGCCCGAGCCACCGGGAGAACGACTTGTCCACAGGTGAGAAGTTCGTCCAGATGTTCATCGCGATCGGACTCTTCTTCGGAGTCGTCGCGGTGATCCTGCTGCTGACGCAGCGACTGCGCTCCCGCAGGGGAGAGCTGATCCAGTCCGCGGCGTTCGTGCTGCCCGCGGTCTTGTTGATCTGCCTGGGCCTGCTCTACCCAGCGATCTCCACGGTCTATCAATCCTTCCGCAACGCGGCCGGCAACGAGTTCATCGGCCTGGACAACTACCAGAAGATCTTCACCGACAGCGCCCTGATCAGGGTGCTGCTCAACACGGCGGTCTGGGTCGTCGTCGTGCCGCTGGCCTCGACGGCGATCGGTCTCATCTACGCCGTGCTGATCGACCGGGCGAGGTTCGAGAAGTTCGCGAAGGCCCTGATCTTCCTGCCGATGGCGATCTCGCTGGTCGGCGCCTCGATCATCTGGAAGTTCGTCTACGACTACCGCCAGACGTCGGACGCCCAGATCGGTGTGGCGAACGCGGTCCTCAAGACCCTCGGCTTCGACACCTACCGGTTCCTGCTCACCGAGCCGTGGAACACCATCTTCCTGATCGTGATCATGATCTGGGTGCAGGCCGGCTTCGCGATGACGATCCTGTCGGCGTCGATCAAGGCGATCCCCGACGACATCGTCGAGGCGGCCCGCCTCGATGGCGCCGGCGGTCTGCAGCTGTTCCGCCAGATCACGATCCCGAGCATCCGCCCCTCGCTGATCGTCGTCCTCACCACGATCAGCATCACGACCCTCAAGGCGTTCGACATCGTGCGGACCACGACGGGTGGCAACTTCGACACCAGCGTGCTCGCCTACGAGTTCTACGTGCAGAGCTTCCGGTCCTTCGACCAGGGACTCGGTGCGGCACTGGCCGTGCTGATCTTCGTCCTGGTGATGCCGATCGTGATCTACAACGTCCGTCAGATGCGCAAGCTGGAGGCACGATGACCACCGCTGACCCGAACGACCTGTCGGTCGAGTCCGTCGTCGCCAAGGAGACGGTCGCCAGCAGCGCGCACAAGGCGCTCACATCCCCCTGGGCGTCGATCGCCGCGATCCTGATCGCGCTGCTCTGGACGATCCCGACGATCGGCCTGCTCATCACGTCCTTCCGCCCCGAGAGCGACATCACCTCGAGCGGCTGGTGGACGATCTTCACCAATCCGGGCTTCACCCTGGACAACTACGACCAGGTGCTCAACGGTCCGACCGCGCTCTCGACGTACTTCGTGAACTCGATCGTGATCACGATCCCGGCGGTGCTGATCCCGCTGAGCATCGCGACCATGGCGGCGTACGCCTTCGCGTGGATGAGGTTCCCGGGACGGGACTTCCTCTTCGTGGCGGTCTTCGCCCTGCAGATCGTGCCGATCCAGGTGACGATGATCCCGCTGCTCAGCCTGTACGTCGACCTGGGCCTGACGGGCTCCGAGGCGCCCGGCGGCGGCTACTACACGATCTGGCTCTCGCACTCGATCTTCGCGCTGCCGCTGGCGATCTACCTGCTGCACAACTTCATGTCCCAGATCCCCGGCGAGCTGATCGAGTCGGCGCGCGTCGACGGTGCCGGGCACGTGCAGATCTTCAGCCGGATCATGCTGCCCTTGATGGCGCCCGCCATCGCGGCGTTCGGGATCTTCCAGTTCCTCTGGGTCTGGAACGACCTGCTCGTCGCGCTGGTGTTCGGCGGCGGCAGCCCCGACGTGTCGCCGCTGACCGCACGCCTGGCGGAGCTGTCCGGCACGCGCGGGCAGGACTGGTTCCTGCTGTCGGCCGGCGCGTTCGTCTCGCTGATCGTGCCGCTGATCGTCTTCCTGTCCCTGCAGCGCTACTTCGTCCGCGGCCTGCTGGCCGGAAGCGTCAAGGGCTGACGGAGCCGATGTGCCCGGCCAGCCAGTGGTAGGACGCCTTGGGGGTGCGGGTGAGGTCCTGCGGATCGATGTGCACGACACCGAAGGTCTTCGTGTACCCCTCGGCCCATTCGAAGTTGTCGAGCAGCGTCCACACGATGTAGCCGCGGACGTCCGCACCGGCCGCGCGTGCAGCCTCGGTGGCGACGATGTGGTCTCGCAGGTAGCCGATCCGGTCCTGGTCGTCCACCATCATCGAGCCCGGTCGCCCGGCGGCACTCTGCACGAGGGTGTCGTCGGGGTACGCCGCGCCGTTCTCGGTGACCATGATCGGCAGGCCGGTGCGCTTGTGCGTGTCGACCAGGAGCTGCTCGAGACCGGAGCCGTCGACCTCCCAGCCGATGTCGGTGCGCGGCTCGCGGACGACGAAGGACACCGGGGTGACGCCCGGGTAGGCCTCGATCTCGGGGTGTACGTCGAGGGTGGGGTCGGCGAGCGTCGGGCGGAACGGCGTGTAGTAGTTGACGCCGAGCCAGTCGGCGGACCCGTGCACGAGGGCCAGGTCGCCGTCGCGCACCAGGGACGGGTCGGCGAGCTCGGGCGCAACGCGCAGCAGCTCGTCGTCGTACACGCCGTCGACGAGCGGGTCGAGCCAGATCCGGTTGCGGACCGCGTCGAGCTCGGAGGCGGCACCGGCGGCCTCCGGGGTCTCGGGCCAGAACGGCGCGAGGTTGTGCACGATCCCGAGGTCGGTCACGCCAGCCTCGTGGAGGCGAGCGGCCGCCAGACCGTGCGCGAGGTTGAGGTGGTGCGCGGCGCGGTGTCCGGCACCACCCTCCTTGCGGCCCGGCGCGTGGATGCCGGCCGCGTAGCCGAGGTACGCCGCGCACCAGGGCTCGTTGTGGGTGGCCCACACCTTCACCCGGTCACCGAGGCGGTCGTGGACGACCATCGCGTAGTCGGCGAACGCCTCGGTGGTGCTGCGCTCCAGCCAGCCGCCGCGGTCCTCGAGAGCCTGGGGCAGGTCCCAGTGGTAGAGCGTCGCGGTCGGCTGCACGCCCCGTGCCAGGGCGGCGTCGACCAGCCGGTCGTAGTAGTCCAGCCCGCGCGTCTCGACGGCGCCGGTGCCCGCCGGGATGATCCGCGGCCAGGCCACGGAGAAGCGGTACCAGCCCGCGTTCATGCCGGCCACCAGGTCGAGGTCCTCCTCGAAGCGGTGGTAGGAGTCGCAGGCGACCGAGCCGTCCCGGCCGTCGCGGGTCGCGCCCGGCTTCGCCGCGAAGGTGTCCCAGATGGACGGGCCACGACCGTCCTCGGTGTGCGCCCCCTCGATCTGGTATGCCGCGGTGGCGGCGCCGAAGGCCAGGGTGGATCCGTCCGGAAGGTGCGTGGTCATGGGCACCACCGTAGTGCCTTTACCGCGAAAGTGGGAGCGCTCCCGCTGTGACCAGCATCAAGGACGTGGCCCGCGACGTGGAGATGTCCACCGCGACGGTCTCGCGCGCGCTGCGTGGCCTGCAGGGCGTCTCGGACGAGACCCGCGCACGGGTCCTGGAGTCGTCCCGACGGCTCGGCTACGTGCCCTCCCCCAGCGCGGCCGGGCTCGCCAGCGGGCACACCCGCACCGTCGCCGTGATCGTGCCCCGGGTGACCCAGTGGTTCTTCGCCGCGATCGTCCAGGGCGCCGAGGAAGTGCTGCGCGAGCACGGCTACGACCTGCTGCTCTACAACCTCGCCGGCGACGCCTCCGCCCGGCACCGGGTGTTCGAGACCAGCCTGCTGACGAAGCGGGTCGATGCCGTCCTGGTGTTCAGCCTCAAGCCGAGCCCGGACGAGCTGGAGCGACTCTCGCACCTCGGCCGGCCGGTCACCATCGTCGGTGCCGACATGCCCGGCTGGGCGACGGTCCGGATCGATGATCACGAGGCTGCCGCGACAGCGACCCGACACCTGCTCGACCTCGGCCACGAACGGATCGGCTACCTCGGCGGTGCCACCGAAGGGGTTCTCGACTTCACCGCGCCGTCTGCCCGGCTCGCCGGCTACCGCGGCTCTCTGGAGCAGGCCGGGGTGGCGCAGTGTCCCGAGCTCGAGGCGGACGGCGAGTTCACCGTCGCCGGCGGCCTGCGCGCGAGCCGGGATCTGCTCGCCCGGCCGGACCGGCCGACCGCGATCTTCGCCGCCTCCGACGAGATGGCGATCGGCACCCTCCGCGCGGCCCGCGAGCTCGGCCTCCGGGTGCCTGAGGACGTCTCCGTGATCGGCATCGACGACCACGAGATGGCGAGCTACTTCGACCTGACGACGGTCTCCCAGCCGGTGCACGAGCAGGGCCGGGTCGCCGCGGCCCAGGTGCTCGCCGCGCTCGGCGACGAGGACTGGCGCCCCGAGCAGGTGATCCTGCCGACCGAGCTCGTGGTCCGTCGTACGACGTCGCGTCCTCAGGCGCGCACGTAGGCCAGGTCGGTGATGTCGCGACCGGCGGCGATGCCCTTGCGCTCGAACTTGGTCACCGGTCGCTCGGCCCAGCGTTCCACCACACCGCCGGTGAGCAGCGGCTCGGCGTCGAGGACCTCGACCATCTGCTCGGCGTAGTCGGCCCAGTCGGTGGCCAGCCGCCACTCGGCACCGGGCGCGAGCCGTTGCGCGGCGACGGCCGCGAAGGACGGCGTGATGAGGCGGCGCTTGTGGTGCCGGGCCTTGTGCCAGGGGTCGGGGAAGAACGTCCAGAGCCCCGCCAGGCCGCCCGGCTCGATCAGGTGCTCGATCGACCAGACGGCGTCGACGCTCAGCATCCGCACGTTGGCCAGGCCGGCAGCGCCGATCCGGCCGAGGGTGTCGGCGACGCCGGGGCGCCACACCTCGAGTGCCACGACGTCGTGGTCGGGCCGGGTGGCCGCGAGCTCGACGGTCGACTCGCCGATGCCCGAGCCGATCTCCACGATCAACGGCGCCTCGCGACCGAACAGGCCGGCCAGCGTGAAGCCCGGCTCGTCGACGGACTCGTCGGGCACCCACCAGCGCTCGGCATACGCCGTCCAGGCCTGCTGCTGGCGCGGCGTGAACCGACTGCCCCGCCGCGAGTACGACAGCACCTCGCGCATCCGCCGGCCGTCGTCGGTCAGCCTGTGGTGCGGGCGCGCCGGACGGACCCCCTCTTCGCTCATGGGCCTATCTTCCCTTCATGATCACGCGCACCCGAATCGAGTCCCTGCGGGCCGCCGAGGAGGATCGCTTCGTCACGACCCACCCCCGATCCGCCGCGCTCGCCGAGCAGGCGCGCGGGCCGCTGCTCGCCGGCGTGCCGATGCCGTGGATGACCCGGTGGCCCGGACGCTTCCCGGTCTTCTTCGAGTCCGCCGCCGGCGCGCGGCTGGTCGACGTCGACGGCGTCGAGTACGTCGACCTCTGCCTCGGCGACACCGGGGCGATGACGGGGCACGCCCTCCCCCAGGTCACCGCGGCGATCGCCGAGCGGGCCGGTCGGGGCATCACGACGATGCTGCCGTCGGCCGACGCCGTCTGGGTGGGCGAGGAGCTGGCCCGACGCTTCGGGCTGCCGTCGTGGCAACTGGCGATGTCGGCGACCGACGCGAACCGGTTCGTGCTGCGCTTCGCGCGCTACCTCACCGGTCGGCCCCGGGTCGCCGTCATGGACTGGTGCTACCACGGCACCGTGGACGAGACCCTGGCCGTGCTCCAGGGCGACCGCGTCGTGGCGCGGCCGGGCGCCCTCGGGCCGCAGGTCGACGTCGCCGAGACGACCGCCGTGGTGCCGTTCAACGACCTCGACGCCCTGGACCGGCGGCTCGCGGTCGGGGACGTCGCCTGCCTGCTGATGGAGCCGGCACTGACCAACATCGGGATCGTGCTGCCCGAGCCGGGCTACCTCGAGGGCGTCCGCGAGGTCACCCGGCGGCACGGCGTCCTGCTCGTGAACGACGAGACTCACACGCTGTGCGCCGGCCCCGGTGGCGCGACGGTCGCGTGGGGGCTGGACCCCGACATCGTGGTGGTGGGCAAGCCGATCGGCGGCGGCATCCCGTGTGCGGCGTACGGGCTGAGCGCGGAGGTGGCCGAGCGGCTCTCCGGGCCGATGCTCGGCCACGAGATCGACGTCGCCGGGGTCGGGGGCACACTCACCGGCAACGCGCTCGCCCTGGCCGCGATCCGGGCGACGCTGTCGACCTGTCTGCGCGACGAGGACTTCGCGCTGGCGGTCCCTCTCGCCGAGCGGTTCACGGCCGGCGTCTCCGACGTGATCGCCGAGCACGATCTGCCGTGGCACGTGCAGCGACTCGGCTGCCGCGCGGAGTACTGGTTCTGCCCGCCGCCGCGCGACGGCGCCGCCGCGGCCGCCGCGGTGGACGAGGAGCTCGAGGGGTTCCTGCACCTGTGGTGCCTCAACCGGGGCGTGCTGCTGACGCCGTTCCACAACATGGCGCTCTTCAGCCCGCACCACACCGAGGCGGACGTCGACCGGCACACCGAGGTGTTCGGTGAGGCCGTGGCCGCCCTCACATCAGGAAGGTGAAGAGCGGCGAGCCCGGCGGAACCCGCTCGATGGTGAGCGGGCTGCTCTCCATCCGGTCGAGCAGCCCGGCGAGGCCCGCGGCGGTGTCGAGCTCGATCCCGACCAGCGCCGGTCCGGTCTCGCGGTTGTTCTTCTTGACGTAGTCGAAGACCACGATGTCCTCGCCGTCCGCGAGGACATCGGCGAGGAAGTGCCGCAGCGCGCCGGGTTCCTGGGGGAACGAGACCAGGAAGTAGTGCCGCAATCCCTGGTGGACGAGCGAGCGCTCGACGATCTCGCCGTACCTGCTGACGTCGTTGTTGCCGCCGGAGACGATGCAGGCGACGGCGCTGTCGGCAGGGAACGACCCGGCCAGCTCACGCGCGGCAGCGCTGGCCAGGGCCCCGGCAGGCTCGGCGATGATCCCCTCGACCTGGTAGAGGTCGAGCATCTCGGTGCACACCGCACCGGCCTCCACCGTGATGACCTCGTCGACCAGGTCTCGCACCAGTGGGAACGTCACGTCGCCCACCCGGCCCACGGCAGCGCCGTCGACGAAGGTGTCGACCTCGGGCAGCAGGACGGGTCCCCCCGCGGCGAGCGCGGCCGTCATGCTCGCGGCACCCTGGGGCTCGACGCCGACGATGCGCACCTGCGGGTGCCGCTCGCGCAGCCAGACGGCCAGGCCGGCGACGAGGCCACCTCCGCCGAGAGGTGCGATGACGGTGTGGACCGGGAGCGCGATCTGGCTCATCAGCTCCACCGCCACGGTGCCCTGACCCGCGATCGTGCGGACGTCGTCGAACGGTGGGACGTAGACGGCGCCCGTCCGCTCGGAGTCGGCGAGGGCCGCCGCGCCCGCGACGTCGTACGAGCTCCCCTCGACGACGAGGTCCACCCGGCCCTCACCGAGGGCCAGGATGCGCTGCCGCTTCTGGCGTGGGGTGTTGCCCGGCACGTAGACCCGGCCGTTGACACCCAGGCGTGCGCAGCTCCACGCGAGACCCTGGCCGTGGTTGCCCGCGCTCGCGCAGACCACGCCCCGGGCGCGCTCGGCATCGGTGAGCCCGCTGATCAGGTGGTAGGCGCCGCGCACCTTGTAGGAGCGGGTCAGCTGACGGTTCTCGCGCTTGAGCAGCACCGGTGCGCCGACGATCTCGCTGAGCCGGACGCTGTGCTCGACCTCGGTGCGCCGTACGACGGGCGCCAGGATCTCGGCCGCTGCCTCCACTGCCGCCGCGTCGACTCGCTGGTTGCTCACGGAACACGACCCTAGGGCTTTGGGCTCGAGCGTCGACATGCGGTCCGCTGTGGGATCAGCACAGACAGAAGGGCCCCGACAGCCTTGCGGCTGTCGGGGCCCTTCGTGTCAGTGCTGGATCACTTGGTGATGGTGACCCGGCCGGCATTGAGCGGAGCCGGCCACCCTGAGGTGGCCGACTCCGTCAATCACTTGGTGATCTTGGTGACCCGGCCGGCATTGAGCGGAGCCGGCCACCCTGAGGTGGCCGACTCCGTCAATCACTTGGTGATCTTGGTGACCCGGCCGGCGCCGACGGTGCGGCCACCCTCCCGGATCGCGAAACGCAGGCCCTCGTCCATGGCGATGGGCTGGATCAGCTCAACGACCATCTCCGTGTTGTCGCCGGGCATGACCATCTCGGTGCCCTCGGGGAGGGTCACGACGCCGGTCACGTCCGTCGTACGGAAGTAGAACTGCGGGCGGTAGTTGTTGAAGAACGGCGTGTGACGGCCGCCCTCCTCCTTCGAGAGGATGTAGACCGAGGCCTCGAAGTTGGTGTGCGGGGTCGTGGTGCCCGGCTTGATGACGACCATGCCGCGCTCGATGTCCTCGCGCTTGGTGCCACGAAGCAGGAGACCGACGTTCTCGCCGGCCTGGCCCTCGTCGAGCAGCTTGCGGAACATCTCGACGCCGGTGACGGTCGACTTCTGAGCAACCTCGCGGATGCCGATGATCTCGACCTCCTCGCCGACCTTGACGATGCCGCGCTCGATGCGACCGGTGATGACGGTGCCACGACCGGTGATCGTGAAGACGTCCTCGACGGGCATGAGGAACGGCTTGTCCGTCTCACGGGCCGGGGTCGGGATCGACTCGTCGACCGCGTTCATCAGCTCGAGGATCGAGTCGCCCCACTTGGCGTCGCCCTGCAGCGCCGGGAAGGCGGCAACGCGAACGACCGGGATGTCGTCGCCGTCGAACTCGTACTCGGAGAGGAGCTCGCGCACCTCCATCTCGACGAGCTCGATGAGCTCCTCGTCGTCGACCATGTCGCACTTGTTGAGCGCCACGACCAGGGCCGGCACGCCGACCTGGCGGGCGAGCAGCACGTGCTCACGCGTCTGCGGCATCGGGCCGTCGGTGGCGGCGACCACGAGGATCGCGCCGTCCATCTGGGCCGCGCCGGTGATCATGTTCTTGATGTAGTCAGCGTGACCAGGGCAGTCGACGTGCGCGTAGTGGCGCGCCTCGGTCTGGTACTCAACGTGCGCGATCGAGATCGTGATGCCGCGCTGACGCTCCTCAGGAGCCTTGTCGATCTCGTCGAACGCCGAAGCGGCGTTGAGATCCGGGTACTTGTCATGCAGCACCTTGGTAATCGCCGCCGTCAGCGTCGTCTTACCGTGGTCGATGTGACCGATGGTGCCGATGTTGACGTGCGGCTTGGTCCGCTCGAACTTCGCCTTAGCCACTGGGGCTCCTCCTGTGTGGGTTGTTACTTGACTCGTACAAGTTGATGCTGCCGAGGGTCCGGATGAGAGTTACTCGCCGCGAACCTTCTTGATGATCTCGTCGGCGATGTTCGTGGGAACCTCGGCGTACGAGTCGAACTCCATCGAGTACGAAGCCTGACCGGAGGTCTTGGACCTCAGGTCGCCAACGTACCCGAACATCTCTGAGAGCGGCACGAGGGCGTTGATGACCATGTCACCGTGACGCTCCTCCTGTGCCTGGATCTGGCCGCGACGGCTGTTGATGTCGCCGATGACGGTGCCGAGGAACGACTCGGGGGTCGTCACCTCCACCGCGAACATCGGCTCCAGCAGCACGGGCTTGGCCATGCGTGCGGCCTCCTTGAAGGCCTGGTTGCCGGCGATCTTGAACGCGAGCTCGGACGAGTCGACGTCGTGGTAGGCGCCGTCCTCGAGCGTGAACTTCACGTCCACCATCGGGTAGCCGGCGAGAACGCCGAACTCCAGCGCGTCCTGGCCACCCTGGTCGACCGACGGGATGTACTCGCGCGGCACGCGACCACCCGAGACGTTGTTGACGAACTCGTAGCCAGCGCCGGTCCCGGTCTCGGGGTCGATGTTGGGGCCGAGCGAGACGACGACCTTCGCGAACTGACCCGAACCACCGGTCTGCTTCTTGTGCGTGTAGCTGTGGTTCGTGACCTCCTTGCGGAGGGTCTCGCGGTAGGCGACCTGCGGCTTGCCGACGGTGGCCTCGACGCGGAACTCGCGCTTCATCCGGTCGACGAGGATCTCCAGGTGGAGCTCGCCCATGCCGGCGATGATCGTCTGGCCGGTCTCCTCGTCGGACTTGACCGTGAAGGTCGGGTCCTCGTCGGAGAGGCGCTGGATCGCGGTGCCCAGCTTCTCCTGGTCGCTCTTCGTCTTGGGCTCGATCGCGACCTCGATCACCGGGGCCGGGAACGTCATCGACTCGAGGATGACCTGGTTCTGCGGGTCGGACAGCGTGTGGCCGGTCTTGGTGTCCTTGAGACCCATGACGGCGACGATCTGGCCGGCGCCGACCGACGCGATCTCCTCACGCTTGTTGGCGTGCATCTGGTAGACCTTGCCGATCCGCTCCTTGCGGCCGTTGACCGAGTTGACCACGGTCGAGCCCGCCTCGAGCTTGCCCGAGTAGACCCGGACGTAGATCAGCTTGCCGAGGTGCGGGTCGGTGGCGATCTTGTAGGCCAGGCCGGAGAACGGCTCGTCGTCCGACGGGAGGCGCTTGATCTCGACGGTCTCGTCCTTGACGGAGTGGCCGATGATCGCGTCGATGTCGAGCGGCGACGGCAGGTACTTGACGACCGCGTCGAGCAGGGGCTGGACGCCCTTGTTCTTGAACGCGGTGCCGCAGAGCACCGGGTTGAGCTTGTCGGCCAGGGTCGCGCGACGGATCGCGGCCTCCAGCTCCTCGACCGTGAAGTCGCCCTCGTCGAGGAACTTCTCCATGATCTGGTCGTCGGCGTCGGCCAGCGTCTCGAGCAGCTTCTCGCGGTACTCCGCGGCCTGCTCGGCCAGCTCGGCCGGGATCTCCTCGACGACGTAGTCCTCACCGATCGTGGTCTCGCCACGCCAGACGAGCGCACGCATGCCGACCAGGTCGACGACACCGATGAAGTCGGACTCGGCGCCGATCGGCAGCTGGAGGACCAGCGGCGTCGAGTTGAGGCGCTCGACCATCATGTCGACGCAGCGGAAGAAGTCCGCGCCGGTGCGGTCCAGCTTGTTGACGAAGCACATCCGGGGCACGGAGTACTTGTTCGCCTGGCGCCACACCGTCATGGTCTGGGGCTCGACACCGGCGACACCGTCGAACACGGCGACGGCGCCGTCGAGGACGCGCAGCGAGCGCTCGACCTCGGCGGTGAAGTCCACGTGACCGGGGGTGTCGATGATGTTGATCTGGTGGTCCTTCCACCAGCAGGTCGTCGCGGCGGACGTGATCGTGATGCCGCGCTCCTGCTCCTGCTCCATCCAGTCCATCGTGGCAGCGCCCTCGTGGACTTCACCGATCTTGTACGTGATGCCGGTGTAGAACAGGATGCGCTCGGTGGTGGTGGTCTTGCCGGCGTCGATGTGCGCCATGATGCCGATGTTGCGGACCTTGTTGAGGTCCGTGGTGATGTCGACAGCCACTGTTGTCAGCGTTCCTTAGAAAGAAAGTGGGAGTGCGGTGGGAGCGAGGCGGCGCACCGGGGCGCGCCGCCCGCCCGTGGTCACCAGCGGTAGTGCGCGAAGGCCTTGTTGGACTCGGCCATCTTGTGGGTGTCCTCGCGCTTCTTCACCGCGGCACCGAGGCCGTTGGAGGCGTCGAGGATCTCGTTCATGAGGCGCTCGTGCATCGTCTTCTCTCGACGGTCCGAGGCGTAGCCGACCAGCCAGCGCAGCGCGAGCGTGGTGCCACGCGTGCCCTTGACCTCGATCGGGACCTGGTAGGTCGCGCCACCGACACGACGGGACTTGACCTCGATGGTCGGCTTGACGTTGTCGAGCGCGCGCTTCAGCGTGACGACCGGGTCGGTACCGGTCTTCTCGCGGCAGCCCTCGAGCGCGGTGTAGACGATGCGCTGCGCAACCTGCTTCTTGCCGTCCTGGAGGACCTTCGACACGAGCTGGGAGACCAGCTGCGACCCGTAGACCGGGTCGATGTCGATAGGCCGCTTCGGAGCGGGACCCTTGCGCGGCATATCAGCTCTTCTCCTTCTTGGCGCCGTAGCGGCTGCGAGCCTGCTTACGGTTCTTGACGCCCTGGGTGTCGAGGGTGCCGCGGATGATCTTGTAGCGGACACCGGGGAGGTCCTTCACCCGGCCGCCGCGAACGAGCACGATCGAGTGCTCCTGAAGGTTGTGACCGACGCCCGGGATGTAAGCGGTGACCTCGACGCCACTCGACAGGCGCACGCGGGCGACCTTGCGGAGAGCGGAGTTCGGCTTCTTCGGGGTGGTGGTGTAGACGCGGGTGCAGACGCCACGGCGCTGCGGAGACCCCTTCAGGGCAGGCGTCTTGTTCTTCGACACCTTGTCCTGGCGGCCCTTGCGGACCAACTGATTAATGGTGGGCACCGGGTGGTTCCCCTTCTTGTTTGGCTTCAGTACGGGCGCTCTGCTCGCACGGTGTTGGAGCTGTGTGTCTGAGTGGTGCTAGGTCAACCTGCCGGGCTTGCCCCCGAGGTCGGGCGTGTCGCCAATCCGCTGCTTTCAGCGAGTTCCGAGGAGGCTCTCACCGAGGGGGTTTTTCGCGCCGGAGTCGAGGATCTGGCACCTCAACTGCATCCGGGCACGCACAACGGCCTGGTTGTCCCAGACACGAGGAAAAAGATTACCCGGGCGCTCTACACCGGTCAAAACGCGGCGGAGCGGCGCTCAGTGCGCGGCAAGCACCCTTCCCTCCCCCACGACCGGCTCGGGGTCGTGCGCTCGGCGCATGCGTTCGTAGACGGCGAGCGCCAAGGCGACGCCGACGATCGTGAGGACGCCTCCGATGACCAGCGTATAGCGGGCGCCGAGGTGCTGGCCGACCCACCCGATGATGGGCGAGCCGATCGGCGTACCGCCCATCACGATCGTCATGTAGAGCGCCATCACCCGACCTCGGATCGCCGGCGCCGACTCGAGCTGCATGGTGGCGTTGGCGGAGTTGAGCAGGGTCAGGGTGCAGAACCCGATCACCGGGCAGAAGAGCACGAACGCGACGTACGACGGCATCAGGCCTGCAACGATCTCGGCCAGCCCGAACGCGACGGCCGCGATCACCAGGAGCCGGAGCCGGACGCGCACCCGCCGGGCCGCCATCAGGGCGCCGGTCAGCGAGCCGACCGCCATCACCGACCCGAGCACGCCGTACTCCGTCGCGCCCTTGTCGAAGACCTCCGTGGCCATCAGCGCGGACGTGATCTGGAAGTTCATGCCGAAGGTGCCCGCGAAGAACACCATGATCAGGATCATCACCATCTTGGGCTGGCTGCGGACGTAGCGGACGCCCTCGACCAGCGCCCCCGGCGTGCGGCCGCGCAGCTCCGGGGAGTGCAGGAGCGCGACGTTCATCCGCTGCAGTTGCCAGATCACCGCGGCGTACGACGCGGCGTTGACCAGGATGACCCAGCCGGTCGCCTGGGCACCTCCCCCGAGCGCGCCGATCATCAGGCCGGCGACGGCCGGACCGAGGATGCGCGCAGCGTTGAAGGCCGCGGAGTTGAGGCCGACGGCGTTGGTGAGCTCGTCCTGGCCGACCATCTCGGAGACGAACGCCTGGCGGGCCGGCCCGTCGAACGCGGCGCCGATCCCGAAGAGGAAGGCGATCAGGTAGACGTGCCACGTCTGCGCGACGCCGGTGACGGCGATGACGCCCAGCACCAGGGAGGCCAGCGCCATCGTGAGCTGGGTGACCTGGAGCAGTCGACGCTTCGGGAACCGGTCGGCGATCACCCCGGCGTACGGCGAGAGCAGGAGGATGGGGAGGAACTGGAGCCCGGTCGTGATGCCCAGCTCGGTGCCGCTGTTGCCCGGCAGGTGCAGCACCAGCCAGTCCTGCGCCACCCGCTGCATCCACGTGCCGGTGTTCGACACGACGCTACCGGCCAGGTACAGCCGGTAGTTGGGGTTGCGGAGGGCGCGGAACGTGGGGCTCATACGGTGTCGGTTCAGTCCTTCTGGGCTAGGCGGTCGAGGATGGGGGCGGCCTGGCGGAGCACGGCACGCTCGTCGGGCGTCAGCTCGCGCAACCGCTGAGCCAGCCAGGCGTCGCGGCGAGCCCGGTCGGCGAGGACGCGGTCGCGACCCTGCTCGGAGAGCTCGACGACGACCTGCCTGCGGTCGGACTCGTGGGGTCGCTTGACGACGTCCCCGCTCTCTTCGAGGCAGTTGACGGTGCGCGTCATCGACGGCGGCTGCACGTTCTCGGCGGACGCGAGCTCGCCGACGGCCAGCGCACCGCGACGGGCCAGGACGCCGAGCACGCCCATCTGGTTGAGGCTCAGCTCGTTGTCGGGGTGCCGCTCGCTCGCGAGACGTCGGCGCAGCCGCATGACACCGAGGCGCAGCTCGGCGGCGAGCCCGGCGTCGGTGCGGGCGACCTTCTCCACGGTAGGCATGTCGTTAGCATAAGTCATTACCTGTGCTAACTATTCCTGGGTCGTCAAAGTGCCGAGTCGGCGCAAAGTGACACCGAGGTGGGTCACTTTGCGCCGACTCGCGGGTCAACTGGCGCCGACTCGGCGTCCTAGGTGAGCCAGCTGGTGATCGGGTTGATGAAGAAGTAGACGAGGAACAGCACCGAGACCAGCCACATGAGTGGATGGAGCGAGGCGACCTTGCCGCGGACCAGCTTGATGAAGACGTAGGTGATGAAGCCGGCACCGATGCCGGCGGTGATGGAGTACGTGAACGGCATCAGCACGATCGTCAGGAACGCCGGGATGGCGACCTCCAGGTCGTCCCAGTCGATGCCCTTGACCTGCTGCATCATCAGGAAGCCGACCAGGACAAGCGCGGGGACCGCGGCCTCGGACGGAATGATCGCGACCAGCGGCGCCACGAAGACCGACAGCAGGAACAGCACGCCGGTCACGACCGAGGCGAGGCCGGTGCGGGCGCCCTCGCCGACACCGGACGCTGACTCGATGTACGACGTGTTGGACGAGACGCCGGCGGCACCGCCTGCCGCCGCGGCGACCGAGTCCACGATCAGGATCCGCTGGGTATTCGGCGGCGTGCCGTCCTCCTGGAGAAGGCCGGCCTCGGCTCCGATGGCGGTCATCGTGCCCATCGTGTCGAAGAAGTCCGCGAGCAGGAGGGTGAACACGAACAGCAGCGCGGTCACGACGCCGGCGTTCTCGAAGGAGCCGAGGAGGCTGAACTCGCCGACCGTGCCGAAGTCAGGGGTGTCGAAGACCTTGTCCGGCCACGCAGGAGTGGTCAGGCTCCATCGCTTCGGATCACCGATCGCCTCGACGACGATGGCGAGCAGGGTGGTCGCGACGATCGAGATCAGGATCGCGCCCTTGACCTTGCGCACCCACAGGCCGATCACGAGCAGCAGGCCGACGGCGAAGACGAGCACGGGCCAGCCCGAGAGCTGACCGGTCGCGCCGAGCTGGACCGGGACGGTGGTGTTGGCGGCGTCCGGGATCCGGTGCACGAAGCCGGCGTCGACGAAGCCGATCAGGGCGATGAAGAGGCCGATGCCGACCGAGATCGCCACCTTGAGCTGGGCAGGCACCGCGTGGAAGACGGCTTCGCGGAACCCCGTGAGCACCAGGACCAGGATCACCAGTCCCTCGATGACCACCAACCCCATCGCGTCGGCCCAGGTCATCTGGCTGGCGATCGAGAACGCCACGAACGCGTTGAGGCCGAGGCCGGTCGCGAGGGCGAGCGGGTAGTTGGCGACGACGCCCATCAGGATCGTCATCACGCCGGCGACCAGCGAGGTGCCGGCAGCGATCATCGCGAGGTTGGGCACGGTGCCGCCGCCGAGGAGCTGCCCCTCGGAGTCGGTCGCGAAGCCGAGGATGAGCGGGTTGAGCACGATGATGTAGGCCATCGTGAAGAAGGTGACGAGGCCGCCACGCACCTCGCGGCCCACCGTGGAGCCGCGTTCGGTGATCTTGAAGTACCGGTCGATACCGCCCGAGACGGCGGTGCGCTGGTTGCTCACGGCGTACACCATTCCACGCCCGCTGACGGGTCGACTAGCGTGTCTCGCGTGGAGTACGACGAGGGTCAACCGCTGCAGCACGAGATCGGCAACCGCACCTATTTCGTCGCCGACGTCGAGCCGCTGGACGTCGACGGCGTACGCACCGTCGAGGTCGGGACGGCGCTGTGGTTCGTCGCGTTCCTCGGGCTGCTGCCGTTCTACGGGCGTCTCGACGACTCGGGCCGCGTGTGGTGGCTCTGGACCTGCATGGCCGGCGTCGGTCTCGGCCTGATCGGGCTCGAGTACTGCCGGCGCAAGCGCCGCGCCCGCACCGAGCAGGCGGCCGAGCTCGAAGCCCTCGAGGGCTAGCTCAGGATCTCGACCTCGTCGACGGTCAGCGTGTCGAAGACCGGCACCGGCGGGGGCAGCGGCTCGTGCTTCTTGGCCAGCCGCACCTCGGAGTGCGCGCCGCAGCCGTGGTCGAACGACACGATCCGGCCGTCGTCGTTGGCGTCGCCGTTGGCGCAGACGCCGAACATCTCCGACAGCGGCCCGGCGATGCGGATCAGGAAGCCGCAGGTCGTGCACTGGTCCGGGGCCGAGCGGGCGATCGGGGCTTCGGGCCCGCCGTCGCCGTCGTACCACCGCTGCGCGGCGAGCTCGCGACCCTCCGGTGCCAGCGTGCGCACCCGGCCGAGGCCGAGGTCCTGGGCGACGGCGCGGATCTGCGCCTTGTCGTCGGAGTCGAGCGGGTCGTCGCCGTAGGAGTACGTCGGGACCAGGCGCGGGTCGTCGTCGGCGACCGGCAGCAGGTCGCCGGGCGACAGGTCGCCGGGCTTGATCCGCTCGCGGTAGGGCACCCAGGACGGGGCGACGATGGCGCCCTCGCCCGGGACCAGCACGATCTCGTCGACTGTGACGTCCTTGCTGCGGCTCGCGCGGGCCACGGTCACCGACCACTGCCACCCCACGTAGCCGGGGCGCTCGCAGGCGAACAGGTGGGTGACCACTCGCTCACCTTCGACCGCGTAGCCGAGGTGGTCGCCGACGTCGCCGGCGCCGACCTCCTCGATGAGGGCGGCGCGGGCCAGATCGACCGCCGCCACGGTGGCGGAGTCGGACTTGGGGCGCGCGATCGTTATCACAGACGAAATCATGACGTATCGGCCCCATGCCTGTCAGGTCGGGGCTCGGTCGACCGGGCAGGATGGGTGCCATGAGCACGCCGCCTCCGGACTCGTCGACCGACGAGCAGCGCTGGCGGGACCCGCATCCGAAGGGTGGTCCCGCGTCGGGCTGGAGCACCTCGGGTCCCGGTGGCAAGGTCGCCCGCGGGCTCGGGGCGACGGCGCGCGGCGCCAGCCGAGCCGGACGGTTCACCATGCGCCAGGCCAAGCGCGCGGCCGAGGCGCAGGGGGCCGGTGAGTCCGGTCTCTCCCGGCTGATCCAGATGCACTTCTTCAACACCGCAGGCGACGCCGCGGTGGCGATCTCGCTCGCGGGCACCCTCTTCTTCACGGTGCCGTCGGGCGAGGCGCGCGGACAGGTCGCCCTCTTCCTCGGCCTGACGATGCTGCCGTTCGCGATCGTGGCGCCGCTGATCGGACCGTTCCTCGATCGCTTCGCCCACGGTCGCCGCTGGGCGATCGGCGCCACGATGGCGATCCGGGCCTTCCTGGTCTGGGTGCTCGCCGGGGCCGTCGTCACCGACTCGCCCTGGCTCTTCCCGTCCGCCCTCGGCGTACTCGTCGCGTCCAAGGCGTACGGCGTCACGCGCGCGGCCGCCGTACCCCGGCTCCTCCCCCGCGAGTTCACCCTGGTCAAGGCCAACGGCCGGGTGTCGATGTCGGGCATCGTCGGCGTCGCCGTGTCGGCGCCGATCGCCGGACTCGCCTCGCTGGCCGGACCCGAGTGGGTGCTGCGCTACGCCTTCCTGCTGTTCGTGGCGGCGACGATCGCGGCGGTCCGGCTGCCGTCGCGGGTCGACTCCAGCGAGGGCGAGGGCGACCTGCTGCTGCGCGGCGGCGAGGAGCGCGCCCGTCAGGGCAGCGTCCGGATCCCGCCCGCGGTCGCCTACGCGCTGCGGGCCAACTGCGGGCCGCGGTGGATGTCGGGCTTCCTGATCATGTTCATGGCGTTCCAGCTCCGCGAGAACCCGATCGGCGACTGGAGCCCCGAGGTGCTGACCGCGATCGTGGTCGGCGCCGCGGCGACCGGCAACTTCCTCGGGGTGATCGCCGCCTCGATGCTCAAACGGATCAACCCCGCGGTGACCGTGTCGGCCGTCCTGGTCGCCGACGTCGCGGTCGTGGTGTTCGGGCTGGTCTTCTACGGCGTCCTGGCGCTCGCCCTGCTCGGCCTCGTGGCAGGGCTGGGTCAGGCGCTCGCGAAGTTCTCGCTCGACGCGACGATCCAGCGCGACGTGCCCCACCGGGTGCAGGCCAGCGCCTTCGCCCGCAGCGACACGACGCTCCAGCTGGCCTGGGTGATCGGTGGCTTCATCGGCATCGTGATGCCGATCGACCCGCCGCGCCTCGGGCTCGGCGTCGCTACCGCGGCACTCGTCGCCTGGTCGGCGTTCGTGCTGATCCGCCGCCCGGCCAAGCAGGCCCGTGACGTCTCGACAGGAAACTGACCGGGTCTCGACACGCCGGCCGCGACTTCGTTCCTCAGTCGCGCGGCTTGCTCGACCACCATCAGCTGATCCGCTGGCGCGTCTCAGCTCTCCAGCTCGTCGGCGACGGCGCGCAGGAGGGCAGCGACCGGCTTGGCGGCCTTGCCGTCGGGCTGGCGTCCGTGGCGGTAGGCCTCGCCGACGCCGTCCAGCAGGCGGATCAGGTCCTCGACGATCGTGGCCATCTCGTCGGGCTTCTTGCGCTTGGCGTCGCGCTGGTTGCGCGAGACCGACGCCGGCCGGTCGAGGACCTTCACCTGGAGCGCCTGGTCACCCTTACGGCCCTGGGCGATCCCGAACTCGACACGGGTGCCGGCCTTGAGCGCCGTGGTGCCCTCGGGCAGCGCCTCGGCACGCACGTAGACGTCGGGCCCGTCCTCCTGCGACAGGAACCCGAATCCCTTGTCGTTGTCGTACCACTTCACCTTGCCAGTGGGCACGGATCTGACCTCTTCTTGCTTGCTGGGCTGCTCGGACCGGCCACGCCGGACGGCACAGCCTATAGCGCCTCGTTCATGGATCCCGAACGAAATCCGCGGGGGTCGACCGCGGCCTCGGTGAAGCCGGCAGCGCGTACGCCGTCGAGGAGGTCGGCCTCGACCGCCGCGTCGAGTGGGAGCAGCCGGGCGTCGACCTCCACGGACGCCCGATCACCGAGGTCGCGCACCCGGAGGTCGACCAGTCCGGCTTCGGCGAGAACGGCCCGGGCCGCGACCTCGGCCTGCTCGACCCGGCCGAGCCGGCCGGGGGTGACCTCCACGCCGTACGCGATCCGTGACGAGAGGCAGGCGGCCGCCGGCTTGTCCCACGTCGGCAGGCCCCAGCGGCGAGAGGCAGCGCGGACCTGCTCCTTGGTGAGGCCGGCGTCGCTGAGCGGGGTGATGGCGTCGCGCTCCGCGGCAGCCCGGATGCCAGGCCGGAATCCGGCGAGCACGTCGTCGGCGTTGGTCCCGGTCGCGACGTGGGCCAGCCCGCGGCCCGCGGCGATCGGGGTGAGGACGTCGAGCAGCTCGGCCTTGCAGAAGTAGCAGCGGTCACCGGCGTTGGCGCGGTAGCCCTCGCGCTCCATCTCGTGGGTCTCGGGCGTCAGCACGTCGACGCCGAGACTCGCCGCGAACTCGCGCGCCGGGTCGCGCTCCGCCATCGGCAGCGAGTGGGAGTAGCCGGTGGCAGCAGCGACGTTGTCGGCGCCGAGGGCGCGGACCGCGGCCGCCAGCAGGAACGCGCTGTCGGCGCCGCCGCTGTAGGCGACGAGGACCGATCCGCGCTCACGCAGGTCGGCCTCGAGAGCCGCGAGGCGCAGGTCCAGCAGGTGCTCGTCGAGCCAGGCCGGGAAGTCTGCGAGGTCGTCGAGCACGACGTGGGTGCCGGCCGCGAGCAGCTCCTCGCGGGTGCAGCCGCCCGTGAGCACCGAGACACTGATCGCGTCCGCGGCGAGCGCGCCCTCGACGTCGTGCACGTGGTCGCCGACGTAGATCGAGGCTCCCTCGCGGCGCAGCGCGTCGGCCTTGCCGACGCCCCACACCCAGCCCTCGAGGTGGTCGACGTCGAACGCCAGGTGGTCGAGGTGCAGCTGGGCATTGGGGGCGTACTTGCCGGTGACCACGACGACCCGGCCACCATGGCGGCGTACGGCGGCGAGGGCGTCGTGTGCGCCGTCGAAGGCGGGCGTGCCCGCGATCGCGTGGTCGGGGTAGAGCGCGCGGAACCGGTCACCGGCGGCCGGGATCGCCTCAGCCGGGAGGTAGGGCTCGAGCAGCAGGTCGAGCGGCGGCCCGAGCTTGGCCGTCATCTCCTCGGCCGGGAACTCCACTCCGAGCTCCGCGCCCAGCACCGCGAGCACGTCACGGAACCCGGGCCCGGTGTTGATCAGCGTCATGTCGAGGTCGAACCCGACCACCAGCTGATCTGCCATGCCCTCAGCCTAGGAGGTCGGCACCAACCGCGTTCGGCGGCGTCGTACGACGAGAAGCGCGGCGCCGGCGAGTGCGAGCGTTCCCAGCGTCACCTCCTGCCAATGCCACGCCACCCAACCCTGCCGAGCTCCCAGCAGCCGTCCGACCATCCCTCGCGGTTCACCCGACAGCGCGTCGGTCGCCCAGATCCCGCAGCTGGCCGCGAGCGCCGGGTCCGCCACGATCATCGGGGACCCGTCGTTGTGGCGGACGACCACATCGTCGTCACCCTGCGCCGACGAGGTCACCGGATCAGACCCTGACCACGAGATCGGACACAGGTCATCCGGCGTCGGGAGCTCACGCACGACCGACCCGCTCTCGAGCGAGAACAGCGTCGCCGACCTGTCGGCGAACCGCTCGGTCCTCAACGCGATGGTGCGACCATCGGGCGAGACCGAGCCGGACCACTGCCCGGACAGCGCGCCGGTGGTGCCCGGGAGATCGAGGTCGACGCGGCGCACCTCCTCGCCCCTCACCGTCGTGATGACGACCGTGGCCCAGCGGGCACTGCCGCGGTCGTCGGCGTTGCCGTCGACCCACACCAGATCCCCGCCCGGCGTCCAGCCGGCGGGGAACGCGGTCTGGCCAGGGGTATTCGGCGACCGCACGGGCCTGGTGGAGTCGCCGCCACCGATGAGCAGACCGCGGACGTCCTCGTCGTCGCGGTCGATGCCCGAGACGAAGACCCGGTCCCCGGCGGGCGACATGTAGGCGGGCATCTGTTGGCTCACCCAGTAGCGACCCCACGGCTCCGTCTCGCCGTCGATGTACGAGCCATCGCCGACATCGGCAGCCACCTCGGCGCGACCGGTGACGAGGTCTCGCAGCACGAACCGGTCGATCTGCTCGAAGTACCCCAGCTTCGTGCCGTCCGCGGACACCGCGAGTGGGAACCCGATGGCCTCGCCCTGGTCCAGGGTCCATACCCGACCCGTCGCCGAGACGACCCGGACCGATCCATCGTCCGTCTCCAGAATCCCTGCGACCGGCCCGGGCCTGTCCGGAAGCTCGCGGTCGAGCCACGGCTCGTCGACCCGGGCCGGATAACCCCGCACGCCGGGTCTCTCGCCGTCGGCCGGGGCGGGGTCGAGCGTCCGGGGCAGCCAGGACACGGCGCTCGCCACCAGGGCGAGGATTGCGAGTGCTCCGGCAACGACGCCGATCCGGTGCCGAGTACGACGCCGGGCGCCTGCCGACCAGGCGGCGCGGGCGTCAGGTACGACGTACGCCGGGACGTCGGCGACCAGCTCGTCGAGCCGCTCGCGCAGGTCATGCGTCATGAGCGCGCCTCCTCGGTCAGCTCAGCGAGCAGGTCGGGCGCGAGGGCGCGCAACCGGTCGAGTGCCGCGCGGGTCTGGGACTTGACGGTGTTGGGCGAGCAGCCGAGCACGGCCGCCGCCTGGACCTCGGTCAGGTCCTCGTAGAAGCGCAGCGACAGCACCGCGCGCTGCCTGGGCGTCAGGCGGGCGAGTGCTTCGCGCAGCACCAACCGGCGCTCGACGTCCGGGCCAGTACTGCCGATCTCGGGATGGCTGTCGGTGACCACCTCGGGAGGCCGGACGCTGCGGCGGCGCCAGCGGTCGATGGCCAGGTGGTGCATCACCTTGCGGGCGTAGGCGTCCGTTGTCCCGGACCGGGCGATCCGCCGCCAGTGCTGGGCCACCCGCGCCAGGGTGTCCTGCACGAGGTCCTCGGCGAGGTGGACGTCACCGGTGAGGAGGTACGCCGTACGGGCGAGCGCGCCGCCGCGCGCGTGCACCCACGCCTCGAAGTCCTCCACACCACCATTCACGCAGGCGCGGGCCGGTTCGGGTGGGGGTTCAGCCGAGGCCGAGCGACTTCGCCGTCTCCTCGCGCATCTCCACCTTGCGGATCTTCCCGGTCACGGTCATCGGGAACTCCTCCACGACCAGCACGTAGCGCGGGATCTTGTAGTGCGCGAGCTTGCCGGTCGCATACTCGCGGACGGCGGCGGCGTCGAGGGGCTCGGCGCCGGCGCGCATCTTGATCCAGGCGCACAGCTCCTCGCCGTACTTCTCGTCGGGGACGCCGATCACCTGGACGTCCTCGATGTCGGGGTGGGCGTAGAGGAACTCCTCGATCTCGCGCGGGTAGACGTTCTCGCCGCCGCGGATGACCATGTCCTTGATCCGGCCGACGATGTTGCAGTAGCCGTCCTCGCGCATCTCGGCGAGGTCGCCGGTGTGCATCCAGCCGTCGGCGTCGATGGCCTCAGCGGTCTTGTCCGGGTCCTCCCAGTAGCCCAGCATCACCGAGTAGCCGCGGGTGCAGAACTCCCCCGGTTGACCGCGTTCGACGGTCTCGCCGGTCACCGGGTCGACCACCTTGATCTCGACGTGCGGATGGACCCGCCCGATCGTCGCCGTACGGCGCTCGAGGTCGTCGTCCGACCTCGTCTGGCAGGAGACGGGCGACGTCTCCGTCATGCCGTAGGCGATGGAGACCTCGGCCATGTGCATGTCGTTGACGCAGTGCTTCATCACCTCGACCGGGCAGATCGAGCCGGCCATGATCCCGGTGCGCAGGCTCGAGAGATCGTGGTCGGCGAAGGTCGGATGGTGCTGCATCGCGATGAACATGGTCGGTACGCCGTACACACCGGTGCAGCGCTCCTCGGCGATCGCACGCAACGTGATCTCGGGGTCGAAGCCGGGCGCCGGGATCACCATCGTGGTGCCGTGCGAGGTGCAGCCGAGGTTGGCCATCACCATGCCGAAGCAGTGGTAGAAGGGCACCGGGATGCAGAGCCGGTCCTCGGGTCCGAGATGGATCAGCTCGGTCGTGAAGTAGCCGTTGTTGAGGATGTTGCGGTGGCTCAGCGTCGCGCCCTTGGGACGTCCGGTCGTGCCCGACGTGTACTGGATGTTGATCGGGTCGCTGGGCGACAGCGTCGCCATCCGCTCCGCCAGCGCTCCCTCGGGCAGCTGTGCACCGCTGGCCACGAGATCGACCCAGTCGTCGGTGTCGAGGTAGACCGCGCGCTGCAGGGTCGGGCACTCGCCTGCGGTGGCCTCGACCATCTGCCGGTACTCGCTGGTCTTGAACCGGGTCGCGGCCACCAGCAGCCTCATCCCGGACTGGTTGACGGCGTACGCGAACTCGTGAGTCCGGTAGGCCGGGTTGACGTTGACCAGGACGAGACCGGCCTTGGCCGCGGCGTACTGCGTGAGGGTCCACTCCGCGCAGTTCGGCGCCCAGATGCCGACCCGGTCGCCCTTCTCGAGGCCGGCCGCGAGGAAGCCGCGCGCGACGGCGTCGACGTCGCGGTCGAGCTCCGCCCAGGTCCAGCGACGGCCGGACGCGAACTCGACCAGCGCCTCGCGGTCGGCGTACGTCGCGGCGGTGCGGGCGAAGTTCGCCCCGATGGTCTCCTCTAACAGCGGCGGCTCGAGCTCGCCCTTGGCGTACGACTCCATGTCCTCGAACCTACGCCGACGAACGTTGGATCAACGTTGCGTGCGGAAGACCTGGTACTGGACGCCGTTGGCGTACGTCGTGGACTCGACGAGCTCCAGACTCACCTTGTCCTCGGCGTCGTCGGGGAAGGGACCGCGACCGCTGCCGAGGATGACCGGGAAGACCATGAGCCGCATCTCGTCGACGAGACCCGCCTTGAGGAGGCCCTGCGTCAGCAGCATGCTGCCCTGCACGAAGATCGGGCCGCCCTCGGTCTCCTTGAGCGCCGCGACGTCGTCGAGCGAGGAGAGCACCGAGGTGTTGTGCCACTGCGGGTCGGCGACCGTGCTGGAGACGACGTACTTGGGCATCGCGTTCCAGCCGGCGAAGTAGTCCATCGCGGGCCAGACCTCGGAGAACGCATCGTACGAGCGGCCACCCATCAGGAAGGCGGTCGCCTCCTCCTGCTCCTGGCCCTTGCGCTCGTACGACGCCGGATCGGCCTCGACGTCCATCGTCCAGCCGCTGTGCCGGTAGCCCTGCTCGCCGCCGGGAGCCTCGGCGACGCCGTCGAGGGAGACGAAGTGGGTGGTGATCAGGGGGCGCATCAGCCCGTGCTCTCCGCCAGTCCGGTCAGCGCCGCCAGCGCCTTGGGGGTGTCACCGGTGACCATCGGCCCGACGTCCTCGGCGCCGGGGCCTTCGACGGTCGTGCGGACCAGCACCTCGG
The DNA here is from genome assembly GCF_039543845.1 of Nocardioides endophyticus. Taxonomy (NCBI): domain Bacteria; kingdom Bacillati; phylum Actinomycetota; class Actinomycetes; order Propionibacteriales; family Nocardioidaceae; genus Nocardioides; species Nocardioides endophyticus. Next base: position 256,699 of record NZ_BAABKN010000015.1, on the reverse strand, counting down.
CCCCGCTGTCGGTCGCGCTCACCTGGTGGTCGATGCGGATCACCAGGTCGCCGATGGTCAGCCGGTCCAGGAAGCGGGCGCCGGGCTCCACGATCTCGAGCACGAACGGTGCCTCGATCCCGCCCACGAGCGACATCGTGCCGGCGGCGCCCTCCGCGAAGTGGCCCTCCAGCGCGACCCGCTCGACGGCCGGGTCCCACGCGTGCCAGCTGCCGACGTCGCTCCACAGCGCCCACACGTCGGCGGGGCTCGCGGTCGTGGTCACGGAGAGCTCGTACTCGAAGGTCATGAGCGCAATCTAGCCCGCTCTACCCCTCGCGTACGACGGTCATCTCGCGGTCGCCGAAGCGGACGTGGTCACCGTCGACCAGGGTCGCGGCCTTGCCCGCCGGGAGGCCGCGCGGCACGCCCTGACGGACCAGGAAGGAGCCGTTGGTCGAGCCTCTGTCCATCACGACGAGCGCGCCGTCCGCAGCGATCTGGAACTGCGCGTGCGTCTTCGACAGCGACATGTCGGACGAGGGCAGCTGGACCAGGTGCTGCACCTGCTCGCCGTGGCGCCCCTCCGGGCGGCGGCCGACCAGGGCGAGGCCCTCGACGAGGAAGGACTCCCCCGTGTCGAAGCGGACGCGCCAAGGTGACCGGGCGGCCCGGGCGGCGTGTGCCCCGCCGACAGACGCATCCGGGTCGGCGTCGGGGCGAGGCTCGGGCACGAGGGGGTAGCCGAGCTGCTGCCGCGACGAGGCCGGCGGGGGTGGTGGTGGCGACGGGGCGATCGCCACGGCGGCGTGCCGCGCCGGCTGGGGCTGGGTCGGTGGCTGTGGCGGACCGGCCGGCGGGGGCGAGCTGGGCCTGCGGGCACGGGCCGGCGAGCTGACGGGCTCGGGCGCGGGCGCCGGAACCAGACGGAGAGCAGTCAGGTTGACGACGTGGCGCGGCCCGGATTCCTCCTCGGGCAGCTCCTCGACCACGGGGCGGACGTCGACCACGACGGAGTGCGCGACGTGGTCGTGCCACCCCCGGCGGCGGCCATCGACATCCATCACGGCGGTCCAGGCCAAGGTGGCGACACCGAGGCCGAGGGTGGGCAGCGCGGCGACACCCAGGATCAGCTGGCGCAGCAGCGCGTCGCGGACCCCGATCGGCGTACCGCTGCCCTCCCGGACACTGCTGTCACGGACCACTCGGATCGCGGAGATGCCCATGCCCGGCGAGGTGCCGGTGAGGCCCAGGACCACCGCGAACACCGCACCGACCAGGACGACCACGCCGATGATCGCGACCACGCCCGCCCAGACGTTGCCGGGCTCGATGAGCAGTTGGAAGATCATCACCGCGGCAGCCGCGTCGAGGCTCCAGGCAATCGCCCGGTCGATGGCGAAGGCGTAGAAGCGCCGGTCCAGGTCGGCGACCGGCGTCAAGGGGACGGTCTCGCCGGTCACGCGTCGATGACCTCGATGCTCACGCCGTCACCGAGGTCGACGACAGCCCCGGGGACCAGCTGGACCGTGACGCCGGGTCGCAGGTCCTCCGGCGGCAGGCCGGGCTGGACGACGACCGAGCCGTTGGTCGAGCCGAGGTCGGTGGCGACCGCGCAGCCGTGGTCGGCCCCGGATCCCGGCCGCACCTCCAGGTGGGTCGAGGACACCTCCTGGTGCGGGCTCGCGACCGCGACCAGGCGCGGCTCTCCCTCGGTGACGATGCGGCTCGCCTCGGGCGCCCGACCGACCAGGATGGAGCGGTCGACATCGACGGTCTCGCCGTCGGGCAGCAGCAGTCGCGCGACCGGTCGGGCGGTGACCGGCGGCGGCTGGCTCTCGATCCCGGGCGGCAGCCCGAGCAGGTCGACGGGGGCGGTCTGCGGGCCGCGGGTGAGGCCGTCGTGGTCCCGACTCTCCGGGACCGAGACCTCGTCGAGGGCCGGCGGGTGCTCGGCGCTGCCGAGCCGGACCAGCCCGCCGTCGATCACCCCGTCGAGGTGGTCGTTGTCGGTCTCGTCGGTCACCTCGATCCGGACCCGGGCCACGCCGGAGACCGACCGTTCGACCCAGATGGTGCCCTCGTCACCCTCCACGTGCACGACCTCGTCGCGGGTCGCCAGGTGGACGCGAGCCGCTCCACGGATCACGACCCGGGTCTCGGCGTGCTGCTCGCTCACCAGCACGAATCCCGGCAGCTCACGCAGGCCGGCCGAGATCAGGGCGTCGAGGGTCTCGTCGAAGCCGGCACCGTCGTCGACCAGCTCCCACAGTCGCGCGACGCGATCCTTCTCGGTCGGCGGCAGTACGACGGTCGCGTTCGGGCCGAAGATCCCGAACCACTCGCCGCTGCGGAATGACCACGCGAGTCCCGGCGCCGCACTCACCGGCGTACCTCCCGTGCTCGGCCCGGTAGCGTGGGAGGGATGTCCGCGACGGCGTACCGCACCCTCGCCGACCAGCTCCGCGGCTGGCCGGTCGAACGGCTGTCCCGTCTGCTCCACCTGCGCCCCGATCTCGCCACTCCGGCCCCTCACGACTCCGGCCAGCTCGCCTCGCGGGCGGCCACCCGGTCCTCTGTCCTACGCGCGCTCGACCAGCTGAACCGGTTCGAGCTCTGTGTCCTTGATGCCCTCGTCGTGGTGGGTCAAACCAGCGCCGACGAGCTGGTGGACGTGGTCCACGGCGACGGCGCTTCCGTGCACACCGCGCTCGAGCGGCTGCTCGACCTGGCGCTGGCGTGGGAGAGCCCACAGGGCGTGCGCCCGCTGACCACGGTGGCCGAGGCCCTGACGCCGGGGTCCCCCGGCGTCAGCGGGCTGCGCCCGGTCTCGGCCGATCCGTTGACCGCCGACGAGGTCGCTGCCCGGCTCGAGGTCATCTCGCCGGCGGCCCGGGGACTCCTCGAGCACGTCCTCGACGCCGGTGGCGCCGCGACCAGCGGATCCGCCCGGCACACCGTGCTTCCCGGAGAGGCGACCACCCCGGCCGAGGAGCTGCTGGCGCACCGCCTGCTGGTCCCGCGCAGCGGCGGCTCCGTGGTGCTCCCGGGTGAGGTCGGGATGGCCCTGCGTGGCGGCCACACCACGGCGGCCGCCGTCGACGTCCCGCCCGCGCTCGCCACCTCGGAGCGTCGGCAGGCCATGGTCGACCGGGCGGCCGCGGGCGCGGCCTTCGAGGCCGCGCACCGGGTGGAGCTGCTGCTCGACCAGTGGGGCACCAACCCGCCCGCGGCCCTGCGCAGCGGCGGTCTCGGCGTCCGGGACCTGCGCACCCTTGCGACCGACCTCCACGTCGACGAGCCCACCGCCGCCCTCCTGGTCGAGGTCGCCTCGGCCGCGGGGCTGCTGTCCACCGCCGCCGGACCCAACGGCGACGCGCGCTGGATCCCGACCGACGCCTTCGACGCCTGGACGGCACTGCCGACCGCCGAGCGCTGGCTCGCGTTGGCGACCGCGTGGCTGGACAGCCCCCGACTGCCTGGCCTGGTCGGCTCCCGCGACCCCGCGGGCAAGACCTGGAACGCGCTCGTCCCTGAGCTGTCCGGGGTCCACCAGGTGGAGACCCGCCTGCTCACCCTCGGCGTGCTGAGCGGTCTCGAGCCCGACACGGTGCTCGCCTCGGGGACCGGCGTCCCGTCACTGCGGCAGCACGTCGAGTGGCTCCGACCGCGCCGCCCCCGCACCCGCGCGGACCAGGTCGTGTGGGCGGTCGAGGAGGGCACCTCGCTCGGCCTCCTGGCGCTGGGCGGCCTGTCGACGTACGCCCGGACCCTGCTCGCCGGCGACCGCAACGGCGCGACGACCGGCCTCACCGAGCTGCTTCCCGCGCCCGTCGACCACGTGCTGCTCCAGGCAGACCTGACCGCGGTGGCGCCCGGTCCGTTGGAGTCGCAGCTGGCGCGGCAGCTGCAGCTGGTCGCCGACGTCGAGTCACGCGGCGGCGCGACCGTCTACCGGTTCACGCCCGGGTCCGTACGCCGAGCACTCGACACCGGCTGGTCAGCGGTCGAGGTGCACGACTTCATCGGGTCGGTCTCGCGCACGCCGGTGCCGCAGCCGCTCACCTACCTGGTCGACGACACCGCCCGGACGTTCGGGTCGGTGCGAGTCGGCCACGCCGAGGCGTTCCTGCGCGCCGACGACGAGGCGGCTCTGGTCGAGCTCCTGCACCACCCGAAGGCCGCGACCCTTGGACTGCGCCGCCTGGCCCCGACTGTCCTGATCAGCACCACGCCGATCGACGTACTCCTCCCGCGCCTGCGTGACCTCGGCGTCGCCCCCGTCGTCGAGTCCCCCGACGGCACCGTCCACGTCGCCCGGCCCGACGTGCTCCGGGCGCGCACCCCGAAGGAGCACCGCGGTCGCGCGCAGCGGGCCGTCCGGGAGACCGCGCACACCAGCCAGGTCGTCAGCGCCATCCGCGCCGGCGACCGGGCCGAGTCCACGCGACCCACCGTGGCCATCGACCGGCTCACCCCGACCGGCTCGATGACCGCGCTTCGCGAGGCGATCGAGACCGGCGCGACGATCGTCATCGGGTACGTCGACAACCAGGGCGCCAGCAGCGACCGGGTCGTGGACCCGATGTCGCTCGACGGCGGCAGCCTCACGGCACACGACCACCGCAGCGACGACGTGCGGACCTTTGCGGTGCACCGGATCACCACGGTGCGCCCGCTCCCAGACGCTCCGTAAGATTGAATCGTGGACTTCATTCGGTATGCCGAGGCGGCGGCTGCCCTGCTGAACGCCGACCTCTCCGAGGTCGACGGCCTGCTCGCGTACCTCGACGACCGCCCGGGCTTGCGGGGACGCGCCGCCGACCGCGACTGCATGCTGCTGCGCAAGCTGCAGCGTGAGCTCCGCCCGGTCTTCGAAGCGGGCGAGGCCGGCGACGTCTCGGCCGTCGTGGCCGGCCTCAACGGGCTGCTCGCCCGGCACCCGATCACTCCGCAGATCTCCGACCACGACGCCCAGCACCTGCACCTGCACGTGTGGACCGGCTCGGGGAGCGTCGCCGAGCAGATCGTCGGCGAGTCCCTCCTGGGTGTCTCCACGCTGGTCTGCGACCTCGGCGCCGACCGGTTGGGGGTGTGCTCGTCGACGACGTGCACCAACGCGTTCGTCGACGCGTCGCCGAACCGGTCGCGGCGCTACTGCTCCGACCGCTGCTCGTCACGGGCCAACGTCGCGGCGTACCGCGCCCGCCGACGGGCGGCCGCGACCGCGTAGCGTCACCGCATGCGCGGACGGATCACGCACCACCCGAACTCGGACCGGTCGGCCCGCAAGGACTACTGGGGCGTCGTGCTCGACTCTCGCACGCCGGGCCGGCTCGCCCGCTTCTACGCCGAGCTGCTCGAGTGGGACATCGCGTCCGAGGAGGACGACTGGGTGACGCTGAGCCCACCCGACGGCGTCGCCTACCTCGCCTTCCACCTCAACGAGCAGCACATCGCGCCCGTCTGGCCGTCGTCGCTCTTCCAGCCCCAGCAGCAGCTGCACCTGGACTTCGAGGTGGAGGACCTCGAGGCTGCCGTGTCGCATGCCGTCGAGCTCGGCGCCAGGCCGGCGGAGCACCAGCCGCAGGACGACGTACGGGTGCTGCTCGACCCCGATGGTCATCCGTTCTGCCTCTACAGCTGAGGCCTTCGGCCGGTCCGTAGGCTGGGTCGGTGAATGACGGCCCCCTCATCGTCCAATCCGACAAGACGCTGCTGCTCGAGATCGACCACGAGCGCGCGGCGGACTGCCGCAAGGCGATCGCGCCGTTCGCCGAGCTCGAGCGCTCCCCCGAGCATGTCCACACCTACCGGTTGACGCCGCTCGGCCTCTGGAACGCCCGTGCCGCCGGCCACGACGCGGAGCAGGTCGTCGACACGCTGCTCGAGTACAGCCGGTACGCCGTACCGCACGCGCTGCTCGTCGACGTCGCCGAGACGATGGCCCGCTACGGGCGGCTGCGGCTCGAGAAGAACCCGATCCACGGGCTGGTCCTGGCCTCCACCGACCGCCCAGTGCTCGAGGAGGTGCTGCGCGCCAAGAAGATCGCCGGGATGCTTGGCGAGCGGATCGACGACGACACCGTCGTGGTGCACGCGTCCGAGCGCGGCAACCTCAAGCAGGCGCTGCTCAAGCTCGGCTGGCCGGCCGAGGACTTCGCGGGGTACGTCGACGGCGAGGCGCACCCGATCTTCCTCGACGAGACCGAGTGGCACCTGCGCAACTACCAGCGCGAGGCGGCCGAGTCCTTCTGGCACGGCGGGTCCGGGGTCGTCGTACTCCCCTGCGGCGCCGGCAAGACCCTGGTCGGCGCAGCCGCGATGGCCGAGGCGAAGGCCACCACGCTGATCCTCGTCACCAACACCGTCTCCGCGCGGCAGTGGAAGGACGAGCTGGTCCGCCGTACGTCTCTCACCGAGGACGAGATCGGCGAGTACTCGGGCTCCGTCAAGGAGGTCCGGCCGGTCACCATCGCGACATACCAGGTGCTGACGACGAAGCGGAAGGGCGTCTACTCGCACCTCGAGCTGCTCGACGCGCGCGACTGGGGCCTGATCGTGTACGACGAGGTGCACCTGCTCCCTGCGCCGATCTTCCGGATGACCGCCAACCTCCAGGCCCGCCGGCGCCTCGGACTCACCGCGACGCTCGTGCGCGAGGACGGCCGCGAGGGCGACGTCTTCTCGTTGATCGGGCCGAAGCGGTACGACGCCCCGTGGAAGGACATCGAGTCGCAGGGCTGGATCGCGCCGGCGGACTGCGTCGAGGTGCGGGTGACGCTGCCGTCCTCCGAGCGGCTGGCCTACGCGACCGCCGAGCCAGAGGAGCGCTACCGGCTCGCGGCGTGCACGCACCACAAGATCGACGTCGTCCGCGACCTCGTCGCGGCGCATCCCGGCCAGCCGACCCTGGTCATCGGGCAGTACATCGACCAGCTCGACGAGCTCGCTGCCGCCCTGGATGCTCCAGTCATCAAGGGCGAGACGCCGGTGAAGGAGAGGCAGCGTCTCTTCGACGCGTTCCGCTCCGGGGAGGTCGGCCTGTTGGTCGTCTCGAAGGTCGCGAACTTCTCCATCGACCTGCCCTCCGCCGAGGTCGCCATTCAGGTCTCCGGGTCCTTCGGGTCCCGCCAGGAGGAGGCCCAGCGCCTCGGCCGGCTCCTCCGACCGAAGTCCGAGGGCAAGTCCGCGCACTTCTACACGATCGTCTCCCGCGACACCGTCGACGCCGAGTTCGCCCAGAACCGGCAGCGGTTCCTCGCCGAGCAGGGCTACGCCTACCGGATCGTGGACGCGGAGGATCTGCCAGCCTGAGTCCGCCTCAGAGCCGTCGTATCCGGAGGCGTGGTCGGTCCGGGATCGAGCTCGCACTCGCATCGAGGTGAGGACGTGCCGGTCTCGAGGTCGTGAAAGATCCGGACGAGATCGGTCGTTGTCATGGCTGCTCCCGAGAGGGTCGGGCCTCAGGCGGCGTAGTCGAGCGCGATGCGGCCTGCGGTGGTCGAGCCTGTCGAGACCCCCGCAACCCAGACAGGGCCCTCCGGTGCGGAGGTCTCGACGACGCTCGCCGGAGCTCGCTGCTCGACCACCGAGATACCCCCGTTGTCAGCCAACGGCAGCCAAGCTCCATTCCAGGTTCTGCGTTGCACGAACGTTCGAACAACGCGAACGTCACGTCATCGCTGAGGGGCCGGCGAGGTGACGGCCCACGCGGCCCCCGGTGGTCGAGCCTGCCGAGATCCCCGCAACCCCGACAGGGCGCTCAGGTGCGGGGGCCTCGACGACGCTCGCCGGAGCTCGCTGCTCGACCACCGCCCTGCCTTCGCCGTGGTGGATTCGAGGCTCGGGCCTGACGGCCCTCACACCTCAACCACCGAGACGATGCACTCCCGAGACGGGCGCGTCGTCGCTAGCCTGCGGGCATGAGCGACGACCAGATCATGTTCACGCTGGACGAGTCCGAGCAGGTCACCCACTGGTACAACATCGTGGCCGACCTCCCTACGCCGCCGCCCCCGCCGTTGCACCCGGGCACGCGGGAGCCGGTCGGGCCGGACGACCTGGCGCCGCTGTTCCCGATCGAGCTGATCATGCAGGAGGTGACCGGAGAGCGGTACGTCGAGATCCCGGGGCCGGTGCTCGACGTCTACAAGCAGTACCGGCCGAGCCCGCTCTACCGCGCCCGCCGCTGGGAGCAGAAGCTGGGCACGCCGGCCCGGATCTACTACAAGTACGAGGGCGTCTCGCCGGCCGGCTCCCACAAGACCAACACCGCGATCCCGCAGGTCTACTACAACTCCCTGCACGGGATTCGGCGGCTGACGACCGAGACCGGCGCCGGTCAGTGGGGCACGGCCCTGTCGTACGCCGCCGCGCTCTTCGACGTCGAGTGCGAGGTGTGGCAGGTGGGCGCGTCGTACGACACGAAGCCCCAGCGCCGCACGCTGATCGAGGTGTTCGGCGGCACCGTGCACCGCTCGCCGAGCCGGCTGACCGAGTCGGGCAAGGCGTTCCCCGAGGACCACCCGGGCTCACTGGGCATCGCGATCTCCGAGGCGGTCGAGGTGGCGGCCCAGGACGAGAGCAGCAAGTACGCCCTCGGCTCGGTGCTCAACCACGTGCTCCTGCACCAGACGGTGATCGGCGAGGAGGCGCTGCGTCAGCTCGCGAAGGCCGGCGAGTCGAGCGTCGACCTCGTGGTCGGCTGCGCAGGAGGCGGCTCCAACTTCGCCGGGCTGGCGTTCCCGTTCCTGCGCGAGAAGCTCGCCGGCAATCAGGACCCCACGATCCTCGCGGTCGAGCCGAGCTCGTGCCCGACGCTGACGCGCGGCGAGTACCGCTACGACTTCGGCGACACCGCCGGCCTCACCCCGCTGATGAAGATGTACACGCTCGGCCACGACTTCGTGCCGTCACCGATCCACGCGGGCGGCCTGCGCTACCACGGGATGGCGCCGCTGGTCTCCCACGCAGTGCACGAGGGGCTGATCGAGGCGACCGCGCTGCACCAGAGCGAGTGCTTCGAGGCGGGTCTCGAGTTCGCCCGCACCCAGGGCATCGTCGCGGCGCCCGAGTCCTCCCACGCTCTCGCCCAGGCGAGGCGGGAGGCACTGGCCGCCAAGGAGTCGGGCGAGGAGAAGGTCATCGTGATCGGGCTCTCCGGCCACGGTCTCCTCGAGCTGGGTGCGTACGACGCCTTCCTGAGCGGCCGGCTCGAGGACGACCCGCTCTCCGACGACGCACTGGCGACAGCGCTGGCCGGGGTGCCGATCGTCTAGGAGACGATCCGGACGGTACGCCGCACCGTCTGCTTGCCGATGTCGATCCGGAGCGTCAACGTCCGGGTCGCACCGGCCTCGTCGGACGGTCGGGTCGGGATCGAGATCACGACCTCGCGGCGGCCAGGGTCGATGACGTCGTACGTCATGGCGTGCGACTTCCACAGAGGCTTGCCCGGACGGACCGGCCCGACGTGCAGGTCGGTCCAGGACTGCGCGATGTCGGAGACCCGGACCGGCGTACCCGGACCGCGGACGACCTTGCCGGACACGGACAGGTCGAAGTCGACGGGCTTGTCGAGCCGGATCCGCCACCGCGCCGGACTGCCCGCGGGCACCTCTCGCGCGACGGCCCGGATGGCGACCTTCGGACGTGGGTCGTCATCGATGACCGCGAGCTCACCGAGGTAGCCGTCGGTCATCACGTTGCGGGTCGGCCAAGCGGTCACCTGGGTGACCAGCCGCCGGTAATCGGCGCGCTGGTCCGCGACGTACCCGACCGGGACCGATCCGCTCGTCTGTCCCGGTGCGAGGTCGACCGTGAAGCGCTGCACGTCGCCGCGTGCCTGCCCGACGGTGAGCACCGTGAAGCGGGCCGGAGAGGTGAGGGCTCCGGAGATCTGGAACGGCACGCGAGCGGTCTTCGCTCCGCCCATCCCCTCGGTGACTCGCACCCGCGAGAAGCTGACGGTGGGCAGGCGACGGTCGGGTACGGCGGCCAGGGCGGCCGGGGCCGAGGCCAGGTCGGCGACCCACACCCTGCCGCGCGAGCTTGCGGCAACCAGGTCGACCCGGGTGATCCGGGTGAGGTCGACGGCGGCGCCCGTCGGGTCGACCACCAGGGTCTGCGCCCAGAGCTTGCGGACGTCGGCCGTGGAGCCGAGACCGGGCAGACCGACACCACCGACCGGGTCGACCAGCGCGCCGGCGCCGTCGGCGTCCGTGATCCGGACCCGCACCGCCGTCGCGGACCGGCCGTCGACGATGGTGCGCAGCTCGAGGCGACGGCCGGTCAGGTCGAGCGGGCTGGCGAGCAGGAGCCCACCGGACTGGCCACTCGCCGTCCAGGCCATCTCGAAGAAGCTCCGTACCGGCAGCCTTTCGCCGTTCGTCGACCAGAGCGGGGCAGCCGCGGCCAGGGCAGCGCCGAGCCCGCACGAGGAGACCCGGCCGTCGTCGTACGTGCCGGCGCAGAAGCGCGTCTGGGCACCATCGGCCAGCGACAGCGCCGTCGTGGTCGACGGGACGCGCACGACCCGGCCGCCACCGATCGCGTGGCTCAGCGTCTGGGCATCACCCTGCGACGCGACCCGCGCCCGCGAGCCGTCGAAGAGCGGCAACACGGACTGGTCGCCGGCAGCGAAGAGGTGCACGGCGCCGGCGACGTACGCCGTCCCGATGGCCCGCTGCTCGGCGGCAGTGAGGCGCCGGGGGTCGGCCGAGCCGCAGGTCTGGCCGGCCTCGCCGGGCCAGTCGTCGCTCGCGGGCGACACGGCGGTCTTCGGCGTCCACTCGGTGTTGAAGTAGTTGTGGTTGGCGCCCATCACCAAGACGCTGCTCTTCAGCGACGTGTCGCCGGGCGCGACGTCGCGGGCCGCATCGGTGAACTTCTGGCCCTGCAGGTCGCTGACGTCGCCGTCGCAGAACGGCAGCAGCGTGACGGTCGGGACGTACGGCGCGGTCTGCACCGCGAAGTCGGTCGGTGCGATGAGCACCTGCCCGACGATCCGGTACGGCGCGGTCAGGGGGATCCGGATGGAGGCCCGGTCGACGCCCTCGCCGCCACGGCTGTGGCCGACCAGGACGACGCGGGACAGGTCGACCTGGTGCTCCGCGGCCAGCCCGGCCCAGTGGTCCAGGTGCGCCTGCACGAGGCGGGCGCGAGCACCGGCGCCACCGTCGGGTGCGTCGAAGTCCTGGGCGTTGATGCCGTTGACCCGGATCGAGACGGTGGCGTAGCCCTGTGAGGCCAGCACCTGCTGGACGTAGTCGTAGCCCAGGTGGCTCGGCACCTCGCGGAACGGCGCCTTGCAGGGCCAGTTCTGGGACCACGCGTCCGCGTCGGCCGGGTCGTAGCAGGAGCCGTGGCGGCCGTGCATGAAGAGCACCAACGGCCGCGGGCCGGTGGGCGCCCCGGCGGCCGGCTCGACGACGTGGCCGACCATCTCGATCGGCGCGCGCATGCCGGGGACTGCCACCGGGGCCAGCGTGTAGTCGCTCGTGGCGACGGCGTACGACCCCGGAGTCGCCGGGTCGGTCGTCAACGTCTGCGTGCCGGGGAGGTCGAGCGCCGGCTCGAACGGGCCGGCGGCCCGGCGGGCGCGATCGCCGGCGACGGCGTCGAGCCGGACACCGGAGAGGCGTACGTCGAGCCGGGTGGGGTCGGGCCGGGTCGGCGCGTCGATCCGGGCTCGCACCGTGCGGCCGTCGCCCGCGATCGTCGACGTGCCGACCAGCCACCCCGCGGGGCCGACGACGGTCGGCCGGTCGGAGGTGACCGGCAGCCGGGTCGGCGACGTCCACGCGACGGCGTACTGCCCGGGCCCGAGCGTGCGGACCTGCCACTCCCCCCGGACGCTCGCGGCGGCCGGCGCCCGATCGGTCACGTGCGGTCGCGCCGCGGCCCCACCGATCCCGCTGGAGAGGACGGTGGCGGCGAGCACGAGCGCAGCCGAGGCGGCGATCCACCCGGAGGGACGAGGCATGCCTCGCATCATGCCGCCCGGTCGCCGCACGCGACGTCGAACGTGCCGTGCGCCGACCGCGGATTCGACACACCCGGTGGTCTGGTCCATACGGCAAAGGCTCAGCCGAACGGCGGACAGCCCGCGAGATCGATGCCACCTTCGAGGGATGAAGCTACGAATCCTGCTCGCGACGTTCGGTCTCCTGCTCGCTGGACTCGTCGCGACACCTGCCGTCGCCGACGTGACGCCGTCTGACGGCGTCGCCGCCAGCGCACGCGCCCACGCCTGCACGCGCACCTCCAGCGGCACCTGCATCCGGGGTGGCCAGTTCTGCCCCCAGAGCAAGTACGGCCGCAGCGGGTGGGACGCCAACGGCCGCCGCTACGTGTGCAAGGGCAACCGGACGCACCCGCACTGGATGCGCCCCTGAGCGACGGCACCGACGCCGTGCCCGAACGTCCACACATCGGCGAGGGTTCGGCCCTGGGACGGACGGCACCTAGGCTTGTCGCGTGAAGGTGCTGCTGCTCGAGAACATCCACCCGCTCGCCGTCGAGGTCCTCGAGGCGCGCGGCTTCGAGGTCGAGCTGCGGGCGGGATCACTGTCCGAGCAGGAGCTGCTCGAGGTGCTGCCCGGCGTGCAGCTGCTCGGGATCCGCTCCAACACCCACATCACCCAGGCCGTGCTCGACGGCGCCCCCGACCTGCTGGCGATCGGGTGCTTCTGCATCGGCACCAACCAGGTCGACCTGGTCGCCGCGGCCGATCGCGGGATCGCGGTGTTCAACGCGCCGTACTCCAACACGCGCAGCGTCGTCGAGCTCGTGATCGGCGAGATCATCGCGCTGGCCCGCCGGCTCACCGAGAAGACCCACAAGATGCACGACGGCGTCTGGGACAAGTCGGCCAACGGCAGCCACGAGGTGCGCGGCCGCACCCTCGGCATCGTCGGCTACGGCAACATCGGCACCCAGTTGTCCAACCTGGCCGAGGCGCTCGGCCTGCGGGTGATCTTCTTCGACACCGCCGACCGCCTCGCGCACGGCAACGCGCAGCGGATGAAGAGCCTCGACGAGCTGCTGGCCAAGGCCGACGTCGTCAGCCTCCACGTCGACGGCCGACCGGGCAACGCCGGCTTCTTCGGGCCGGAGCAGTTCGCGAAGATGAAGCCGCGCAGCCTCTTCATCAACGCCGCTCGCGGCATGGTGGTCGACAACGAGTCGCTGCGCGAGCACATCCTGTCCGGCCACATCGCCGGCGCGGCGCTCGACGTCTTCCCCGTCGAGCCGAAGGCGCAGGGCGACGAGTTCGAGTCGGTGCTCCGCGGCCTCCCCAACGTCATCCTCACCCCGCACGTCGGCGGCTCCACGCAGGAGGCGCAGGAGGAGATCGGCTACTTCGTCGCCGGCAAGCTCGCGGGCTTCTCGCTCGAGGGCCGCACCGAGCTGTCGGTCAACCTGCCCGCCGTACTGGCCCCGCAGCTGCAGGCCGGCCACCGGATCGGCTTCCTGCACGTCAACGTGCCGGGTGTCCTGGCCGGTGTGAACGGCGTGCTCGCCGACGCCGGCGCCAACGTCACCGGCCAGTACCTCTCCACCCGCGGGGAGCAGGGGTACGTCGTGACCGACACGCTCGATCCGCTCCCTGCCGACGCGCTCGCCAAGCTGACGCAGTCGGAGCACACCATCTGGCTGCGAACCTGGGACGCCTGATGCTCGGCGTGCGGGAGCGGCTCGGTAGCGAGCTGTTCGCGCGCGTCGCGGGTCCCGACGGCCTCAGGCACGCCGAGCGGATCCACGGCCGACCCGGACCCCGCTGGTTCGAGGCCGACAGCCCGATCACCCGCGTCCACGGCGACGCGTCGATGTTCATCGGCGGCATGCGGGCGCTGCTGCTGCAGAGCCTGCACCCCGCGGCCATGCGCGGGGTCGCGGACCACTCGGACTTCCGCCAGGACGCCTGGGGCCGGCTCGCCCGGACCAGCCGCTTCATCGCGGTCACGACCTTCGGGACGGCCGACGACGCCGAGCAGTCCGTGGCCGCCGTACGCAGCATCCACGAGCACATCGTCGGCACCATGCCCGACGGCACGGCGTACGCCGCCTCCGACCCGCACCTGCTCGGCTGGGTGCACGTCGCGGAGATCGACAGCTTCCTGCGGGCGCACACCGTCTACGGGCGGGAGCCGCTGACCGGCGCTGATCGAGACACCTACGTCGCCCAGACCGCCGAGGTCGCCCGCCGGCTCGGCGTCGTCGACCCGCCGACGACCGAGGCGGAGCTGAAGGCGAAGCTCGCGGCGTACCGGCCCGAGCTGCGCAGCACTCCCGAGGCCCGGGCCACCGTCAGCTATCTCCTGCTGCACCCGCCGCTGCCCGCGCTCGCGCGTGCGCCGTACGCCGTGATCGCGGCGGCCGCCGTCGGCCTGATGCCGCGATGGACCCGGCTGCCGCTGCGACTGCCGTGGCTGCCGGTCTCCGAGCGGACCGTGGTGCGCACCCTGGGCGGGGTCGCGACCGGCACCATCCGGTGGGCGATGACGCCGCGTGAGCGGGCTCACGGGTCTTGAGCCAAGCCTGAGGCGATCTTGGGGGGACCCTCAGCGGGGAGACTTAGGCTGGCAGCATGCTTCCTCCCACTCGGACCCGCGCCGCCGTCGTCGCGGTGGTGGCCCTGCTCGGCTCGCTGCTGCTCGCTGTCGCGCCCGTGGGAAGCGCCCAGGCCGCCTCGAACACCGAGGTCGTGACCGGAGTGCTGAAGTTCCCGCAGAAGGACCACCCGAAGGTGCAGCTGCTCTGGTTCGACAAGAGCTGGAACTACCTCGGCAAGAAGGCCGCCGGCGGCGGCTCGTACGCCCTCAACCTGGCGCCCGGCACCTATCACCTGCAGTTCGTCGACCAGCGGCCGTCGTACCAGATCGAGAAGTACGCGCCGACCGACGTCCAGGTGACCGTCCGCGCCGGGGACCCGACCATCCGCAACGTCAAGATGAAGCCTGGCGGCTACGTCACCGGCACGATCCGCACCGGCGACGGCAAGCCCGCCAAGAACGCCCGGGTCGTGGCGGCCAACCGCGCGGAGCAGTCCTTCGAGACGACCGCCAACGCCAAGGGCCAGTTCGCCGTCGGCGGCCTGCCGCAGGGCAAGTACTCGATGTTCACCTGGGACAAGAAGAGGCGCTGGGTCGGCAAGAGCGCCTACGCGGGCCTCATCAAGCCGCGCAAGGGCCAGGATGTGGCCATCCGGCTCAGCAAGCGTGCCGGCGCCCTGCGTGTGCTGCTCTACACGTCCAACGGCTCACTCGGCGGCAAGACCTCGGTCACCGTCACCAGCAAGGCCACCGGGCAGTGGTGGACCGCGACGGCCAAGGGCGGCACCGCGATATTCGAGGGTCTCTACCCCGGCAGGTACAAGCTCAAGTTCGACGGGGTGGGCGCGTGGCTGCCGCAGACCGGCACTGTGGTCTCCGGCAAGGTGAAGTCCAACCAGACGGACCTCGGCAAGTTCAAGGTCACCAAGCGCGGCGCCTCTGTCTCCGGCACTGTCGTGGACGCCAAGGACACAACGTTCCCCCTCGAGGGCGCCCAGGTGCTTCTCTTCAACGGGGCCGGCACCAAACTCGGCACGACGATCACCGACAGCGGCGGCCGGTTCTCCTTCACTGGACAGCTCACCACGCAGAGCGGCATGACGGTGGTCGCCCAAACCGGCCTGTACTCGCCGTACCTCGGCAAGGGCACGCACTACTGCAAATACGGCACCGCAACAACTGCGCCCTTCGCGATCACCACGAGCAGGGAATCCGCGATCGGGCTCGTCGCGCTGCCGCACCTGCCCGCCGACGAGCAGGACGACCCGGCGACCTGCGGGCCCTGAGTCAGCTGATCACCATGTCGCCGTCGCCCCAGAAGGCGCGCATTGTGGTGATCACACCGCTGTCGTCGAAGGTCATCGCGTCGATCGGCGACAGCGTGTAGGTCTTGTCCCCCGCGCGGGTGATGATCTCGAAGTGGAAGACCACCTCTCCGCCGGCGATGCGCGACGTGATCAGCCGGGTCTCCTTCTCCAGCCCCTCGAGGCCGGCGTAGAACTCCCGGATCGCCGCGTGCCCGGTGCGCACGTCGGACCCGACCGGGTCCTCGACGGTGGCGTCGGCGGCGTACAGGGCGACGATCTCGTCGGCGGTGCCTGAGCCGACCAGACGGATGTAGTCGTCGACGATCTGGCCGATGCGGTCCGCGCTCGCTGCCATCTGAACTCCTCGCGATCGAAACTAGAACACGTTCTTATGTCGTTCTTGTGCCGGCAACCGTAGCGCGTGATGGTGTCTGGCGTCTTGAATGGCGGCGTGGACCTCTTGCTCTCGTGGCCCTTGCCCGGAGCCCGGACGCTGGGCGCGCAGCTCGTGGCGTCGTACGCCCACCCGGACCGCCGCTACCACGACGGCCGCCACCTGTCCGAGGTGCTCGAGCGGGTCCACGAGCTGTCGGCTCACGGCGTGGAGTTCGACCGGATGGCCGTGCTACTGGCGGCGTGGTTCCACGACAGCGTGTACGACGCGCAGCCCGACGCGGAGAAGCGCTCGGCCGCCTGGGCGGCGGAGGCGCTGCCTACCCTGGTCGACCAGGCGGTCGTCGACGAGGTCGTGCGCTTGGTCCTGATGACCGAGCACCACCTGCCCGCCGACGACGACGCCAACGGGTGCGCCCTCTCCGACGCGGACCTGGCGATCCTGGCGGGATCGGCGGAGCGCTACGCCGAGTACGCCGCCTCGGTCCGCGAGGAGTACGCCGAGGTGCCCGACGACGCGTTCGCGGCGGGTCGGGCGACGATCCTGCGCGATCTGCTCGCGAAGCCGCACCTCTTCCACACGGCGTACGCCCGGAGCACCTGGGAGGACGCCGCCCGGGCCAACGTCGAGCGCGAGCTGGCGGGGTTGGGCTAGCCCCGACCCTTCCGCCGCCGCAGCCCCGCAGCGATCAGGCGGGCGACGAGCTCGCGCGAGGAGATGGGGACGGCCCCGGCGGCGACCACCTCGTCGTACCACTCGGACGGCACGTCGTAGTGGTCCCGGTCGAAGCCGCGGAGCGGGATGCCCACGCCGGCGGCGAAGACGTGCAGCTCGTCGTACGACGTGTCGCTGGCCAGGTGCGACCACAGGCGGCCGTGCCCGGCCGCGTTGGGCGGGTCGATCAGGATCATCGGGTCGAGGTCACCCCGCGGCGCGGACGGCCCGCTCGAGCGCGTCGTCGACGAGGAGTCGCCACGAGCGGACATGCCCGGCATCGACGTACGCCTTGTACGACGCGCCGGGTCGCGCCTGCCGTCCGAGGTGGAACTGGCGCACCCCCGACCGCGCGAACCACGGCACCTGCTCGGCGAGCAGCCCGCCGCCCGGCATCAGCATCGCGGCCACGGTCGGGTCCGCGGCCACCGACAGGAGCTCGTCGAACCCCGCCTCCAGCCCGCGCGGCGAACCCGCCGAGCACACCCCAGCCAACCCGGGCAGCTCGACCAGGCGGCGCCAGGAGCGGCACAGGTCGAGGGTGTCGTCGACGGCCCGGCCGAATGTCCACGGGACATGTGGGAGCTGCGCCGCGAGATAGGCGCAGACCTCGGTGTCGACCTCCAGGTCGGCGTCCAGGAAGCCGAAGGAGAACCCGGCGGCACCGGAGCCGACATAGTCCTGGCCCAACCCGACGAGACGGGCGATCTCACCACCAGTGGTGCTCCAGGTGTCGTTGAGCCGGAGCACGACGTGCACGGGCAGCTCGCTCGCGCGGCACACCGCGGAGACCAGCGCGGGCTCGGGCGACATCCCGTCCGCGGTGGAGAGGAGCAGTCGGTCGGCCCCGCCCTCCGCCGCGCCGGACACGTCCCGCGGGTCGAGGACGGACACCTCGAGGAGGCCGTCGCCCATGCGGCCACTGTAGGGCGAGGGGCACGCCGGGCGGGGGCGCCGCGCTCAGCGACTCGCGCCGGTTGTTGGGCGCCAGGAGCATGATGGAGAGATGGACAACACCCTGCTGTTCGACGCACGGGCCCGCGTCCTGGCCGACCTGGCGGCGCGCAACCACGCCACCCCGACGGCCGTCTCAGCGCTCGAGGACGCGGTCGAGCAACGCAAGTGGTGGGCCGAGCAGTGGCCCGAAGGCGCCCAGTACGTCGCCGGGCTGGTCGCCCAGGACGTGCAGGACGCCCTCTTCGAGCACGTCGGCCGATGGCCGGTCTGCAACGACTGCGGCGACCACACCCCACTGCACGTGCTCTACATCCAGCCGGACCTCGGCGGCCCGGACCCGGTGTGGGTCTGCGAGGAGAGCGGCGACATCGTCGCCCCCCTCGGTGGGCTCTAGTGTCGCCTAGGGCTCCGAGCCGACCTGCAGCCACATGGTGAAGCGGTCGGCCCGGTAGACCGTGCGCGACACCTCGACGACCTTCTCACCTGCGAGACCACGCCGCGAGTGCCGGAGCACCGGGGTGCCGGCCTCGATCTCGAGGCTCTCGGCCTCCTCGGCGTTGGCGACGTCGGCGTTGACCGAGTCCTCGGCCCAGGTGGGTCGCAGCCCGCGCGACTCCAGGGCGTCGTACAGGCTCATAGGCATCCCGCTCTGCAGGAAGCCCGGGATCAGCACCTCGTTGAGGTAGGCGTCCTCGATGCACATCGGCTGTCCGTCCGCCCGGCGCAGTCGGCGCCAGTGGATCACGGCGTCGCCCTCGCTCACGTTCAGTGCGCGGGCCACACCAGGCCCCGCCTGCTCGCGCCGGGCCAGCAGTGTCTGCGACTCCGCCAACAGACCACGCCGAGACATCTCCTCGGTGTAGCTCGTCAGGCGGCTCGCCGTACGCCGAGGGCGGGCCACGAACGTGCCTCGCCCGGGAATGCGCTCGAGCAGTCCTTCGACCACCAGCGCATCCATCGCTTGTCGTACCGTCATGCGGGCGACCCCGAAACGATGCACCAGCTCGCGTTCAGAAGGTGCAGGTGAACCGGGCGCCGCCCCCGTGACGAGAGTGCGCACGTACTCACGCACCTGGACGTGCTTGAGCGCACGTCCCTCGGTCACCAGCAACTCGTCCACGGCTGAACTGTAGGCAGTGAAAAGGGTTCTCGTCCTCGGATCGCGCATCATAGGTGCTCCGCGTGATTACGGGCTCACTCCGTCGCAATTGCCCGGAGCACGTCCAGACGTGCTGCGCGGCGGGCCGGGAAGACCGCGGCGAGCACCCCGATGACGACCGAGAGCACCAGGAAGACCGCCAGCTGTCCCACCGGGACGCTGATCACCTCGAGCCCCTGGTCGCGCACGGCGTACATCAGGGCGATCCCGAACCCGAGGCCCAGCACCACCCCGAGCACGGCTCCGAGGACGGCGATCACGACCGACTCGAGCGTGATCATCAGCCGCAGCTGACCGCGGCTGAGCCCGATGGCACGGAGCAGGCCGACCTCGCGAGTCCGCTCGATCACCGACAGCGCCAGGGTGTTGACGATGCCGAGGACAGCGATGACGAGCGCCAGACCGAGCAGCGCGAAGATCATCAGCACGAACTGGTCGATCGGCTCCCGCTGCTCCTGGGCGAACTCGGCCTGGTCCTTGACGGTCACGACGGGCAGGTCGGCCACCACCGCGTCGAGCCGGTCCTGGATGCCCGGAGAGTCGTCGGTGAAGAGGATCAGGACGTTGTCGCTGTCGGGGAAGCCACCGTCGGCGAAGTCGTCGAGAGTGGTCAGCACCGGAGCCGCGACGACCGGATTGTCCTCGAAGATCCCGGACACGGCGAACGTGCGCTTCCCGGCGGGCAGCTCCAGCTCGAGGTCGTCGCCGACCCCGAGGTCCTCGTCGTCGGCCCACGTCCGCTGCAGCATCACGGAGCCCGCGGCGAGGGCGTCGCCGTCACTCACGTCGAGCTCGAGCGCGTCGACGTCCGCAGGATCGACGGCCGCGACGAACTGGTTGCCCCGCCCCCGCTCGGCCGAGGCGAACCGCTCGCGCACGACGCGGTCGACGCCGTCGACCTGCTGCATCTGATCGCCGATCACCGGCGAGAAGCCCTGACCGATCACGTTGCTGACGACGAAGTCGCCGACGAAGTTCTCGGAGACCGACTTGTCGACGCTGGCCTTCGCGGAGTCGCCGACGATCGCCATCGTGCAGGCGAGCGCCAGGCCGATCATCAGTGCGGACGCGGTGGCCGCCGTACGACGGGGGTTGCGCAGCGAGTTCTGCCCGGCCAGGTTGCCGACGCTGCCGAAGGCCCGGGCGAACGACGCCCGCGCGAGCTCCAGGAACGGTCTGCTGATCACCGGGCTCATGGCCGCGACACCGAGCAGGATCGCGAGGATCCCGCCTCCGGTCTGCCAGCCGCCGTGTGGCAGGTCGGAGAAGAGCCCGAGGGCCAGCACGACAAGCCCGGCGACGGTGAGCGCGAGCCCCCAGGCGATCCGCCGGCGCAGCGACGACTCGGGCAGCGCGATGTCGTCGCGCATCGCCTGGACCGGCGCGATCCGCCCGGTCCGCCGGGCCGGGAGCCAGGCGGCGGCCATGGTGACCAGGATGCCGACCGAGTACGACGCGATGAAGGTGCGCGGCGCGAAGATCAGCGGCTGGCCGGAGAGGTCGAGCCCGAAGTTGGCGAAGAGCGCGCGGATGCCCATCGCCAGCAGGACACCGAGGCCGAGGCCGATGGTCGCGCCGAGGACGCCGAGCACGAACGCCTCGAGCTGCACCGACCACATCACCTGGCGCTTGGACGCCCCGAGGGCGCGCAGCAACGCGAGCTCGCGGCTGCGCTGGGCGACCAGGATCGAGAAGGTGTTGACGATCAGGAACGCACCGACGACCAGCGAGATGCCCGCGAAGATCAGCAGGAAGGTGGTCAGGAACGAGATGGCCTCCATCAGGTCCGAGGCCGACTCGTCGGCAGCATCGTCACCGGTGACGGCCTCGACTCCGTCGGGCAGCACCGGCTCGACGTCGTCGCGCAGCTGCTCCTGGGAGACCCCGTCGTCGGCGGTGACCCAGATGTCGGTGTAGGCATCCTCGCCGCCGAGGAAGAGGTCCTGGGCGGTCTCGGTGTCGAAGGCGGCGTACGTCGCGCCGTTGAGCGAACCACCGCTCGGGAAGCCCGCGATGCCCACCAGGGTCGGCTGGATCCGGGCCGGCGCGGCCGGCTCCCCGCCGGCAGGCTGGGCGATCGCGGTCGAGGGGATGATGTCGACCTTGTCGCCGACGGCGTAGCCAGCGCGCTCAGCCGTGCGCTCGTCGAAGACCACCTCATCGGGACCGTGCGGCTCGTGGCCCTCGATGATCGTGAGTCCCTGGAGGCCGTGGCCCGCCGGCGCGTCCGACCAGTTGCCGCCGATCGCCGGAGGACCGAACCCGCTGACGACCTTGCCGTCGTCGCTGACGACGAAGACGCCGAACGCGTTGACGTTGCCGTCGACCCGGGCCGCGCCGGGGACCTCGCGCAGCTGCTCGACCAGGCTCGCGGGGAGCGTCACGGTCGAGGGCGCACCGTCGGCCGTCGTACCGCCCTCCGGGCGCACCACCACGTCGCCGACGGTCGAGGCGAAGAGCGCGGTGAAGCTGCGACTGAGGGTGTCGGAGAAGATCAACGAGCCCGCGACGAACGCGACGCCGAGCACGATGGCGAACGTGCTCATCAGCAGGCGCACCTTGCGCCCGAGCAGGCTCTTGAGGGCGGCCTTGATCATGCCGTCTGCTCGGCCATCCGGTTCATCACGTCCAGGACCTGCTCGCGGGTGGGGTCGCGCAGCTCGTCGACGACGCGACCGTCGGCGAGGAAGACGACCCGGTCCGTGTACGCCGCCGCCACGGGGTCGTGGGTGACCATCACGACGGTCTGGCCGTGGTCGTCGACGCTGCGGCGCAGCAGCTCGAGCACCTCCGCGCCGGAGCGCGAGTCGAGGTTGCCGGTCGGCTCGTCGGCAAAGACGATCCGCGGCCGGCTGGCGAGGGCTCGGGCGACCGCGACGCGCTGCTGCTGGCCGCCCGAGAGCTCGTTGGGCTTGTGCTTGAGGCGGTCTCCGAGCCCCACAGTCGCGATGACGTTGTCGTACCACTCTCGGTCGGGCCTGCGGCCGGCGATGGACATCGGGAGGGTGATGTTCTCCTCGGCGGTCAGCGTCGGCACCAGGTTGAACGACTGGAAGACGAAGCCGATCTCGTCGCGGCGCAGCCGGGTCAGGCCCTTGTCCTTGAGCTTGGTCAGGTCCTGCTCGCCGATGAACACCGAGCCGGTGTCGGCGGTGTCGAGCGCTGCACAGCAGTGCATCAGGGTGGACTTGCCGGACCCGCTCGGGCCCATCACCGCGCTGAACTCACCGGCGGCGATGTCGAGGGTGACGTCGTCGAGCGCGGTGACCAGCGCCTGCCCGAGGCCGTACGTCTTGGTCAGGTTGCGGACGCGCGCCGCTGGCGGCGAGGTGTGGCCCGCCGGGGGCGGGAAGGAGGAGCCCTCGGTCATGGGGCAACCCTCCCGCGTCCGTGGGTCCAGCGCTACCGGAATCGCCCTGATCTCACCCGGAGGGCGCGCGCAGGGCACCGTCGATGAAGTCGTGGAGCTCGGACCTGGTGAGGTTCGCGGCGTGCGGGTCGTCGGCCGCGGCGAGGATGACGTGCTCGTGGACGATGACTTCGTAGAGGTGGGCGAGCGCCCGGGGGTCACCGACCCGGATCTCGCCCGCCGCCTGACCGGTCCGGACGACGTCTGCGACCAGGCTCGTGGCCTGGTCGACCAGGCCCGAGACGTCGCCGGGCGCACCCAGTGCTGGACCAGCCGACAGCCCGCCCCGTAGCTGGTGGACGATCCGGCTGAACTCGGGATGCGTCCTCGAATGTTCGACGAGAAGTCCTCGACGCGAGCCGTCGGTAGAACGGGTACGGGTCATCGATCACCTGTGGGTCGAGCATCGCGGTGGCCGGGATGGACAGGCTCGGACTCGTGGCGGCGACCATCGCCTCACAATGGTGACCAGGTGTTCAGCGGACCAGACGAACCCTTCGAACCTCAGCTCGTCTCTACTCGGTGGTCTTGACCGTGGTGGTCTTGGTCTTGGCGTTGAAGTTGGTCGACTTCAGGTAGGACACCGAGATCTTCCAGGCGCCCTTCTTCAGCTTGGGCAGCTTGATGATGGCCTTCCCGTTCTTCACGGTCACGGTCACCTTCTTCGCCGACCTGCCCTTCTTGACCGTGACCATGGCCTTCCCGGTCACCGTCGCACCGGTCGAGGACTCGAGCACGACGCTGGCTTTGCCGGCCTTCTTGCTCGTCGGCTTATCGGTCACCGTCAACGACGTGAACGACACCGACGCCCGCTTGACCGTGAGCTTCTTGCGCGCGGACACACCCGCATACCTGGCGTCACCGGCATACGAAGCACGCAGGATGTAGCCCCTGGCAACCAGCGTCTTCGGCAATTCGAACGTCGCCTTGCCTGCGGCCAGCATGGCCGTCTTCGCGGGACCCACCCCGGCCAGCGTGACCTGCCCGGTCCGGTCCGGCACGTTCACCACGACCGTCGCAGCCTTGCCGAACGTCGTGGCCGAAGGCGCGGTGATGGTGAGGGTCGAGGCGTTCTCGACCGCCGTCAGCGTCGCCGTCGACGACGTCACCGAGCCTGCGCTGTTGGTCAGTCGGACCCGGTAGGAGCCGGCATCCTCGGCCACCACGTCGGTCAGCTTCAACGTCGCGTCGGTCTCGTCGGGGAGGTCGATCCACAACGACCCGATCCGCTTCTGCCACCGGTAGGACAGGTCATCGCCGGATGCGGTCACCGACAATGTGACATCCGACCCGACCAACGCCGACTTCGATCCCGGCTGGCCCGTGATCTGCGGTGCCCGCACCGACGGGCCATCGACCGTCTCGGCGTCGGTGAAGTCCACCACGAACGGCGTCGGCGGCTTCTTACTGTCGGCCGCACCGCCCGAGGAGTACCAGTACGACGACAAGCCGGTGGCGACGTGGAAGTCCACAAACCCCTGCGGCCACGAACCCCAGCCGTCACCCGTGCGCTTCTGCGGCGTCTGACCATCCGGGACAGTCAGCTCCACCCCGGCATAGTCCGGGTCGACGATGACCTTCCCGGCCGGGTCGATCTCCACATCGGAGAAGGTCGCGATCGTGACGTCCTGCACCAGGTCC
The DNA here is from genome assembly GCF_039543845.1 of Nocardioides endophyticus. Lineage (NCBI taxonomy): Bacteria > Bacillati > Actinomycetota > Actinomycetes > Propionibacteriales > Nocardioidaceae > Nocardioides > Nocardioides endophyticus. The sequence goes on along the minus strand of NZ_BAABKN010000015.1, from coordinate 232,581 downwards.
AGCGGAGTCTTGACCTCGGGGTCCTCCATCGACGATGCATACCCGGACAGGTCAGCCTTCAAGGTGCCGCGACCGTCCTTGTCGACCTCGAGCTCAGGATCGGTGACCGTGAACGGCACCATCCCGCCGTAGAAGTTCACCGACCACGAACCCTCCCACTCAACTGTCGCGGAACCATCAGCCTCGACCTTCGCTTCGCCATCGGACAGCCGCACCAACTGCGACCCACCGTTGGACACATGCGCCGCACGGGTCGCGTACGTCGCCGCCGACTCCGCGCCAATCGAGGACAGCTGCTGGACCTTCACATTGCCATCGGCCGCCTTGTAGGACGCCTCATCGCCATTCGACTTCCCAGCCGAGAAGTAGTTCGACCCACCGGCAGGCGGCGCCGACTGCAACTCCTCCGACCCCGTCCAATCCAACGACACGCCCTCCAGGTCCAGACCGTCCTCCGGGATCGTCATCTTCGGACTCACCGTCAGCTTGCCGCTCTTGGTGAAGATCGTGTCGACGACGTTCGACAGCTGGGCGCGGAACAAGGTGCCGTCCTGCTCAAGGTTGGTGCCCCGCACCGTGAGCCTGCCACCATCGACTCGGTAGTTGACGTCGGTCGCCTTGATGTCCTCCCAGAAGCCACCGACGCGACGCTGCCAGGTGATATTCGGGTAGGGATTGCCGCCCGGCATCACCTCGAACAGAGCATCGGCCCCCTCCCCGACGGCGGTCGAGGAGACGTTGACCGAGATCACCGGCGCGGTGTTGACCGTCAGGATCGCCGCGTCCGAGACCATGGCGCCGAACTGGTTGGTGACCTTGGCACGGTACTGACGTCCCTGGTCGTCCTTTGTGACGGTCACGGTCAGCTTCTTGCTCGTCTCGCCGTCCATGTCGGCGAACTTCCCCGAAGCGCCGGCGCGGGTCTGCCACTGAATGCTGTCGATCAGGCTGCCGTCGACCTCGAAGCTTGCGGTGTCCGTCTCCTGACCGATCGCGAGCGTGCCTGTCGTGCTCTTTGGCTGGCTCGTGACGGCGGGCGTGACGCCGATCTGGCGGTAGCGGTGCAGGCCGTAGGTCGCGGAGCCCGCTCCACCGCGGTAGGAGGCGGCGTACACGACGCCCCCGTCGGCCGATGCCGCGATCGGCGTGATCGAGTCGATGCCGAGGTCCTTGACGGGGATGATCCCGACCGAGTCGCCCTTCACTGCGGTCAGGCGCTGCATCCCGTAGTCGACGAGATAGGTCGTGCCTGTGTCGGAGTCCAGCGTGCCGCGCAGCACTTGGTTGCCGCCCGTGATCTTGGGGGCACCGACCAGGCGGTAGGCCCCGTCGGACCTCTTCACGGTGTAGACCTGTCCCTGGTAGTTCGACAGCACGAATCCGCCGCCCGCGGGCGCCTCGGCCTCGGTGGGATATCCGTAGAACGCCTGCGCGGCGGTCGGGTTGAGGTAGTCGTCCGGGAGCGCGGTGCGCTGCAGGGGGCTGTGGGTCACATCGACGGCGAACGGCTGGGAGCCCGCCGTGGCGAAGATGGCCGTCCAGCTGCTGTCGACGGCGAAGCCGACCCGGCCGTTCGGCAGGCCCGTCATCGCGAACTTCTCGACGTACCAGGTGCCGTCGCCATTGCTGATCCAGTAGTAGATGCCCTCTCCGTTGAAGCCCCACGTCAGAGCGGAGTTCGGGTCGTAGCTGAACTGGTACATCGGCGTCTCGCTGATCACCGTGACGTCGTAGGCATTCGTCGCGGTATTCCAGGTGAAGGCCTTGAGCTTGCCGCCGGAGTTGGCGACGACCGCGCCGGAGTACTCGTCGAGGATCGGTGTCGGGTAGGAGCTCTGGCCCGGGGTCACGGCGGCGCCGAGCGGCTCCATCGTGTCCGCGGCATACGCCCGGAGATCTGTGCTCGTGGCAACGTGCACGATGTTGCGGTCGGAGTCGGGCATGATCGCCGTGGCGTTCTGGATGGGCGCCGCCGTGCCGATCTCCTCGTACACGAGGGTCGCGGGGGCGTCCCAGCTCTCCTTGGTGACGACCGGCTTACCGCCGGGTCCGGTGTAGGTCATGGAAACCGGGTCGATGGCGATCCCGCTGCCGTAGAAGCCGGCGAAAGCCTTGGCTGCCTCCGGTGCGAGATAGGACGTCAGCGGCGTCCACGTCGTCGTGCCGCCGGTGACGGTCGGCGCTCCGCTGTCGAGGTCGATGTCGGCCAGCGGCACCAAGCCGTAGTCGACCATCGCACCGGTGTCGAGGTTCTTGCTCTGCAGCTTGCCGAACAGCGCTTGAGTCTCGCCATCAATGACGAGCTTGAGCCCGCTGATCGTCAGATCGAGCGCACCCTCGTGGGCCTCGAAGTGGGCACTGCCGCCGAGATCGAGCTCAAGGGTCTTGGTCGAGTCGTCGTAGGCGCCGGACTCAACGGGCCACACGAAGGCACCGTCGACCGCGCGCGTGACGCCGCCAGAGACTGTGGTGCCGGCCTCGCCTATGTAGGTGCGCCAAGACTGCTTGAGACCCCAGGTCACGGTGCCTTCGGTGATGGCGATCTCCTCGGCCGAAGCCGGGGACGCCGTGACAAAGCCCAGCGTGCCGAGCAGCAGGGTGAGGACGCACAGCCGACTCCACCAACGCTGCAGGTACGCGGGCTTGCTGGCGCCTTCGGGCACCGTAGGTGTCTCGGACATGCCGCCATCCTCTATCTAGGTGATTAGGCAAGCCTATCCTAATTGACGAGCGGCCTGCGATTCGCTCCAGGTCAGGACGAACGGTTCGACGCCGTTCGCGAAGGCCATCCCAGTGGAGACCGACGAGGTCGGTGGGCCGCGACCTCAGCTACATAGAACATTTGTTCGATTCGAAGTAGTCTCGCTCCATGGACTTCCAGGGTTCGCTGTTCGGGGCGCCCAGCTTCGGGACTGCCAGCGTCGACGCCCCGACCTTCGACCGCGTCGTACGCCGGGAGCTGACGCGTGGCGCCTGGGTCGACATCTGTCCGGCGTGGCTGCCCGAGGCGGATGACGTCTTCGCCGCCATGGTGCAGGACGTGCCGTGGCGCGCGGAGCGACGCCAGATGTACGACCGCGAGGTCGCCGTACCCCGTCTGCTGCACACGTACGGCGTCGGCGAGCCGCTCCCCCATCCGGCCCTGGCGCGGGCGCGTGGGGCGCTGTCGGCGCACTACCGCCCCGAGCTCGGCGAGCCGTTCGTCACCGCGGGCTGCTGCTACTACCGCGATGGTCGCGACAGCGTGGCCTGGCACGGCGACACCATCGGCCGCGGCAAGACCCAGGACACGATGGTCGCGATCGTCTCTCTCGGCGATCCGCGCCGGCTCGCGCTGCGACCGCGGATCGGCGGGCCGTCGATCTCGATCGAGATGGGGCACGGGGACCTGCTGGTGATGGGCGGCTCGTGCCAGCGCACGTGGGAGCATGCCGTCCCCAAGGTGGCGCACGCCGGGCCGCGGGTGTCCGTCCAGTTCCGGCCACTCAACGTGTTCTGAGGTCGGCGTGGTTTCGAGGCTCGTCGCTGGCGCTCCTCGCACCTCAACCACCGGGGCTCGCGCTTGCCGACGTCGTTGATGGGTACAGCGCGGCCATGAACAGCGTCACCGCCGAGCCGGAGGAGATGGACTTCGGCCCGCTCCGCATCGCGTACGACGGCCGCGTCCTCGAGCCGCGCCCCTGGACCGTCGCCCAGTCAGCGTGGGCGGGCGAGATCCTGCCGACCGCGCCGCCGGGGAGCGTGCTCGAGCTGTGCTCGGGCGCCGGGCAGATCGGTCTGCTCGCCGTGGCCGACAGCGATCGCCAGCTGGTGTGCGTCGACCTCAGCCCGGTGGCGTGCGACTACGCCCGGCACAACGCGGATGCCGCGGGGATGTCGGACCGGGTGCAGGTCCGCGAGGGAGCGATCGACGAGATGCTGCGCGACAGCGAACGGTTCGCGATGGTCATCGCCGACCCGCCGTGGGTCCGTCGCGCCGAGACCGGGCGCTACCCCGAGGACCCGCTCCTGGCGATCGACGGTGGCGACGACGGCATGGACGTCGCCTGGACCTGTCTCGACACCGCACGCCTCCATCTCACCCCAGGAGGCACGCTGCTCCTCCAACTCGGCACCCACGAGCAGTTCGACGCGGCGCGCGAGCGGCTGCGCGGCGACGAGCTGAGCGTCACCGAGGTGCGCTGGCACGATCGCGGGGTGCTCGTGCGGGTCGATCGGCGCTAGAGAGCACCATCTACGTTGGCCGCAGCTCCTTCGGCAGCACCTTGTGGGTGCCGTCGCACCACGGCAGCGACCCCGACTTCAGGCAGCGGCAGACCGCCGAGACCGGCCGGGTCGTGCCGTGCGGGATGCCACCGGGGTCCTCGACCGTGTGGTCGCCGCGGATGAGCAGCGGGCCTCCGGGACAGCGGATCGCGTCGGGATGGTCGAAGACGTCGCTCATGCCACCGCCTCCTGGGACTCCCAGCGCGCGAGCACCGAGCGGGCGACGCGGTCCTCGAGGTCGAGGGCGGTGAACGCACCGAACCACAGGTCGCCTTCCAGTTGCGGCTCGTCGGCCAGGAGGCCGCCACAGATCACGTGGACCGCGACCTGCTCGTGCACGGCATCGGCCTCGACGTGCTCTGCGTAGTAGTCGACGTACTCCCGAGGGAAGCCGAGCCGCTCGAGACCCTGCACCATCCGCGACGACGGCAACGAGCTCGTGGCCTCGAAGGCCGCGAGGTGGCCGAGCGCAGCGCCGCGCAGCCGGCGGTTCAGGCCGAAGAGCGACTGGGCGTTGTTCTGCTCCAGGACCTCCAGCGGCACCTCGTCGATGTACGCGCCGTACGACGCGTCGAGCCCACTCGCCTCCATGCCACGCGCGTAGAGGTGGTGGTGGAGGCGGTTGGGGTCGCCGGCGCCGTACTCGTCGTACAGCAGCTCCATCAGGCCGGCCTTGGCGCGTACGCCGAGCCGCGGCACGACCCACGCGGTCGGGTCGGTCTCCATGAGGTGGTAGATCGAGCGCATCCGGGTCAGCTCCAGCACCTGCTCCCGGGTCGCGTCGCGGTGCACGTGCGCAGCGATCGAGGCGCCGTCGTGCTCGGCGACCCAGTCGAAGAAGTCGGCGACGAAGCCCAGCCCTGTTGGCGCCGTGAACCGGGAGCGCAGCCGCTGCTCGAGGTCGCGCTCGAGCAGGCCGCGCAGCCGGAGCAGCTGCGCGTCCCACTCCAGGTCGTCGGGCACGCCGGTGAAGTCGCGGTAGTGCAGCTGGTGCAGCACCCACAGCGCGAGCGCGGAGTCGCCCGGGTCGGCGTCGGGCAGGGCGGTCAGCACCGCGAAGAAGTCGTCTCCCGACCGGAGCGCGCCGAAGAGCGTCTCGGTCAGGGGGCCCCGTGGGGTCGGCAGATCCATGTCCGTGGAGTACCCGTTCGCGCGAGACACAGACTCACCCTCTTGGAGGAGGTAGTACGAATGAGGCATGACCAACATCGCCAACAGCTCAGGGACCTTCGACATAGGCGGCGACCTGCCCGTCGTCCGACTTGGCTACGGCACCATGCAGCTCCCCGGCGAGGGCGTGTGGGGACCGGCCAAGGATCACGACACCGCGATGACGGTGCTGCGGCGGAGCGTCGAGCTCGGCATCACGTTCTTCGACACCGCCGACTCGTACGGCCCGGAGACGGCCGAGCAGCTGCTCAAGGACGCCCTGCACCCGTACGCCGACGACGTGGTCATCGCGACCAAGGCGGGCCTGACCCGGCAGGGGCCGCACATCTGGACGCCGGTCGGCTACCCGCCGTACCTCCGCCAGCAGTGCGAGCTGAGCCTGCGCCGGCTCGGCGTGGAGACCATCGACCTCTTCCAGCTGCACCGGATCGACGCGGCGTACCCGCTGGAGGACCAGGTCGGGGAGTTCAAGGCGCTGCAGGACGAGGGCAAGGTCCGCCACATCGGGCTGTCCGAGGTGAGCGTCGAGCAGATCAAGGCCGCGCGCGAGGTCGCGGAGATCACCACCGTCCAGAACCTCTACAACCTCGCCAACCGCAGCTCCGAGGACGTCCTGGACTACTGCGAGGCCGAGGGCATCGGCTTCATCCCGTGGTTCCCGCTCGCGACCGGCGAGCTGTCCAAGGAGGACGGTCCGCTCGCGGAGGCGGCCAAGCGCCACGACGCGACGCCGTCGCAGCTCGCACTGGCGTGGCTGCTGCGGCGGTCGCCGGTGATGCTCCCGATCCCGGGCACGTCGAGCGTCGCGCACCTCGAGTCCAACACGGCCGCTGCCGGCATCGAGCTGACGGACGAGGAGTTCTCGGCACTGTCCGACCTGGGCTGACAGGTCCCGGCTGGTCGGTCTGCCCGAGGTATCTGGCCACTCGCGGCGGCCACCTCTCAGTGACGGAGCAATCCGTGCTCCGCGCTGGAGGTGACCGCCATGAGGACATCGACGGTCGCGGTGGGGCTGCTCACCGCGGCGCTGCTGGTCGGAGGCTGCGGCTCGGACCCGGAGCCGGGCGACGAACCCGTGTCGCAGGCGGGCGCGGACGGCGAAGTCGACGCACCGAACCCCGGCGGCGACCAGCCGAGCGCGCCCCTGCCCGGCCTCCCCATCGGCGGGCTGGTCCCCGACACCGCCCTGACCACCACCAGTCCCAGCGGCTGCGGCACGGTGGCCTGGGTCGGCCCGGGTGAGCAGATCCCCGAGGGCATCGAGGTCGCCATCACGAAGTTCCACCTGCCGGACCATGTGAGTGTCGACGCCAGCGCCTGTGCCGGCGCCGGGCCGGCCTGCCTCGGGGGTGTCACCTTCCGGACGGGGCAGACGTCCTGCAACCTCGGCGTGCGGTGGACCGGCGAGACACCAGCCACCCTGGAGATCGGTGCGGACGGGACGGCGTACTGCGACGACCAGGCCGCCTGCGACCGGTTCAAGGAGGAGCTCGTCACCCAGACGGCCGTCCTGGTGATCGAGGGGAGCGAGTCGGAATCTCTCGAGACCCCCTCCACGACGGACCCACCGTCTGACGGGACCGAGTAGATGTCCGACGAGGGTGCGGAGCCGAGCCGCTCGTGGGAGCGCTGGCTGACGCTCGCGACGACCTTCATCGCGCCGGTGACGTTCGTGACCGCTCTGCTCTTCTACTTCGGCTACGTCTCGTCTCGGGCCCAGTACTCCTACTTCGGTGTCGACGTGGACACCCTGGGCATGGGCACGCGTGAGTTCGTGATGCGCAGCCCCCAGGGGATCCTGGTGCCCGCACTGCTGGTGATCCTGCTCGCCGCCGCGACGGCCGGCGGGATGGCCGTGTTCCGCTCTGGCCGAGTCGGACGGAGGGCGACCCTCGCCACCGCCGCGACGGGTGGCCTCCTCCTGGTGGTCGGGCTGGTCCTGGTGTTCGCGTACTCGGTCATCGGCGGCTGGGCGGGCTACGCGCTTCTGACGCCTCTGGTGCTCGCGACCGGTGCCGGCTTGGCCTCGCTCGCCGGGCGGCCGCTCGGGCTGCCGCTCGCCGTGGTCGCTCTCCTCGTGGTGTTCATCGTGGTCTCGACGTTCTGGGCGACAGCGACGCTTGCCCAGTGGACCGGACGCGGTATCGCACGGCACACCGCGCAGAACCTCGGCGACCTCCCGGCCGTCGTGCTCGACACCCCCGAGCGGCTCTACCTGCGCGACGGCGTCACGACGGAGAAGACCCTCGCGCCGACCGAGGGCGCCGAGCCGGAGAAGGGCCAGACCTTCCGCTACCGCTACTACGGCTTGCGCCTGCTGGTCCAGGCCGGCGACCGGATGTTCCTGGTCCCGGACCGGTGGACCCCCAGCAACTCCACGCTCGTCTTCGACCTCGACGACGTCCGGGTGAAATTCCGGTTCGTCGACCAGCCGCCGTGAGCGGCCGTCGCTACTCGAAGCTGACCGTCGGCGCGACGTCCTGGCCGTCGGGGGCATCGTAGAAGTCCCGCTTGTGCACGTTGGCGATGCCGGTGAGGAACATCCACGGGATGGTCTGGGTCAGCTTGTTGAGCGTCGCCACGGCGTCGTTGTAGTACTGGCGGGCGAACGAGATCTGGTTCTCGGTCTCGGCGAGTTGCTTCTGGAGCTCGAGGAAGTTCGTGTTCGCCTTGAGGTCGGGGTAGGCCTCGGCGACCGCGTTGACCTTGACCAGGGCCTGGCTGAGCTCGGCGTCGGCGGCAGCCTTGGCCGGGACGTCGTCGCCCTTCGCGGCGGTCGCGACGGCGGCGCGCGCCCGGGTGACCTCCTCGAAGACGCCCTTCTCGTGGGCGGCGTAGCCCTTGACCGTCTCGACCAGGTTGGGGATCAGGTCGGCGCGCCGGGTGAGCTGGACGTCGATGCCGCCGAGCGCCTCCTGGGCGCCGATGTCCGTGGTGCGCAGCTTGTTGAAGCCGAAGACGACGAAGCCCACGATGGCGACGAGCACCACGACGACGATGATGGCGATGAGCATGTGAACTCCTCAGTTCATGGGGTGCAGGTCGTTGGGGTGCTGATCGTTGGGGTGCTGGGAAGGTATCGGGGTCACCAGGAGCCGCCGCCACCGCCACCGCCGCCGCCACCACCGCTGAACCCGCCGCCCCCTCCCGAGGACGAGGAGGACTGCGTGGCGTCGTACGCCGAGATGGCGGAGCTGACGGTGCTGTTGAAGTCGGAGACCATCGACGAGACGGCGGACCCGGCGTAGGCGCCGGCGTACGCGTGCCCGAAGTACGACGGGACCGGCGGTTCGCTGGCCATCTCCGTGCGGTACTTCTCGGCCCACTCGTCGGCGCAGCCGAAGGCGACGGCCCACGGGATGTAGGCCGTGTAGAGCTCCTGTCGGCCGGAGAAGTCGAAGCGGTCCTGCGCCGACGACGTCGACAGGATCCGCTTGAAGCCGCCGGCGCGCGACCACAGGTCGCGGCCGGCCTTGGTGCGGCGGGTGCCAGCGCCGGCGCCGGCGATGCCGAAACCGAAGACGGCGAACAGACCGGGGATGAGACCGATGGCGGTCATCTGGAACGGGTTGACGAAGACGGTGCCGAGCACGAGGACCGCACAGGCACCGATGACGACCCACCCAAGACGCCCAAGCCCGCTCCGGGTCATCAGGCCGTTGGAGGACGCCCACGACGCCGTGCTCGACTCGAAGGTGGACATCTCGGTCTTCAGTCTCTTCCCGGCCTCCACATCGGTGGGGGAAGCGACGAACGACGTGCCGGGGCCGCCGAGGAGATGCGCGACGCCGGAGGTGACCGGGTCCAGGCCCGCCCAACCGGCCGCGCCCTGCTTGTCGGTGATCGTCCAGGCGCTGTCGCCCCGGTCGAGGTCGATCGCGCCCTTCTCGGCGGCGTACATCAGCGTGGCGACGTACTGCTCGTCGTCGACCTGCTCGCTGACCAGGTACGCCGCCTGGGCCGGTCCGATCCCGTCCGGTGGCGCGTACATGAGCGGGAAGCCCGGCTCCGTCTCCCGGGTGCTGCGCGCCAGCAGGTAGCCCGCGACGGCGGCGACGACCGACAGCAGCAGCACCAGCGCGAGGACGGCGACGTTCGAGCCGAGCACGGGGTCGTACGCCGCCGGCCACGGCAGCACGCCGCCGGCCGCCGGGGTCTCCATGTCGAGACCCGTCTTCACCGTGACCGCGGTGCGCGGTGCCAGGTCGCTGGCAGTGACGTGCAGGGTGTCGGTGCCCTCGCCCTCGACCGTGCAGCCCTGCTCGTCGGCACCGACCGCACACTGCACATCCTCGGCAAGGGTGGGCAGGTGCACGGTCAGGTCGGCCGCCACGATCTCCTGAGCCCAGCCTGGGGGGATCAGGTTCCAGTAGAAGTCTGTGGGGGCGTCGCCGCTGCCGGGCAGCAGCACCCCGTCCACGCGGTAGCTGATCTCGTAGACGTGCTCGCCCGTCGGGACCGTGGAGTCCGGGTCGCCGATCTTGGCGACGCGGTACTGCCCGCCTGCCTGCCACAACATCTCGACGGGGACGTCGCCACCGTCCATTGTGACCTCGACGTCGTGAGGCGTACGCCGGGAGTCGGGGGCGTTGTCGTCCTCGAGGTTCCAGAACCGGAAGATGCCGTGCCTGCCCGAGATCGGGAAGTCCACCGTCAGGGTCTCGGTCGCCGCGAGGTCACCGTCGTCATCGACCCGGAAGTCGCCGACGTACGAGGTGATCGTGGTGTCCTCGGTCTTCGCGACACCCTCGTCGTCGCCGAGCTCGCCGTAGATGGCGGCCGGCCAAGCGACCAGCAGCACGACGGCGAGCACGCCCAGGACCCAGCCGACGAGACGCTTCATGAGCCGGAGCCTAGGGGGTCGCCGGGGTCGGCGAATAAGGATTCGCCGAGTGTCCGTACCGCTTGGCACACTCACCCCTGATGTCCAGCAGCACCAGCCCCGGTCCCCTCACGCTCCGCTCGTTCTGGCACGACCTGCCCCGCGAGGGCAAGCTCCTGCTCTCGGTGGTCGTGTTCGAGTTCATCGGCACCGGTCTCGTGCTGCCCTTCAACATCGTCTACCTGCACGAGGTGCGTGGCTTCGCGCTCAGCGACGCGGGCCTGCTGCTCGCCCTGCCGCCACTGGTGGGCTTCCTCGTCGTCGGGCCTGGTGGTGCGGCGATCGACCGGTGGGGAGCCCGCCGGATCCTCATCGGCGCACTGGTCCTCCAGGTCATCGGCAACGTGGTGCTCGCCTTCGCCTCTACCCAGGCGGTCGCAGCCGTAGCCCTGCTGCTCTCCGGTGTCGCCTTCGGCGTCTCGTGGCCGGGCTTCCAGGCGTTCATCGCGGCCGTCATCCCCTCCGAGCTGCGGCAGCGCTACTTCGGGGTCAACTTCACCCTGCTCAACCTCGGCATCGGCATCGGTGGCCTGGTCGCCGGCATGGTGGTGCGGGTCGACCACGTGGCGACGTTCCAGGCGATCTACCTCGGCGACGCGCTCAGCTACCTGCCCGCGCTCTTCTTGATGATCGTCCCCCTGCGCCACGTCGCCGGCCGGGTCGAGCACCACGACGAGGCGAAGGAGAAGGTCGGCTACCTCGACGTCGTACGCCGCCCCGCGGTCGCCTCGATGCTGGTCATCAGCTTCGTCTCGTCGTACGTCGGCTACTCGCAGCTCAACGCCGGCATGCCGGCGTACGCCCGCTCGGTGGGCGAGATCTCGACGCAGGGGCTCGGCTTCGCGTTCGCGGCGAACACGCTGGTGATCGTGCTGCTCCAGCTCGTCGTACTCCAGCGCATCGAAGGGCACCGGCGCACCCGGATCATCGCCGTGATGGCCGCGGTCTGGGCGGTGTCGTGGCTGCTGCTCGGGGCGACCGGGCTGGTCTCCGGCACCTGGGGCGCGACCATGCTGGTCGCCGCGTGCGCCTCGGTCTTCGCCTTCGGCGAGACCCTGCTGCAGCCGACCGTGCCGGCACTCGTCAACGACCTAGCGCCTGACCACCTGCGCGGTCGCTACAACGCCGCGAGCTCGGCGGCCTTCCAGCTCGCGCAGATCATCGCGCCGCCGATCGCCGGCTTCCTGATCGGCCACCACCTCGACAGCGTCTACATCGGCACCCTGGTCGCCGGTTGCCTGCTCCTCGGCGTGCTCGCCATCGCCCGCCTCGAGCCCCAGCTGCCGCCGGGCGTCAACGGCATCCGCGAGCCCGAGCTGGTCACCGACCCGGCCGCCGTACCCGAGCCGACGCCGAAGACCCGGTCGAGCTCCCTGGAGTGAGCCGGCTGAGGGCGCTCTTGCCAAAGCGACACACTCGCGCGTTCGAATACCTAGCCTGTTGACCGATGTTCTGGCCCTGGCCGAGCGCGCCCGACGACTGGCAGTTCTGGATCCCCCGGTGACCATCTGCATCGGGTCGTGTGCCTGAGCGCGCGCTATAGCGCGCGCTCAGGCACACGACCCGGGAATCAGCGACTCGCGACCCACCAGATGACCAGGCCCACCACGACGACCACACCGACGGCCGGCTTCCAGTAGGTCTTGGCCAGCACGGGCAGCACGGCTGAGCCGAGGTTGAGCGCGTCGTCCTGCTGGGGCTGCGAGGCAGCCATCGGGGGCACTCCCTGACGTTTTGGCCCCTCAGACCGCGGTTCGGCGGCCGAGGCGGTCTCGGGTTCCGGATCGGCCGCGAGAGTCGTCGCTTGCGATGCCCCCGTGGACTCCGCACTCAGACGTTGCTCCAGGCACTCCACGAACTGCCCGAGCAGCTTGTCCGAGACGTCCTGCATGACCCCGCGCCCGAACTGGGCGGGCTTCCCGGTGATCGCCAGGTCGGTGACGACCTCGACGTCGGTCCCACCGGCCGCGGCGTCGGTCATGGTGAGCGTGACCTTCGCGCCCGCCGTACCGTTGCCGCGCTTGTCACGCCCCTTCGCGTCGACGAGGAAGCGATGGGCGGCCTCGTCCTTCTCCACGAACGTGCCGGAGCCGTTGTAGACCAGGGCGATCGGGCCGAGCTTGACCTTCACCGAGCCCGCGAAGCTGTCGCCGTCGGCCGACGTGACCGTGGCGCCCGGGAAGCACTCGGCCACCGAGGCGATGTCCTGGAAGTGCGCCCAGGTCTCGTCGACCGAGGTCGGGACGGTGAAGCGGTGCGTCAGGTCCACGGGCCTCAGGCCCCTGCAGCGTTGAGTACGGCGCGCCGGGTCAGCACCGTCGCCAGGTGGCGCCGGTAGTCGGAGTCGCCGTTGAGGTCCGAGGGCGGGTTGGTGCCCTCGGCGGCCAGCGCAGCAGCCGCGCGTACGGCGTCGTCGGTGGCCGGCTGTCCCGCGAGCGCGTCCTCGACCGCCCGCGCCCGTAGCGGGGTGTTGCCCATGTTGGTGAGCCCGATCCGCGCCTCGGCGATGGTGCCACCCTCGACCCGCACGGTCGCGGCGACCGCGACGATCGGCCACTGGTGGGCGACCCGGACGAACTTCTCGTACGTCGCACCCCAGCCGGTCCGCTTCGGGATCCGCACCTCGGTGAGGATCTCGTCCTCGCCGATCGCGGTCTCGAAGAGGTCGACGAAGAAGTCGTCTGCCGCGACGGTCCGGGTGCCACCGGACCCCGCGATCACGAACTCGGCGCCGAGCGCCAACGCGGGCGCCCCGAGATCGCCCGCGGGATCGGCGTGCGCGAGCGCACCGCCGAAGGTGCCGCGGTGCCGCACCTGGGCGTCGGCGAGGTGCTCGACCGCCTTGGTGATCAGCGCCGCGTGCTCGGCGACGAGCGGGTCGGAGCCGACGACCGAGTGCGGCGTCATCGCGCCGATCACGATCGCGTCGCCGTCGTCGCGGATGCCGCGCAGCGACTCGATCTTGCCGAGGTCGATGACCCACTCCGGCGCGTTGAGCCGCATCCGGAGCACCGGCAGCAGGCTCTGCCCGCCGGCGATGATCTTGGCCTCGTCGCCGTACTGCGCGAGAGCGGCGAGCGCGGCCTCGACCGTGGTCGGGGCGACGTAGTCGAACGCGGCGGGAATCATGCGCCGGCTCCTTCCGTGGAGGACTGGCCGGGTTGCTCCTGGTTGCCCGCGGCTCCCCCGGACTCGAAGTGGGGCATCGCCGCACCCTCGGTGTCGCCGCCGGCGCCTGGGCCGTTGATCGCCTTCCACACCCGCTCGGGCGTGCACGGCATCTGGATGTCGTTGACCCCGAGGTGGCGTACGGCGTCGACGACCGCGTTGACGACCGCAGGTGTCGAGGCGATGGTGCCGGCCTCGCCGACGCCCTTCGTCCCGAGGGTGTTGGTCAGCGACGGCGTCGTCGTGTGCTCGATGTCGAAGCTGATCGTGTCGGCCGCGGTGGGCAGCAGGTAGTCGACGAACGAGCCGGACACCAGCGTGCCGGAGTCGTCGTACACCGCCTCCTCCCACAGCGCCTGCGCGATCCCCTGCACCAGGCCGCCGTGGACCTGGCCGGAGACGATGAGCGGGTTGACGATGTTGCCGATGTCATCGACGCAGACGTACTTGCGCATCTTCACCGCCCCCGTCTCGGTGTCCACCTCCATGGCGCAGAGGTGGGTGCCGTGCGGGTAGTTGAAGTTCACCGGGTCGTAGGTCGCCTCTGCGTCGATGCTCGGCTCCACGCCGTCCGGCAGGTTGTGCGCGGCGAAGACGGCGGTCGAGATCTCGCCGATGGCCATGCCCTGGTCGGTGCCCCGCACCGAGAACCGGCCACCGGAGAACTCGAGGTCGTCGACCGACGCCTCGAGCAGGTGGGCGGCGATCGGCTTGGCCTTCTCGATCACCTTGTCGGCCGCCTTGACCAGTGCCTCACCGCCGACGACCAGAGACCGTGACCCGTAGGTGTCCAAGCCCTTGTGGGAGATCTGAGTGTCGCCGTGCAGCACCTCGACGTCCTCGAACGCGACGCCGAGCCGGTCGGCCACGATCTGGCTGAACGCCGTCTCGTGGCCCTGCCCGTGCGCCGAGGCGCCGGTCACGACCTCGACCTTGCCGGTGGCCAGCATCCGCACGCTCGCGTGCTCCCAGCCACCCGCACCGTAGTCGAGCTGGCCGAGGACCCGACTCGGCGCCAGGCCGCACATCTCGGTGAAGGTCGAGATGCCGATGCCGAGCTGCACCGTGTCACCGGAGGCCCGGCGCGCCATCTGCTCGGCCCGAAGCTCGTCGTACCCGAACATCTCCCTGGCCTTCGCAGTCGCCGCCTCGTAGTTGCCGGAGTCGTACTCGAGCCCGGCCACCGTGGTGAACGGGAACTCCTCGTGCTTGATCCAGTTCTTCTCGCGGATCTCCAGCGGGTCGACGCCGACCTCGGCGGCGAGCTCCGACATCAGCCGCTCGATGGCATACGTCGCCTCCGGGCGGCCGGCGCCTCGGTAGGCGTCGGTCCAGGCCTTGTTGGTGAGGACCGTCTGGACGGCGAAGTGGTACGCGGGGAACTTGTAGATCGCGTTGAACATGAAGGCCCCGAGCACCGGGACGCCGCCGCCGACGATGGCGACGTACGCGCCGAGGTCCGCGAGCAGCTCGACCTTGAGGCCGGTGACGGTGCCGTCCTTCTCCGCCGACAGCGTGAGCTTCTGCCACTGGTCGCGGCCGTGATGGGCGCTCATCAGGGACTCGGAGCGGGTCTCGGTGTACTTCACCGGCTTGCCCAGCCGGCGACCGACCGCCCAGGCGATCCACTCCTCCGGCGTCACCTGGAGCTTGCCGCCGAAGCCGCCTCCGACGTCGGGCGCGATCACCCTGATCTTGGACTCGGGTACGCCGGTAGTGGCGGCCAGCGCGAACCGCACGATGTGCGGGATCTGGGTCGCCGACCACATCGTGTACTGCTCACCCGTCGGGTCGACCACCACGCTGCGGGGCTCCATGAACGCCGGGATCAGCCGCTGCTGGCGGTACTCGCGCTCGATCACGATGCCGTCGGTGCGCGCCTTGGCGATCGCGTCCTCGACGTTGCCACCGGTGCCGGCCTCGCCGGAGTCGAAGACCCACAGGGCCGACTTGTTGGTGCCGAGGTCGGGGTGCGCGAGGACCTCGTCGGCGGCCGACTTCTTGAGGTCGAGGGCAGCCGGCAGCTCGTCGTACTCCACCTCGACGAGCTCGGCCGCGTCGCGTGCCTCGGCCGCCGTACGCGCGATGACGACGGCGACGATCTCGCCGGCGAAGGCGACCCGGTCGGACGGCATCGGCGAGTGCGCGGGCGTGACTTGATCCGGGGTGATCGGCCACGCGTTGATGATGGCGCCGAGCTCGGCGCCGAAGTCGGCGCCGGTGAGCACGTCGACGACGTTGGTGGACGCCTTGGCATCTGCCGTCTCGATGCTGGTGATGGTCGCGTGCGCGAACGGGCTGCGGACCATCGCGAGGTGCAGCATCCCCGGAAGGACGATGTTGTCGGTCCACCGGGTGCGGCCGGTGATCAGCCGCTGGTCCTCCTTGCGGCGCCGGTCGCGGCCGATCTCCTTCTCGATCTCGTCGGACGGGCGCTCCTGGGTGGCGGTCATGCGGGGTCCCCTCCAAAGTGTGCGCGGAGCGAGCGAAGCGTGCAGTTTGGCGGAGTGCTCATGAGTGCATCTCCTGCCCGCTCGCGTGCTGCACGGCTTTGACGATGTTGTGGTAGCCGGTGCAGCGGCAGAGGTTGCCCTCGAGCCCGAGGCGGATCTCTTCCTCGCTGGGCTTCGGGTTGTTGTTGAGCAGGTCGACGCTCTGCATGATCATCCCCGGCGTGCAGAACCCGCACTGGAGGCCGTGGCACTCACGGAACGACTTCTGCACGGGGTGCAGCTCGCCGTTCTGGGCCAGCCCCTCGATGGTGGTGACCTCGGCGCCGTCGACCTGGACCGCAAGCACGTTGCACGACTTCACACTGGTGCCGTCGAGGTGCACGGTGCACGCGCCACAGTTGCTGGTGTCACAGCCGATGACGGTGCCGGTCTTGCCGAGACGCTCACGGAGGTACTGCACGAGCAGCATGCGGGGTTCGACGTCGTCGGAGACGGACGCTCCGTCGACGGTGAGGCTGATCCGGGTCATGGACGCTCCCTAGAGATGGCCTGCTGTGGTGCAGGTCACGCTAGGGAGGCGCGGTTGGCGAAAGGTAGGCCCTACTGGGTGGCCGCAACCCGCCCGAGGACGAGGCGGGACACCTCGGCCGCCTGGGTGCGGATCTCCGGGATCGCGGTCGACTCCCAGAGCGTCCCCTTGCGCGGCGGGCCGACGGCGTACAGGCCGGGGACGACCCGCCCGTCACGGCCGACGACCTCTCCCTCGAGCGTCGAGTCGAGGCCGAGGCGCAGGGGGTCCGGCGCCACCAGACCACGCGACCGGAGCGCCTGCAGCAGCGGGTCGGTGGTGCGGTCGAGGTCGGTCAGCGGCCCGGTGCAGTTGACGACGGCGTCGGCGAGGACCGGCTCCGCCAGGTCGGCCAGGCGTACGGCGCTCCGCGGCCCGCGAGTCTCGACCGAGGCGATGCCGCCGTCGAGGACCATCAGCCGTCCGTCGCGGCGGTAGCCACGGATCCGGTCGGCCACCTCGGGAGCCATCCGGTGACGGCGTACCTCCCAGTCGCGGACGTACGTCGAGAGGAACCGTCGTCGCTCGCTCAGGTCGAGGCGCCCCCAGATCGACTGGGTCGCCGGGCGCAGGCCGTCGACCACGTTGCGCCAGTCGACATCGTGGGCGCGTGCGGCCGCGACCTGCCCGCGCACGAGCGCGGCGATGCCGTCGGCGGTCAGCGCACCGGTGGGCACGTCGCTGACCCAGGCCGTGGACTGCTGCTCGATGTGGGCGTGCGGAAGCAGTCCGTGCCGGCTGACCATGACGGCGCTGCGGCGAGGAGAGTCCTCGAGCAGGGTGATCGCGGTGTCGATCGCGGTCAGGCCGGTGCCGACGATGACGACGACCGCGTCGTCCGGCAGCGCGCGGATCGCGGCGAGGTCCCACGGATTGGGCAGGTAGCCGGGCAGCTCGGCCAGGTCGACACCGCCGACCGCGAGCGCCTGCGGCGCCTGGTTGCCGTAGGCGAGGACGACGGTGTCGGCGGTGGCGACCCGGTCGCGGGTGCGCAGCTCGAAGCCGTCGCCCACCGGCACGATGTCGTCGACGCGGCCGGCGCTGATGGTCAGGCGGTGGTCGGCCACGTCGGCGAGGGTGTCTTGGAGGTAAGCCGAGAACTCCATCCGCGGCAGGAACCCGAGCGGATCGGGGTCGCGGCCGGCCCGGCGCGCCCAGTCGAGCAGGTCCGAGGGGACGTCGGCGTACGCGCTCATGTGGCGGGCCCGCACGTTGAGGAGGTGTCGTGGGTCCGAGGTGCCGTAAGCGATGCCCCGGCCGAGGACGCCGGACGCCTCGTGGACCGTCACGCAGAGCGCGGAGTCATCCGAGCTCGACAGCAGTTGGAGCGCCGTGAGGACTCCGCTGGCACCGCCGCCGATGATGGCGACGCGGTCGGAGCGGGTCACGGCGCGCTCGGGTTGGGCACGATCAAGGACCACCATGCTCGTAAGTCTAGAGAACAACTCTAATTAGGCACGCATTCCCGTCACCTCGACGCTGCGGCGAGCCGTCCCTTGAGCAGGGGTACGGCGGGGTGCCCGTCCGGCAGCCGGGTCAGGCAGACCTCGACGACCTCGGTGTCGTACGGCGCGAGCTCGCCGTAGCGCAGCACGGCGTCCGGGTCCGGGTCGGCGAGCAGCGCCTCGCGGACGGCGACGGCGACCAGGTCGGCGAGCTCGGTGAGGGCCGGCGAGTTCGTGCCCGGCAGCAGGTCGCCGCCGTACGCGTCGACTGCGGCGTTGACCCGACCGCGGCGCAGCAGGGAGAGCACCAGGTCGACGTCGGTGGAGACGGGCATCGTGAGCCGGTAGGGGCGCGAGGCGAGCTGGCCGCCGAGCGAGGATCGCAGGTGGGAGACCTCGGCCTTGAGGGTCGAGGTCGTGACCGCCTGGTCGCCGTAGACCAGCGCATGGAGGTGCTCCAGCGAGAGCCCCTCGGGGTGCATGGCGAGCAGCGCGAGCACCTCGGTCTGGCGCCGGTTGAGCAGGAGGCGCCGGCCGTCGAGCCAGGTCTCGGCGGTGCCGAGGAGCCGCATCACCAGGCCGGGCTCGGACGTCTCGTCGAGCCGCGTGAGCGGATGGTGCGGCGCCGGCATCGCGGTCTCGATCAGCCGGGCCATCACCCGGGCGGTCGCCAGCCCGATCGGGTGACTGCGGTCCCAGGTCGTCGACAGGTCGATGACGCCGAGCTGGGCGCCCGTGACCGGGTCGTGCACGGGCGCGGCCCAGCAGACCCAGTTGTGCACGATCGAGGCGTAGTGCTCGGCACTGAAGACCATCTCGGGCCGGTCGGTCCGGTTGGCGAGGTCGAGGGCGTTGGTGCCGACCGACTCGTCGTCCCAGCGTCCGCCGGGCACGAAGTTGACGGTCTCGGCCTTGCGGCGCATCACCCGGCCGCCGTACGTCCAGAGGATCCGGGTCTCCGCATCCGTGATGGCGACGACGAGGTCGCCATCCTCCGCCGTACGGCGCAGCTCGGCCTCGACCCGCTCGACAGCGGTCTGGAGCGCGGAGCCCTGCCAGTACGCCGCGGTCTCGGCCTCGTCGGCGAGCGGCGCCTGGGTGACGTCGGCGCGGATCGCGGCCTCCGACCGGGCCCAGCTGGTCAGGATCTCGGGGCGGACCAGGTCACCGGCGTCGTCGCCGCGCTCGACGAACGCCGTCCAGGCGCGCACCGCCGCCAGCCTGCGTGTCTGCAGCTCCGTGCGTGCCATGGGTCCCCCCCGGTGCATCAGTCGTCGCCAACGTAGCACCGCGCAGGTGATGGGGGTCACACGAAGAACGTCGAGGGTCAGGACGTGCGTCGGCGTCCGAGCAGGATCAGGCCGGCGCCGCCGGCGAGTGCCAGTCCGGCGAGGCCGAGCAGCCCGATCCGGACGCCGCCGGTGTTCGGCAGCACGCCGGGCGACTGGGCGACGGCCGCAGGCGGCGTGGTGCCAGACGTCGTGGACGGCGCGGTCGGAGGTACGGCCGAGGCCGAGGTGGACGCCGGCGGCGCCACCGGGAGCTCGCTGGAGATCATCGTCGGGATCTCGGTGGGCGTCTCGGTGGGCGTCTCGGTGGGCGTCTCGGTCGGCGTCTCGGTCGGCGTCTCGGTCGGCGTCTCGGTCGGCGTCTCGGTCGGCGTCTCGGTCGGCGTCTCGGTCGGCGTCTCGGTCGGCGTCTCGGTCGGCGTCTCGGTCGGCGTCTCAGTCGGCGTCTCAGTCGGCGTCTCGGTCGGCGTCTCGGAGTCCCCCGGCTTGCAAGCCGTGGGATCCGAGGAGTTGTAGCGGTTGTCCCGCCAGTCGACCTGCACCATGACGCAGTCGGCCTGGGACGCGAACGTGTAGGTCGAGCTCGCGCACGGTCGACCGTAGTTCTGGCCACATACGATCTCCTGCGGCGACGGGTCGATGAGCTTGACCTCCCACGCCTGCGCCTCGGCGAGCTGCAGCGTCCAGGCCCCGTCGGTCCAGGCGAGCGACACGACGCCGCTGCCGACCTCGGCACGCGCGGACCCCTGGAAGGCGGCCACGCCGGCGATGGTGGCCAACGAGAGGAGCAGGACGCTCAGTACGGCGCGAAGCGCAGTCGTCCGCGCCCCTTGAACTTGTGATGCCATGTTGCCGATCCCCCCGGATCCACTTTTCAGCCGCATCCATGCTGCTGTTACTTCACAGTAGGTTCAGGTGATCCACGGGCGCTCCACGCGCGGTCCAAGCGCTGTCAACAGAGGTGGCGACCTACGTCACATCCCGCTGGTTCAGGCACCCAACTGGCGACGAAGGAACCGCACCGTCCTGACGATCGACTCCTGCCAGCGCGCGTAGAAGGTGTGGTCCTCGCCGGCGTACTCCACCAGGGTGCTGTCGACGCCCGCTCGCTGGAGCAGTCGCTGCGTGGTGCGCGACCAGCGCGGTGGGCAGGTGGCGTCCACGGCGCCGTGGTGGATGAGCACCGGCTCGGTGATCCGGTCGAAGTAGGTGCGCGAGGACAGGCCGCGGTAGAACGCCGGCTCGTCCCGCGGCGCGCCGTACTCGTCGGTGAGCGCCTGCACCGCCTCGGGCCGGTTGGGCAGCGTGAAGTGGCGCAGGTTGTCGAGGAAGCTCGAGCTGACGCTGGCGTAGACGACCGCTGCATCGACGACGCCGGGCGCGGCGACCAGCGCGTTGAGGGTGACGCCGCCGCCCATCGACCGGCCGACCATCGCGGTCTTGTCGGCGTCGACGTACGGCTGCTTCTCGAGGGCGAGCACGGCGTTGATGCTGTCGCGGGCGTAGCCGAGCCGCAGCTCGCGCTCCCGTTCACCAGCCGGGTCGCCCGCCGCGTGCCCGCGGTAGTCGGTGTGCAGCACCACGAAGCCGGCCCGCGCCAGCCAGTCCTGCTCGCGGGCCATGCCCTGTCCGGTGGCGTACGCCGACGGCTCGATGTAGCCGTGGTTGAGGACGACGGCCGGGAAGGGTCCGCGGCCGTGCGGCCGGAGCAGCACCCCGGACACCTGGGTGCCGTTGCTGCGGTAGGTGACCTGCTGGCGGGTGTAGGCGTCGGTCCGGGTCTCCGTGCGCAGGACGCGCAGGCCGTGGCCGTCGAAGTCGGCGCGCATCAGGTTGGCCAGCGACGGGGTGTCGGTGGCCGGGGGCAGACTCTCGCCTTGCTCGGCGGGGGTGGGGGGCTGGGTGGGGCCCGGAGAGGGCTCGGAGGACGCGGTCGACGTCGGGGCCGGCGTCGGGGGCGACTCGGCGCCCGGGTCGTCGGTCGAGCAGGCGGCCACGGACAGCGCCAGCAGCAGCGCCGCGGCGCTCGCCGTACGACGCCCGCCGCGCACGCTCAGTCCGCGAGCCGGTTCGTCACGGTGAGGAGCACGCCCGCGTCGTCGAGCGCGGTGAGGTCGTGACGGCTGGCCGGGATCAGCAGGTAGTCGCCCGCCGCGCCTTCCCAGCTCTCGTCCCCGGCCTGCACCCGGACTCGACCTCGCAGCACCTGCAGGGTGGCCTCGCCGGGACTGTCGTGCTCCCCGAGCGCGCGCCCTTCGACGAGGGCGATCAGGGTCTGGCGCAGATGGTGCTCGCGACCGCCGTGGATCGTGACCGAACTGCGCCCGCTCTCCTGCTCGCGCGCGATCCCGAGGTGCTCGTCGACCAGCGTCGCGAGGGACAGACCTTCCATGGTTCCTCCAGTGCTCACGCCGGATCCCGGTGGATCCGGCCGTCGCGGACGCCGAGCCGCTCGCCGCTGCCGCCCCACCGACCGGCGACGATCTCGGCGGCGATGCTGATCGCGGTCTCCTCCGGCGTACGGGCGCCGAGGTCGAGGCCGATCGGGCTGGAGAGCAGCCCGATCTCCTTGTCGTCGATGCCGGCCTCGCGCAACCGGGCCAGCCGGTCCTCGTGCGTGCGCCGCGAGCCCATCGCCCCGACGTACGCCACCTCGGGCAGGCGCAGCGCGACCTCGAGCAGGGGTACGTCGAACTTCGGGTCGTGCGTGAGCACGGTGATGACGGTGCGAGCGTCGATCCGCCCGGCGTCCTGCTCGGCCTGGAGGTAGCGGTGCGGCCAGTCGACGACGACCTCGTCGGCTTCGGGGAAGCGGCTGTTGGTCGCGAAGACGGGACGCGCGTCGCACACGGTCACGTGATAGCCGAGGAAGCTGCCGACCCTGGCCACCGCGGCGGCGAAGTCGATCGCCCCGAAGACCAGCATCCGCGGCTTCGGCGCGAACGCCCAGACGAACACCCGCATGCCCTCGCCCCGGCGTTCGCCGTCCGGGCCGTAGGTCAGGGTCGCGTTGTTGCCCAGCGCCAGCAGCCCGAGCGCGTCGTCGTGGACGGCGTCGTCTGCGCGGGGGGAGCCGAGGGACGGGATAGCCACGGACGTTCCGGTGGTGGAACCCGGGGTGTCGACAGCCATTTCGTCCGTGGCTATCCCGTCCCCGCCGGCCGTCCGGCCGTCCGGCCGTACGACGAGCCGCCGCCCGAGCCAGGCAGGGTCGGGGTGCTCGATGACGGTGGCGAGGGCGACCGGGCGGCCGGCCTCGATGTCGGCGGCGACCTCCTCGAGCTCGGGGAAGCTCTCACGGCTGATCTTCTCGACGTACACGTCGAGGATGCCGCCGCAGGTGAGGCCGACGGCGAAGGCGTCGTCGTCGGAGACGCCGTAGCGCTCGAGGACGGGTTCGCCCGACGACACGACCGACTCGGCCAGGTCGTAGACGGCACCCTCGACGCAGCCGCCGGAGACCGAGCCGACGGCAGTGCCATCGGGTCCGACCAGCATCGAGGCGCCCGGCGGGCGGGGCGCGGACTGGAAGGTGGCGACCACGGTGCCGACACCGACGGTCTCCCCCGCTCGCCACCAGGCCAGCAGCTCGGGCAGCACGTCACGCACGCGAGATCACCTCCGACAGCTCGGCGAACGTCGCCAGCGAGTGGCCGGCGACGAAGTCGTCACAGTGCGGCAGCGCGGCCAGCACTCCCTGCTGCACCGGCTCGTAGCCGGCCTTGCCGCGGTGCGGGTTGACCCACACGACCCGGTGCGCGACCCGCTGGAGCCGGGCCATCTGCTCACCGAGCAGGGTCGGGTCGCCGCGCTCCCAGCCGTCGCTGAAGACGACGACCACGGCACCACGGGCCATCCCGCGCTGGCCCCAGCGATCGAGGAAGAACCGTAGGGTCTCCCCCAGCCTGGTGCCGCCCGACCAGTCGGGCACGGTCTCTCCGGCGGCGATCAGCGCCCGCTCGGGGTCGCCGATCCGCATCGCCCGGGTCAGGTGGGTGAGCCGGGTGCCGACGGTGAACGTCTCCACCACGCCACCGCCCGTCCGGCCGACCTGGGTGAACCGGTGCGCGAGCCGCAGCAGCGCGTCGGCGTACCCACTCATCGAGCCGGACACGTCGACCAGCAGCACCACCCGGCGCGGCCGGACGCCGCGGCGCCGCCAGGCGATCTCGCCGGGCTCGCCCATCCGCTGCAGCGACGCGCGCAGCGTGCGCGAGGCGTCGACCTGGCCGCGGTGCCATCGCTGGTGTCGCGCCGTACGACGCACGGGCGGTCGCGGCCGCAGGGTCGCGAACATGCCGGACAGTCGGTGCTTCTCGGCCGCCGAGAGCGTGGCGAGGTCGCGGTGCCGGAGCACCTCCGTGTCGCTGGCGCGGGCCCGCACGACCTCGTCCTCCTGCTCGGACTCGCCGGCCCCGGAGGCCTCGGTGTCGGGCAGGCCAGCGAATCCGGGGACGCTGGCCTGGGCGGGGCGGGGTCGGGGCAGCCCGGCGCGGCTGTCGAAGTACGCCGTGAAGACCTGGTCATAGCGCTCGAGGTCGTCGGGTCCGCCGCAGAGCGTGGCGCGGCCCGCGAGGTACGTCGCGCGCTGGTCGCCCACCCCGAGGGTGGCCGCCGCCGCGAGGAACCCGTGCGCCCGGTCGTGCGTCACCGGCACTCCGGCTGCCCGCAGGGCGCGGGTGAACCCCAGGAGGATCTCGTCACCACCCCGCTCCACCACGGTCATGCCCGCAGCATCTGTTCCAGCGCGTGCCGCACCCGGTCGGCGTCCTCGCGGTACTTCACTAGCGCACCCAGCGTCGCCGACGCGGCGGCCAGGTCGATCTCGGCGGTGCCGAGGTAGTTCAGGGCGCGCGCCCAGTCGAGCGTCTCGGCGACCCCGGGCGGCTTCTGCAGGTCGTCGCGGTCGCGCAGCGCCTGGACGATCGACACGACCTGGCGACGCAGCTCCTCGGAGACCTCGGGGGCGCGCGAGCGGACGATCTCGACCTCGCGATCGAGGCCCGGGTGGTCGATCCAGTGGTAGAGGCAGCGACGCTTGAGCGCGTCGTGGAGCTCGCGGGTGCGGTTGGAGGTCAGGACGACGATCGGCGGGGTCGTTGCGCGCACGGTGCCGAGCTCGGGGATCGAGACCTGGTAGGTCGAGAGCACCTCGAGCAGGAACGCCTCGAACTCGTCGTCGGCCCGGTCGACCTCGTCGACCAGGAGTACGGCGGGGCTCTGCTGCAGCGCCTGCAGCACCGGACGGGCGAGCAGGAAGCGGGCGTCGTACAGGCTCTTCTCGGCCTCCTCGACGCTCTGGTCGTCCGCACGCCCCGCGGCCTCGAGCGCCCGCAGGTGCAGGATCTGCCGTGGGAAGTCCCAGTCGTAGAGCGCCTGCGTGGCGTCGATGCCCTCGTAGCACTGCAGCCGCACCAGCGGCAGCCCCAGGGACTCCGCGATCGCCTCAGCGAGCGCCGTCTTGCCGGTGCCGGGCTCACCCTCGAGCAGGAGCGGGCGCTGCATCTTGAGCGCGAGATAGGTGACGGTCGCGAGCGCGTCGTCGCACAGGTAGCCGGTCGCGCCGAGTCGCTGGGCAAGATCGTTCGGAGCGAGGTCGGCGGGGATCAACGGCTCCATCTCCCCAGGCTACTCAGGGGGCAGTTGGGGCAGGGTTGGCTCCGACGACCTCGTACGTCGCCACCACCGGATGGTGCTGGCCGCCGGACAGCCGGAGCGCGCGGACGGAGGCGGCCTGCTGGCGCGACCACACGTTGTCGATGTAGCCGGCCCCGACGGTGCTGGAGCCGCCGCCCTCGGGCAGGTCGGCGCGGCTGTCCCACGCCGACACGAGCCCGTGCGCACCGAGCCGGACCGCGGGGAGGTCGTCGTGTCGCGCGACCCGGTCTGCCGCGTGGTCGCCGTTGAAGTCACCGACAACGAGCACCTCGGCTCCCCCCTTCAGCTGCTCGTCGGCGACGGCTCGGGCGAGGCCGCGGACCTGGGCGACGTAGTAGCGGTAGCGCGCACGGTGGCCGGGGACCTTGCGGCCGTCCTCGACGGCGCCCCAGATGAGGTGGACGTTGAGGACGGCGTACCGCTGGCCCGACTCGCGGTGCTCGAGCCGGACGACGGTCGCGTACGACGCCGGCAGGCGACCCTGTCGATCCGCGATCCGTGCGGCTCGCCCGCCGACCTTGCTGAACTCGGCGCGATCCCAGATCACCGGGTTCTCGTCCCGTCCGGGCGTCCGCCCGTAGGACCCCCAGTCTCCGCTCGCGAGGAAGCGCCGCTTGGCCGCACTGCTGACCTCCTGGAGCCCGGCCACGTCGACCTCGCGGCGCAGCTTGCGCACCGCACCACGCCAGGACTGGAGCCCGCGGTCGCGGTCGATGTTGAAACTGCCCACCCGCACCTGGTCGTCCGCCGCCGAGGCCGGAGCGCCGGACACGCAGACCCCACCCGCCACCACGAGCACGAGGGCGACCAGACGAGCGAGGGCGGTCACCGCCGGTCCACGTCCTGCCCGCTCGCGAGGTCGCCGCACTCGACGACCTCGACGTCGTGGGTCGCGAGGTAGCCGCGCGCACCCCGGTCTCCACTGGTCTCGTCGGCCACGCCGACCCAGTGGTCACGGCCGATCACGACCGGGTGGCCGACCCGGCCGTCGTACGACGCGCGCCTCAAGGTGGCTGGACCGGGCGGCGGGTCGAGGAGCCGGCGTACGACGTCGGGCCCGACGTCTGGCAGGTCGACGAGCGTGACCACGACGGCGTCGGAGTCGGTCACCGTGAGCGCGGCCAGCCCGGCCCGCAGGGAGGCCGACATGCCGTCGGCCCAGTCGGCGACGACGATGCCGGTGGCGCCGGAGCCCTCGAGCAGCGGCAGCGCCTCCTCGGCCGATGCACCCAGCACGACGGTGACCCGCGTGCACCCGCCGTCGACGAGCGCCCGGATCCCTCGGAGCAGCCAGGGCTCGCCGTCGTCGGCGCGCACGAGCGCCTTCGGCATCCCCATCCGGGAGCCGGCGCCGGCGGCGAGCAGGAGTCCGTGCATCGCTCTTTGCATATCAGGTGGGGAACGCCTCGGCGTAGATCGCCGCGAGGTCGTCGCTGTACGGCGCCGAGAAGCCGCACACGCTGACCTGGCCGTCACGTGCCGACACCAGGTAGCGCTCGCCGGCGCTGAACTGGAAGCCCAACCCGGCATCCGTCGGCTGATCGCTCGGCGCCGTCACCTCGACGGTGTCGGTCGGTCCGCCGGCGTACCACTTGCTCGGCATGAGCGTCACCCGGTCACCGTCGATGGCCGTCACGGTCCCGTCGAAAGCGATGTCGACGGAGGCCAGCGTCTCGGCGTTGGGGACCATGCACTTGGCATTCCCAGCGGGTGCCGAGACCTCCAGCTGGGTGGCGCCCACCACCGGATCGTCGGCGGTCGGTGTGGCGTCGTCGCCGGTCAGCGCGCGGACGCCGAAGATTCCGGCGCCCGCGATCACCAGGACGGCGGCGGCCGCGACCAGCCAGGTCAGGGGTCCACGGTTGCGGGTGCCGGTCTCGCGGCTCTCGGTGGTGAGCTCGGTGGCCATGACGTCCTCCAGGAGTCGGGCCACCTCGTGCGGGGCGGCCGGCGGGAGGGAGGCGGCCGGGTCGGACGCGTGTAGCCGCGCCTGCAGCTGTTCGTCGTTCATGGCCTTCTCCCCTCTCTCGACCCTTCATGTCCGGCAGCGCCCGCGGTCTTTCGCAGCTGGTCCTTGAGCTTCTCGCGAGCGCGGTGCAGTCGGATGCTCGCGGCGTTGGCGGTGATGTCGAGGACGGTCGCGATCTCGGCCGGTGTCAGCTGCTCCCATGCCCACAGGCGGAGCAGCTCCGCGTCGTCGGGCCGCAGCGCCGCGAGCGCTACGACCAGGTCGCCGTCCGCCTCTGCGGGCGCCGGTGCCGCCTCGAATGGCGGGTCGACGGTGGCGATCTTGGCGGCCAGCCGCTCCTGGCGGCGTACGCTTCGCTCGGCGTTGAGCAGGCAGTTGCGGGCCACGCCGTACGCCCACGGCAACGGCTCCTCCGGCAGCTCCGCCACCCGCCGCCAACACACCAGCAGGGTCTCCGCCAGCACGTCGTCGGCGGTCGCCGCGTCAGTACGCCGGGCGAGGAAGCGCCGCAACGGCTCGATCAGCTCCGGGGCGACCGCCTCGAAGCGCTCGCGTCGGCTCTCGTCCACGGGCACCACCTTCACACAGGCCGGTCGAGTCTGGAGTTTCGATAGGCCGAACGGCCCCGGGCTGACGCCCGGGGCCGTTCGTTGTCTTGCTTGGTGCGTGTTGAGGCTGGACTCAGAAGTCCATGCCGCCCATGCCACCGGTCGGGTCGCCGCCCATGGGCGCCGCCTTCTCCGGCTTGTCGGCCACGACGGCCTCGGTGGTGAGGAAGAGCGCCGCGATGGAGGCGGCGTTCTGCAGCGCGCTGCGGGTCACCTTGGCGGGGTCGATGATGCCGGAGGCGATCATGTCGACGTACTCGCCGGTGGCCGCGTTCAGGCCGTGACCCGGGGTCAGGTTGCGCACCTTCTCCGCCACGACGCCGCCCTCGAGGCCGGCGTTGATCGCGATCTGCTTGAGCGGGGCGTCGGACGCGAAGCGCACGATGTTGGCACCGGTCGCCTCGTCGCCGACGAGCTCGAGCTTGTCGAACGCGGTGGCCGCAGCCTGCACGAGCGCCACGCCGCCACCGGCGACGATGCCCTCCTCGACGGCCGCCTTCGCGTTGCGAACGGCGTCCTCGATGCGGTGCTTGCGCTCCTTGAGCTCGACCTCGGTGGCCGCGCCGACCTTGATGACCGCAACGCCGCCGGCCAGCTTGGCCAGGCGCTCCTGCAGCTTCTCGCGGTCGTAGTCGGAGTCCGACTTCTCGATCTCGGCACGGATCTGGTTGACCCGACCGGCGATCTGGTCGGCGTCGCCGGCACCCTCGACGATGGTGGTCTCGTCCTTGGTGATGACGACCTTGCGGGCCTGGCCGAGCAGCTCGATGCCGGTCGACTCGAGCTTCAGGCCGACCTCCTCCGAGATGACCTGGCCGCCGGTCAGGATCGCGATGTCCTGCAGCATGGCCTTGCGGCGGTCACCGAAGCCCGGGGCCTTGACGGCGACGGACTTGAAGGTGCCACGGATCTTGTTGACGACCAGGGTCGACAGCGCCTCACCGTCGGTGTCCTCGGCGAGGATCAGCAGCGGCTTGCCGGACTGCATGACCTTCTCGAGGAGCGGCAGCAGGTCCTTGACGTTCGAGATCTTCTGGTTGGCGATCAGGATGTACGGGTCCTCGAGGACCGTCTCCATCCGCTCGGGGTCGGTGACGAAGTAGGCCGAGATGTAGCCCTTGTCGAACCGCATGCCCTCGGTGAGCTCGAGGTCGAGGCCGAACGTGTTCGACTCCTCGACGGTGATGACGCCTTCCTTGCCGACCTTGTCCATCGCCTCGGCGATGATCTCGCCGACCGTGGTGTCAGCGGCGGAGATCGACGCGGTCGCGGCGATCTGCTCCTTGGTCTCGATGTCGATCGCCATGTTGGAGAGCTGCTCCGACACGGCGGCGACAGCGGCCTCGATGCCGCGCTTGAGGCCCATCGGGTTCGCACCCGCGGCCACGTTGCGCAGGCCCTCGCGGACCATCGCCTGGGCGAGGACCGTGGCGGTCGTCGTACCGTCGCCGGCGACGTCGTCGGTCTTCTTGGCGACCTCCTTGACGAGCTCGGCACCGATCTTCTCGTACGGGTCCTCGAGCTCGATCTCCTTGGCGATGGACACACCATCGTTGGTGATCGTGGGGGCGCCCCACTTCTTCTCGAGCACGACGTTGCGGCCCTTGGGACCGAGGGTGACCTTGACGGCGTCGGCGAGCGTGTTCATGCCACGCTCGAGACCACGCCGGGCCTCCTCGTTGAAAGCAATCAGCTTGGGCATAACTCCTGCGATTCCTCACGCTTAGAGTTCGGGGATCCGGCTCGATGGGTTGCCCGCGACGGACGACCCTGCTGACCCGGCGAACCCTTTCTCGCCGGCGCGGAGGGCCTCAACTTGCACCGATCCGGAGTTGTCACTCTCATGACGAGAGTGCCAGCGTCATGTTTAGCACTCGACCCCTGCGAGTGCAAGATCGGCGCCGCCCTCAGGAGTGGAGCCGGGCGAAGCTGGACTGCCACCCAGGCGTCACCGACATCACCCGCCGGAACGTCCGGGTGTCGACGTCCCACGCGATCAGCAGGTCGCGATCCTCGGCCACCGACTCGTAGACCACGGTGTCGGCGTCCAACCAACCGGCGACCGGCGGTGCGTCCATCCAGCGCTCGTCGTCGATGCCGGTCATGAAGGCCAGGATGCTCGAGCCCTTCAGACCGCCCGTGACGACCAGGTACGCCGGCCCAGCGAAGTACACCGCCGACTCGCGGATCGGGATGGCCGGCCCCATCCCCCAGCTCTGCGCGCTCCGGGTCGCAACCCCGTCGTCGATGGCGCGTTCCAGACCGTACGGGTTCCGCATCGCCTCCATCAGGTCGAGCACCTGCGGCGGCGCGATCTCTCCGCGGCCCGACGGCACCCCGTCCACGCTGAACAGCGGGCCCGTGGGCGCGCGCTCGCGCGGGAGGACCAGCAGGTCGTCAAGCTGCCAGCGGACGTACGCCGTCTCCGCACCTCTGGCGTCGAGCTGCGACCACTCGTGGGTGGCGAGGTCGTAGAGCGACAGGTGACCGTGCTGGGGGAAGACCAGCCGTCGGCCGTCCGGGGACAGCATCGAAGGGGTGGCCAGCGAGTGCGGGACGCCGGTCGCGTCCTCCCACGGCTCCAGCGCCGTCAGGTCGAGTCGGCGCAGGTCTCCGTCGGGCGCAACCAGGACGACGCTCCTCGGATCCTGGAAGTCCGGCCCGGCGAACGCCGCGACCGCGCGTTCGATCGGCGAGTCGGCCAGGTGGGGCACCTCGGCGGTCAGGTCGATCTCGCGCGGCAGCGGCGAGTCGCGCAGCCAGGGCAGGTTGAGCTCCTGGTCGAGGTCGGGGCTCCACCAGACCGGCAGGTCCTGGTACTCCGCGTCGCCGGGCGAGGTCGTCTCCGTCGGAGTCGGGACCTGTGGCGCAGGCTGCACGTCACGGCCCCAGCCGTCCCTCACCGCGACCACCCCGCCGACCACCAGCGCGACCGCGAGCACCGTCGCGCCCGCTCCGATCACCGGGCCTCTGCGGAGACGTCGTACGGCGCGCGGCGGGCGGCCGAGCTCGATCTCGTCCAGGCTCACGTCACCACCTCCGCCTGTTGTAACGCGGCAGGGGCGCAGAAGGTTGGGGCTAGCCCCTCACTCCACCTTGCCTGCGGACCTGCTCGGCGATCATGTCGGCGAACGGGCCCGCATTGTCGGGGAGGACGTCGAGGTAGAGACCGGGCTCGGTGAGCTCGACCTCGCTGACGACCAGGCTGCCCTTGTGCCGCATCAGGTCGACTCGGCCGTAGGTGATCTCCTGGCCGAGCAGGTCGGCTACCGCGGCGATCGCTCTCATGGCGAGCGCGGCCGTGTCACGACCGAGTGGCACCGGACGTGACGAACCGCCGAACTGCTCGTGCACCCGGATGTCGGTGGTGCTGGGCAGCTTGTCGACCTGGCTGATTGCATGGCCACCGATGACGAAGACCGACATCTCGCCGTCGTGGTGGATGGACTCGACGAGCGGCTGCACGATCCACGGCCCCTCGTGACCGTCCTCGGGCTCCCAGACAACCGGGTCGCGGACCAGCTCGAGCGCGCGGCCCCCGGCGCCGACCCGAGGCTTGACCACCGCGATGCCGAAGCGCTCCGCCTCCCGGCGTACGTCGGCGACGGTGTCGGCAGCGCGAGTCGGGACGACCGGGAGCCCGTCGTCCTGGAGGTCGAGCAGGTAGCGCTTGTCGACGTTCCACCGGAAGACCCGGAAGCCGTTGAGCAGCGTCGGGCCCAGGCCGGAGGCCCAGCCGAGGAACTCCCCCACCCGGGAGTCGTAGTCCCAGGTCGCGCGCACCGCGATCACGGCGGCACCCGACCAGTCGACGGCCTCGTCATCCCACACCACCCAGCGCGAGTCGAGGCCGCGGGCGTCCAGGGCCGCGTCGAGCGCGGCGTGCCCCGGCTCGCCCTCGGGCAGCCCGGAGCAGGTCACCAGCAGTACGACGGGGCGCTCACTCATGCGCGCAGACTAGGGCCTCACGCGGTACCGCGGATGACGAGGTGCGTGGGGAGCATCCGGCCCGGGTGCGCGGCACCGGGCGTCCGGGTCGTATCGAGGAGCATGGCGACCATCTCGCGACCCATCTGCTCCGGCGACTGGTGCACCGTCGTGAGCGGGGGCCGGGTCGACAGCGCGATCGGCGCGTCCTCGAAGCCGACGACCGCGACGTCCTCCGGCACCCGCCGGCCGGCATCGGCCAGCGCCCGCAGCGCGCCGGCGGCCATCAGGTCGTTGGCACAGAAGACCCCGTCGACCTCGACCCCGCGGGACAGCAGGGCGCGCATCGACTCCTCGCCGCTGGCCTGGCTGAAGTCACCGCGGACCACGAGCCGGTCGTCGACCGCGAGGTCTGCCGCGACCAGCCCGGCGACGTACCCCTCGAAGCGCGAGCGTCCGGCGACCATGTCGGCGGGCCCTGCGATGGTGGCGATGCGTCGGCGACCGAGGCCGGCGAGGTGGGCGACGGCGAGCTGGGCACCCTGCACGTTGTCGACGTCGACGAAGTCGCTGTCGGCGTCGTCGCGGCGGCCGCCGACGACGACGGGCACGCCGTGCGCGCGGATCCGGTCCGGCAGCTCGTCGTCGTCGTGGAGCGAGAGGAGGAGGACCCCGTCGACGTGCTGGCGGGTGAGGTAGTCGTCGAGCGCGCCGCGGCGCTGCGAGGCCTGCGCGAGCAGCAGGATCAGCTGCCGGTCGGCCTCGGCGAGCGCCGAGCCGATGCCCCGGATGATGCCGGCGAAGAAGGGCTCCCCGAAGACCCGCTCCTCCGACTCGGCGATCACCAGCGCGACCGCGTCGGTGCGTCGCGTGACCAGCGCACGAGCCGCGGCGTTGGGGACGTAGCCGAGCTCGGCGATCGCCTGCTCGACGGCGAGACGTGCCCGCTCGGAGACCTTCTCGCCCCCGTTGATGACCCGGGACGCCGTACCGCGGCCGACCCCGGCCCTCGCCGCCACCTCTTCGAGGGTCGGGCGGGTGCGTGGCGGTCGGCTCATGGCGTCAGTATGCCCAGCCGACCCGCCGCCGGACGCGCGAACGGCGGGCCTGGGACGTCGAGGAGTCCCAGGCCCGCCGCACGTAGGGGCCCGGCCGCGGACCGCCGTCCGGGCCGGGCACTGCCACCACGTCGTTCCGAGGCCATCGCGCGGTCCACCCCTCGTAGCTCCGTGGCGAGTGGGAGCGTTCCCACAACTCACTGTGCTGCCTCGCCGGACCGGGTGTCAAGCGTCTGCTGTCGAAATGCTCCGAGCTCGCGCGTCATCTCGGTGCCAGACTCATCCGCACGACGAGAGGAACCGTCATGACCACGTACGTCGTCCTGCTGCCCGGCCGCGAGGACACCTGGGAGGCAGCGTCCGAGGAGCACCGCTCCGCGATGTATGCCAAGCACGGTGAGTTCGCGCGGCTGCTCGCCGAGCGCGGGCACACCATCACCGGTGGCGCCGAGCTCACCCCCTCCCGCGACGCCCGCGTCGTACGCCGGTCCGGCGACGGCATCGCGGTCACCGAGGGGCCGTACGCCGAGACCGTCGAGCAGCTCACCGGCTTCTACGTCGTCGACACCGACGACCTCGACGACCTGCTCGAGGTGTGCGGGGTCCTGGCCGACGCCGAGGGCGCCGTCGAGGTGCGGGCGGCGGTCGGCGGGAGCGGAGGTCCGGCATGAGGTTCCTGGTGCTGATGACCGAGGCGGACCACTTCGCCACCTGGGACGCGGCCTCGGAGTCCGAGCAGCAGGCGGTGTTCGACGCCTTCCAGGCCTTCGACAAGGCAGTCATCGCCGCCGGTGGCGAGCTCGTGGGCGGCGAGGCACTGACCCGTCCGACCGAGGCCAGGACGCTGCGGCCTGGCGCGGACCGGGTCGTCACCGAGGGTCCGTACGCCAAGACCGTCGAGCAGCTGGGTGGGTTCTACCTCGTCGAGCTGCCCGATATCGACGCCGCCATCGAGGCGGCCCGGCTGCTCCCGTCGGCGTACACGATCGAGGTCCGGCCGGTCCAGCCCACGTGACCTCGCTCGAGTCGCTGCTGCGCGACGAGTGGGGCCGGTTGCTGGCCCTGCTCGTCGCGCAGTTCCGCCGGCTCGACCTGGCGGAGGACGGGCTGGCCGAGGCGTTCGAGGCGGCGGCGCGGACGTGGACCGTCGCGCCCGACAACCCGCCGGCGTGGCTGCTGACCGCCGCCCGGCGACGGATCCTCGACCGGCTGCGCGCCGAGGCGGTGGCGGCGCGGAAGCTGCCGTTGCTCGCCGTCGAGGCATCGCTCCAGGAGGAGGCGCAGCAGGTGATGGCCGATGCGGGGGTGCCGGTGCGCGACGAGCGGCTCCGGCTGGTGCTGCTCTGCGCGCACCCGTCGCTGCCGCCGGAGTCGGCCGCCGCCCTGACGCTGCGGCTGGTGCTGGGGGTGCCGACCGAGGACATCGCCCGGCTGTTCCTGGTCCCGACGCCTACCATGGCGGCCCGGCTGACCCGGGCCCGGAAGCGGCTGGCCGGAGAGTCCTTCTCGATCCCGGACGACCTCTCCGCCCGCGTCGGGGTCGTCGCCGACGTGGCCTATCTGGCGTTCACCGCGGGCTACGCGCCCGGCTCCGGCCCCGACGTGCTGCGCGCCTCGGTCGCCGGGGAGGCGATCCGGTTGGTGCGGGTGCTCCGCGCAGTGCTGCCCCCGTCGTACGACCTCGTGGAGCTCGACGCCCTGCTCGCGCTGATGCTCCTCCAGCACTCGCGTCGTGATGCCCGCACCGTCGGCGGGCGGCTCGTGCTGCTGCCCGACCAGGACCGGTCGCGGTGGGACCTCGCCGACATCACCGAGGGGCTCGACCTGCTGCAACCGTGGGTCGGCGCCCCGGCGTCGCCGTACCTCCTGCAGGCGCTGATCGCCGCCGAGCACGCGGTTGCGCTCGAGCCCGGCGACACCGACTGGGACCGGATCGTGCAGCGCTACTCCGAGCTGGAGGCGTTGACCGGATCGCCGATCGTCCGGCTCAACCGGGCGGTCGCCGTCGCCGAGGCGTCGGGTCCCGCCGCCGGACTGTCGGTCCTGGAAGGGCTGGCACTGCCCGGCCACCGATTGCCCGCCACCCGCGCCGAGCTGCTCGCCCGCTCCGGGCGACTCGACGAGGCGCGCACGGCGTACGACGAGGCGATCGGCCGCTGCGGCAACCTGGCCGAGCGAGCGCACCTGATCGAGCGCCGAGCACGGTTGTAACGCGGTGTTGTGGGATCCATGAGCCCGTTAGAACAGGGTCACCAGATCCCACAACACCGCGTTACATGCCGGGTCGCGCTCAGCAGCCGCCGGCCACGGCCGGGATCACCGAGATCTGGGTGCCGTCGGGCGTGGGGGTGCTCAGGCTGTCGAGGAACCGCACGTCGTCGTTGTCGACGTACACGTTGACGAAGCGGCGCAGCTCGCCCGACTCGTCGAGGATCCGGCCCTTGATTCCGCTGAAGTTCGCGTCGAGGTCGTCGAGCACCTCGGCCAGGTTGGCGCCGGTGGCGCTGACCTCGGATTCGCCACCGGTGTAGGTGCGCAGGATGGTCGGGATCCGGACGGAGACGGACATGAGGCTCCCTATCGGTGATTCAGGTTCAGGCCAGGCCGGTGGCGGCGAAGGCGGCGTACGTCGGTTCGATGGTCGCGGCCGGTCCGACCTTGCCGGACACCGCATTGAGCGTCTTCAGGCCGTGTCCGGTGTTGATGACGACGGTCTCGAGGGAGGTGTCGAGCTGGCCGGTGTCGACCAGCTTCTTCAGCACGGCGACGGTGGTGCCGCCGGCGGTCTCGGTGAAGATGCCCTCGGTGCGGGCCAGCAGCACGATGCCCTCGCGGACCTCGTCGTCGGTGACGTCCTCGACGGCCCCGCCGGTCTCGCGGCAGATGTCGAGCACGTAGATGCCGTCGGCGGGGTTGCCGATGGCGAGACTCTTGGCGATCGTGTCGGGCTTGACCGGGCGGATCGCGTCGACGCCGGCCTTGTAGGCGACCGAGACCGGGGAGCAGCCGGCGGCCTGGGCACCGAAGACACGGTAGGGCTTGTCCTCGACGAGGCCGAGCTTGATCAACTCCTGGAAGGCCTTGTGCACCTTGGTCAGCTGCGAGCCGGACGCGACCGGGATGACGATCTGGTCGGGCAGCCGCCAGCCGAGCTGCTCGGCGATCTCGTAGCCCAGCGTCTTGGAGCCTTCGGCATAGAACGGGCGGACGTTGACGTTGACGAACGCCCAGCCCTCCTCCTCGCCGGCGATCTCGGAGGCGAGCTTGTTGACGTCGTCGTAGTTGCCGTTCACGGCGACCAGCGACTCGGTGAAGATGGCGGAGTTGACCTGCTTCGGCTGCTCGAGGTTGCTCGGGATGAAGACCACGGTCTTGATCCCGGCCCGGGCGCCGGCGGCGGCGACGGCGTTGGCCAGGTTGCCGGTGCTCGGACAGGCGAACACCTTCGCGCCGAGCTCGCGGGCAGCGCTCAGCGCGCACGCCACGACCCGGTCCTTGAAGGAGTTGGTGGGGTTGGTCGAGTCGTCCTTCACCCACAGGCTGGTGATCCCGAGCTGGTCACCGAGGTTGTTGGCCCGCAACAGGCGGGTGAAGCCGGGCTCGGTGTTGGGGCTGGCCTCGATGTCGGTCGGGACCGGCAGCAGCGCCTTGTAGCGCCAGATGTTGGCCGGGCCGGCCTCGATCTGCTCGCGGGTGACCTCGCCGAACTGGTACGAGACCTCCAGCGGCCCGAAGCACTCCGGGCAGGCGTAGAAGGGGCCGAGCTCGACCGAGTGGCCGCACTCGCGACAGGCGAGGTTGGTCGCGTTGCCGAACGCGCCCTCGCGCAGGGTGTTCGTCTTCTCGATGACTGGTGCGCTCATGAAGTCCTCCTTCTCATCTTCTCCGGCTGCGACGGTCGCGCCGGACGGAATTGGCACCGTTTCCGCGAACCGCATCCCGATATTTCCGGGCGGCGGAGGTACGCGGCGGTTGCCGGGACTTCACAGGGCCGTATCCCTCTGTCCCTCTTGATGAGCTGAGAAGAACTCTACTTCGCCCGTCTCACCATGTGCACATCGGTTCCGCGATGTGGGATCTGAGCGCACAGAGAGACGGGTCGTCCGCCTCAGAAGGGTCTATAGACGCTTCTGAGGCGGACGACCCGAACCATCAGGCTGCGACGGTGGCCGCCTCCGGGGCCGATTCGAGCGCACCGCGTACGACGTCGAGCACATCACCGACGACGTGGACGGTGACCGTCTCGAGGACGTCGGCGGGCACGTCGTCGAGGTCCGGCTCGTTGCGCAGCGGCACGAACACCTCGGTCAGGCCGTTGCGCTGGGCGGCGAGCAGCTTCTGCTTGAGCCCGCCGATCGGCAGCACCCGGCCGTTGAGCGTGACCTCACCCGTCATCCCGACCTCCGAGCGCACCGGTCGCCCGGTGGCCAGTGAGGTCAGGGCGGTGACCATGGTGATGCCCGCGGACGGTCCGTCCTTGGGCGTGGCGCCGGCCGGCACGTGCACGTGGATCGACTTGTCGAAGAACGACGGGTCCACGCCGAGCTCGACCGCGTGCGCCCGGACGAAGGACAGCGCGATCTGCGCGGACTCCTTCATCACGTCGCCGAGCTGGCCGGTCAGGGTGAGCCCCGCCTTGCCCTCGCTGGCCGATGCCTCGATGAAGAGCACGTCGCCGCCGAGCCCGGTGACGGCCAGGCCGGTCGCGACACCCGGCACCGACGTACGTTCGTGCGCCTCCGGCGTGAACCGCGGGCGACCGACCAGCTCCTTGAGGTCCGGCTCGTCGATGTCGACGTGCGTCGCTCCCGTCGCCAGCTTGGTCGCCGCCTTGCGCAGCGCCTTGGCGAGGAACCGCTCCATCTGTCGTACGCCGGCCTCGCGGGTGTAGTTGGCCGCGATCTCGCGCAGCGCCGCGTCGGTGACGCCGACCTCGTCGGCGGTCAACGCGGCCCGCTCGAGCTGGCGCGGGAGCAGGAAGTCGCGCGCGATCGCGACCTTGTCGTCCTCGGTGTAGCCGTCGAGGGTGACCAGCTCCATCCGGTCCAGCAGCGCCGACGGGATCTGCTCGACCACGTTGGCCGTGGCGATGAAGACGACGTCGGACAGGTCCAGGTCGAGCTCGAGGTAGTGGTCGCGGAACGTGTGGTTCTGCGCCGGGTCGAGCACCTCGAGCAGCGCCGCGGCCGGGTCGCCGCGGTAGTCGGCGCCGACCTTGTCGACCTCGTCGAGCAGCACGACCGGGTTCATCGAACCGGCCTCCTTGACGGCCCGGACGATGCGGCCCGGCAGCGCGCCGACGTACGTCCTCCGGTGACCGCGGATCTCGGCCTCGTCGCGGACGCCGCCGAGCGCGACCCGGACGAACTTCCTGCCGAGGGCGCGCGCGACGGACTCGCCGAGCGACGTCTTGCCCACGCCGGGAGGGCCGGCGAGCAGGATCACCGCACCGGAGCGGCGACCGCCGACGATCTGCAGGCCGCGCTCGGCACGGCGGGCACGGACGGCGAGGTATTCGACGATCCGCTCCTTGACCTCGTCGAGGCCGTGGTGGTCCGCGTCGAGGATGGCGCGGGCGTTGACGAGATCGGTGGAGTCCTCGGTCGTGACCTCCCACGGCAGCTCGAGGACGGTGTCGAGCCAGGTGCGGATCCACCCGGTCTCGGGGCTCTGGTCGCTGGACCGCTCGAGCTTGTCGACCTCCTTGAGGGCGGCCTCGCGGACGGCCTCCGGCAGGTCGGCGGACTCGACCCGGGCGCGGTAGTCGTCGGCGCCCTCGGGCTCGCCCTCGCCGAGCTCCTTGCGGATGGCGGCGAGCTGCTGACGCAGCAGGTACTCGCGCTGGGTCTTCTCCATCCCGTCGCGGACGTCCTCACCGATCTTGTCGGTCAGCTCGGCCTCGGCGAGGTGCTCCCGGGTCCACGCGATCAGGGTCTCGAGCCGCGACTCGACGTCGGGGTTCTCGAGCAGCTCGCGCTTGCGGTCGATCGAGACGTACGGCGCGTAGCCGGCCGAGTCCGCGATCGCGCTCGGGTCGGACATCTGGTGGACCTGGTCGATGACCTGCCACGCCTCGCGGCGCTGGAGCACGGCAACGACGAGCCGCTTGTACTCCTCCGCGAGCTCACGGGCGTGGTCGCTCACCACGTCCTCGACCGGCTCGACCTCGACCCACAGGGCAGCGCCGGGCCCGGTGACGCCGGAGCCGATGCGGCCGCGGGTGCCGGCCTTGAGGACGGCGGCGGGGCTGCCGCCGCTGAAGCGGCCGACGCGGTCGACGGTCGCGATCACGCCGTACGACGCGTAGCGGTCCTCGAGCCGCGGCGCGACGAGCACCTGGTTGTCGGAGCCGGCGCGGGCCGCGTCGATGGCGGCCTGGGAGGACTCGTCGAGCGCGAGCGGGACGACCATCCCCGGCAGCACGACGAGATCGGACACGAACAGAACGGGAAGCCTGGTGGCGGTCATGCGAACGCCTCTCCTTCACGAAGATTGAGTGATGCCGACTCAACTTCCGAAGGGCGCGCGGTGTTCCGGAGACCCCCTCCTGTTCACCGTGGGCGAACGGAACCCGCATCCACCGTCAGCTGGCGGAGCAGGTCGAGGACTCCCTCGGGTCCCTTGACGACCACGTCGGAGAGGGGGACCAGGGCGCTCTCCTCGGCGGAGGCGGAGCAGACCAGGAGGGTGGGCATGCCCGCGGCGCGGAGCTCGGCGACCGCCTCGAAGGCCTCCATGTCGCCGAGGTCGTCCCCGGCGAAGAGGAAGGCCCCGGCGTCGAGCTCGTCCACGAGGGTGCGTACGGCGAGGCCCTTGTGCATCCCGGACGAGCGGACCTCGATCACGTTGCGACCGGGCTCGGTGATGAGCTCGTGGTTCTGGGCCAGGTCGCGGATGAGCGGGAGCAGCCGTCTGAAGGCGGCGTCGGCGTCGGGAAGCCGGCGGGTGTGCACGGCGACGGCGAGGCCCTTGTCCTCGATCCAGGCGCCGGCGGCGTCGGCCCGCCGGAGCACGCCGGTCAGCTCGCGCTCGAACGACGCGAGGCCGCGCGGCGGGCGCGGCGACACGATCCGCCGGCTCTGCGACGACCACCGCTCGTTGCCGTACTGGCCGAAGACGTAGAGGTCGGCGTCGGCGCTCGCGAGCGCGTCGCCGACCTCCTCGAGGCCGCCGAGGTCCAGCACCTGGCGGGCCGGGCGGCCGGTGATCACCGCGACGGCGGCGACCTCACGAGCGAGATCGAGGAGTACGTCGGAGGCGTCGTCGTGGATGTGCGCGCGCTCCGGGTCGTCGACGATCGGCGACAGCGTGCCGTCGAAGTCGAGACCGACGATGGCGCGGCCCGCGACCTTCACCAGCTCGGCGTACCGCTGCTCTCCGTCAGTGGAGGTGAACTCCATGCCTCCACCCAACCATCACGACGTCGGGTTCGGATGGCCGGTCCGCCAAATGTGGCGAACTGCTCAGTCGAACGGGCTCAGTCCAGCGGAGCGGTGAGGATCAGCGTCAGCCGGTCGCGGCGCATCGGGTCGACCGCGAGTGCCGTGCGCTGGATGCCGAGATCGAGCGCCAACGTCTTCGCCGAGCGCTTGAGCCGCTCCGGGTAGTAGACCGTGGTCGCCGGGATGGTGCCGTACCAGTTGTCGGAACCGACGACCTGCCAGCCCATGTTGGTCGCGCGGTCGGCGACCTGGCCGGCGAGGCCGGTGACCCCGGAGTTGTTGTAGACCTCGACGTAGACCTTGCCGCGCTGCACGGCCGGCTTGGGCTTCGGCTTCGGCTTGTACGACGCGGACGGGGCTCCGTCCGACGGTTGGGTCGGCTGCTCCTTGACGACCGGCGCGACCTCGCGCTCGGTCGGCTCCCCGCCGCGGGTGGCGACGAACGCGACGGCGGCCATGGCGACGGCCAGGATGCTCAGGATCACGACCGGGGACGGGAAGACCGCGCCCCGCTGGTTGCGGATCGGCTGGTTGCGGATCGGTGCCATCGCTCAGACCTCGAAGCCCAGGCGGCGCGCGGAGCGCTGGCGCTGGCGGGCGGCACGCAGACGGCGGAGGCGACGGACCAGCAGCGGGTCGGCCTCGAGCGCCTCCGGGCGGTCGATGAGGGCGTTGAGGACCTGGTAGTAGCGCGTCGACGACATGTCGAACTTCTCGCGGACCGCAGTCTCCTTGGCGCCGGCGTACTTCCACCACTGGCGCTCGAACTCGAGGATCTCGGCGTCACGCGCGCTCAGGCCGGGCGTGGCGTCGCTCGCCTCGCCGGTGAGTGCGTTGGCGGCGTCCATGATTTCCTCCCCCGAAGGGCAACGACAGTGCTGGTCAGCCTCACTATAGGGCGGTGAACCACAACGATGTGATTCGCTCGGCGGCGAGTCGCGGACGGCTAATCTCGCGGTCATGGCAGCAGACATCGGCAGCGACGTCGGTTGGGGCATCCTGGCCACCGGCAAGATCGCCCAGACCTTCGCCGGCGACCTCGCGCTGGTCCCCGGAGCCCGGCTGGCGGCCGTCGGGTCGCGGCGCCTCGACAGCGCCCATGCCTTCGCCGAGCAGTACGCAGGGCCGAACGAGCAGAGCGGCGCGGCGGCGTACGGCTCCTACGAGGAGCTGGTCGCGGACCCGAGCGTCGACGTCATCTACATCGCGACGCCGCACGCCCTCCACCTCGACAACGCGCGGCTGTGCTTCGAGGCCGGCAAGCACGTGCTCTGCGAGAAGCCGCTCACGCTCGACACGGTCGAGGCCGAGGAGATGGTCCGGCTCGCGGAGGAGCACGACCGGTTCCTGATGGAGGCGATGTGGACCGCGTGCCACCCGGTGATCCGGGAGCTGCGCGCGCGGCTGACGGCGGGCGAGTTCGGCAGGCCCCGCCACGTGCACGCCGAGCTCGGCTTCCGGGTCGACGCCGGCCCTGACGACCGGATGCTCGACCCGGCGCTCGGCGCCTCCGCCCTGCTGGACATGGGCATCTACCCGCTGATCTTCGCCCACCTGATGCTCGGCACTGCCGAGCAGCTGACCGCGACCGCCGACCTGTCCGACCGAGGCATCGACCTCGATGTCGCGGTCGCCGGCCGCTACCCCGGCGGCGCACTCGCGACGCTGACGGCGTCGATGACGTCGTACTCCTCGCGCACCGCCGCCATCGCCACCGACCTGGGCCGGATCCACCTCGACGACTTCCACCACCCGTCGAAGGCCGTCTTCACGCCGTACGGCGAGGGCCCGGGCAGCTGGGTCGTCGAGCCGGGCGAGCCGGTCGAGGTGCTCGGCGAGGAGCCGGTGATCGGCCGGGGCTACGGCAACGAGATCGCGGAGGTCGGCCGGTGCCTGCGGGCCGGCCTGCGCGAGAGCCCACTGGTCCCGCACGAGCAGACGCTGACGCTGCTGCGGCAGATGGACGACCTGCGCGCGCAGGTCGGCGTGACCTTCGCGGGTTAGCCCAGGAAGCGAAGCACCGCCGCCACCCGGCGGTGGGCGGTGTCGTCGTCTGGCGAGAGCCCGAGCTTCGCGAAGATCCGCTGGGTGTGCTTCTCGACCCCTGCCAGTGACACCGAGAGCGCTTCGGCGATGGCGCCGTTGGACCTGCCCTCCGCCATCAGAGAGAGCACCTCGCGCTCGCGCGGAGTGAGGTCGGCGAGCGGGTCCCTGTTGCGGCCCATCAGCTGGCGCACGACCAAGGGATCGAGCACGGTGCCGCCGGCGGCGACGGTCTGTACGGCGCCGAGGAAGTCGTCGAGGTCGCTGACCCGGTCCTTGAGCAGGTAGCCGACACCGCCGTCGCCGGTCGCGAGCAGGTCGTCGGCGTACGACACCTCGACGTACTGCGACAGCACCATCAGCCGGGCCTCCGGCCACGTGCGTCGTACGTCGACGGCGGCACGGAGCCCCTCGTCGGTGTGGCTCGGCGGCATCCGGACGTCGACGATGCCGAGGTCCGGCCGCTGCTCGAGCATCGTCGCGACGAACGACGGGCCGTCGCCGACCGACCCGACCACCTCGTGGCCGGCCTCGACGAGCAGCAGCTGAAGCCCCTCCCGCAGCAGGAGTGAGTCATCCGCGACAACGATCCTCATCCCAGTCCTCTCATCCTTGGAGCACCGGGATCCGTGCGACCAGGACGGTGCCACCGCCCTCGGGCGAGGTGACCTCGAGGGTGCCGTCGACGGCGGCGAGCCGCTGCCGAAGGCCGGCGAGTCCGAGCCCCTTCGCGAGGTGCGCGCCGCCGATGCCGTCGTCCGCGACGCGCACCTCCACCTGCGAGCCGGCGTCGATCACGGACACCGACGCGGACGCCGCCGCGCTGTGCTTCGCGACGTTGGTGAGCGCCTCGGCGACCACGAAGTAGACGGCCGTCTCGACATGCGGTGGCAGCTGCGCGGGTACGTCGATGCGCGACTCGATCGGGACCGCACTCTGCGCGAGCATCTCCTCGAGCGCTGCCGCCAGGCCGCGGTCGACCAGCAGCGGCGGCGCGATCCCGCGGCTCAGGGACCGGAGCTCGGCGACGGTCTCACGGGCCTGGGCAAGCGCCTCGTCGATGGTGGCGGCGGCCCGGTCCGGGTCGTCGGAGACCTGGCGCTTGGCGCGACCGAGGTCCATGGTCAGGCGCACCAGTCGCTGCTGGGGACCGTCGTGGATGTCACGCTCCAGCCGGCGCATGGACTCCGCCTCCGCGACCCGGGCGGCGTCGCGGCCGCCCTCGACGCGGGCCACCTCCTGCTGCAGCTCCGCGCGGCTGCTCAGCAGCACCCAGGCCAGGCTGGCGTGGATGGTCGCGACGAGCCGGACCGCCCACGGCAGCGTCAGCAGCAGGACGACGCCGAGAGCGAGGTTGAGCAGGCTCTCCGTCGTACGACCCTCGCCGAGACCGATCAGGCTCGCGAGCCCGGACTCGTCGCCCTCGGGGATCCAGTGCTGCCAGAACCAGTACGTGAGCCCGATGCCTGTGGCGACCCACCAGGCCAGGGTGACCGCGAAGGCAAGCGTGCCGGTCGTCAGACCGACCAGGGCCCACACGACGTCCAGCCAGGACTGGGCATCCTTCAGCGGAGTCAGCTGACGCCGCCAGAAGCCGGCGCCTGCGGGTGCGCAGAGGTACGTCGGGGTCGCCGCGTCGCGGCCGAGCATGCCGCGCAGCCGGATCCGCTCGAACCGCGCGAACCCGCGCGCCACCATGGTGGCGACCGAGATCAGCAGGATGCCGCCGATGAAGATCGCCAGTCCCAGCCCGAGCGCCAGGTCGATGACCACCACGATGAACGCGACCAGCGCGATCGGGAACGCCGACAGGTTGTAGCCGGTCTCCAGCAGCACCCGGCGTACGCCGCGGGGGCGGTCGGTCGCGGGCGCTGACACGGGCGCGGTCGCGGGCGTCGCGGTGGGCATGGTCACGGTCTCCGTCATGGCATCAACGCTAGGAACTCCGGGCGTCCCGCACGATCCTGCCAGCCCGACACCCGTAGTCGGGCCAGCCCGACACTCGGCCTTCTCGGGACGTCATACGGACGGAGCAAGCGGGTGCTCCTTCCGTATGACGTCCCGCGGCCCGGAGGCCCTAGACGTCGGCAACGAGCGGCAGCTGTCGCACACTGGCGAAGCTCCGCTCCGTCCCGTCGACCGGGTCGGTGAACGCCAGCTCGCTCGCGAGCAGCTGGAGCGGTCGGGAGAAGTCGTCGATCGAGACCTCACGCACCACGGGGTAGAGCGGGTCGTCGACGATCGGGATGCCCAGACCGTAGAGGTGGAGGCGGAGCTGGTGGGTGCGCCCGGTGCGCGGCGTCAGCCGGTAGACCCCCAGCTCGCCGTCCGTGGACTCGAGGTCGACGTGGGTCTCGGCGTTGACCGGGGCGTCGGGCACGACCTCCGCCCGCCAGGCGCCGCGCTCCTTGGCGATGTGGTTGCGGACGGTCACCGGGAGCTCGAGGTCCGCGCGCCACGGGGCCAGCGCCCGATAGGTCTTGCGCACCGCGCCGCGCTCGAACATCCGCTGGTAGGGGCTCCGCCAGCGCTGCTCGGTCGCGAGCATCAGCACGCCGGACGTCACCCGGTCCAGCCGGTGCAGCGTCGACAGCTCGGGCAGACCCAGCTCGGCCCGCAGCCGGACGACGACGCTCTGCACCACGTGGTCACCCCGCGGGATGGCGGAGAGGAACGCCGGCTTGTCGACGACCACCAGCCGCTCGTCCCGGTGGATCACCGGCAGCGAGCTCGGCACCACGGGCTCGTCGCGGAGGTCGCGGTGGAACCACACGAACGTGTACGGCGCGCAGGGGTCGTCGTCGCGCACCG
This sequence comes from Nocardioides endophyticus, assembly GCF_039543845.1. Lineage (NCBI taxonomy): Bacteria > Bacillati > Actinomycetota > Actinomycetes > Propionibacteriales > Nocardioidaceae > Nocardioides > Nocardioides endophyticus. Next base: position 187,824 of record NZ_BAABKN010000015.1, on the reverse strand, counting down.
GCCGGGCGTCGCCGTACACGAAGCGCTCGTCGGCCAGCAGCCGCGCGACGTCCACCCGCGGTGCGAGCTTGTGGCTCAGCCACGCCCCCATCGTCGGCCACGCACATGCGGCGTCCCGGTCCGGCGTCTGCACCCACGCCGCACTGAGGCCGTGACGGAGAGGCAACGGCGAACGCGGGGGCACCCTCCGACACTAGGCGTCCCCGGCCGCCCGACCCTCGCCCACGGACGGTGAAGATCTCACCCATCGTCTCGACCAGCTGACGGAAGGACCCATCCTCGTCCGGCGCGTGGTCGGGGTTGACCTCGCACATCGTCAGTCCTCGCCAGTTCGGCGCAGCGACCAGCGCCTGGAGGACGGAGGCGAGCTCGACGAGGGTGAGCCCGTCACGACGGCGACTGTTCTCAGCGATCGGGAAGTCGACCCACGAGAGCACGTCGGCGTCCACGTGGACCCACAGCTCGTCGTGACAGGGAGCCCAGTCGATGGCACGTCGGGCCGCGGCGAGCGGGTTGTGGTGCACCTCGCCGAGGGTCTCGACCGTGACATGCCTGGAGGCGACGATCGCCGCCTCGGAGTCGGTGATGTTGTCCTGCGCGAACAGCAGGACGTCCGCGCCCGAGAGCATCGGACGCCGTGGACCGAGCACAGCGAGCTCGCCCAGGGACCCGTCAGCGTCGAGGTCGACGTAGACCAAGGCGATCGAGCGATCGCGCCGCAGCGCCCCCGCCATGCTGCCGAGCTCGACCGTGCAGTCGCCGCCCAGCACCAGCACGTCGTCCGTCTCCAGCGCTATGGCGACGCGGTCCGCGACCTGACGAGCAACGTCGCCGCCGTCGCGCACGCGGCGACCGGCGTCCGTGGAGGCCGTGTCGACGCCATGCCTCGGGCGCCTTCTCCTGGCCCGGCGCATGGCACCGGCACTCGAGTGGGCACCGATGATGGTGAGCTGACGAGTCATTCGCCCAGCCCAGCGCACTCGCTCACGTCGGAGAACCCGTGTGGGTCCGGGAGCGCACGGCCGTGAGCGTCAGGAAGCCGATCGCGAAGACGGCGTACGCGCCCGACAACGCGACCTGCAGCCGGTTGAGGTCGAGCTCGACAGCGTGACCGTGCGGGACCAGCCACACGACGTACGTCCAGAAGACGAAGAGGGCGGGGATCGCCCAGGCCCGCGCCTGGCACCAGAGCAGTGCCAGGACCGGTACGCACCACACCCAGTGGTGGCTCCACGAGATCGGCGAGACGAGCAGACCGGTCAGGGCGGCCGCAGGCAGACCCCAGGCGTCACCGAGTCGTCGGTAGGCGAGCACGGCGACGGTGAGTCCGACGACGAGTACGGCGAGGACGAGCAGCATCTCTGCCGGCGGGGTGTCCCGGCTGTGGTGCGCACGGACCAGCCAGCCGCGCACGGACTGGTTGGCGGCGTTCTCGAGCCGGCCCATCCGGCTGAAGTCGAAGAGGTGGTGGGTCCAATAGGCCCAGGTCGCGTCCGCGTTGACCAGCGCCGTCACGCCGATGGTGACCAGCACCGTCCCCGTGGCGGTCAGCGCCGCCCGGATGCGGCCGGTCAGGAGCAGGTAGACGATCAGGAGCCCGGGCGTGACCTTGATGCCGGCGGCCAGTCCGATCCCGAGACCGCGCCACCGAGAGTCGGCCGGGAGGTTCACGTCCCAGAGGACCAACGCGAGCAGGGCGAGGTTGATCTGGCCGTAGAGCAGGGACGTGGTGACCGGTTCGCTCCAGAGCGCGACCGCCGCCAGCACCCCCACCGTCGCGACCGACGTACGCCCGCCCGCCAGGCGCACCGACTGCCAGCACACGACGACGAACAGCATCAGGTTGACGACGACGGACGCGACCTCGACGAACCCGACCGGCGCCAGGGCCGCCGGCACGAAGACGAGCGCCGCGAACGGCGGGTAGGTGTTCACACCGTGCACGCCGTCGAGCGGCCCGTAGGGGTCCAGCCCGTCGAGCAGGGCCCGACCCTCCGCCCGGTAGACGCGCACGTCCATCAGGTCCGGGTGCACCAGCTGCACCATCACGACCAGCCACACCAGCAGCGAGAGTCCCGCAAGCACGAGGATCCGCGCCGGCACCTGCGTACGCCGCGCGTCGAGCACGTCCACCTCCCGGGTCCCCATGCCTTCCCTATGGCCGGACCGAACCCGATCGTCGCAGCGCCCGGTGAACCGACGGTGTCGACCCCCGGACGGGCCATGCGGATTGAAACGTTACAGCGGGGAAATCTGGAGAGCGTTCGTCCGTTACCCGGCGTACATAGAACAGCCGTTGCCCCGTTCACCCCGATGAAAGGCAAGGCATTCTCCGCATGCCCATTCACACTTCCGGGCGCCGCGCTGCTCGCCTCACCGCAGTCCCCGCGGCCATGGCGGTCGGCCTGAGCATCCTCGCGGTCACCCCGCAGGCGCAGGCGCTGACCAACCTCACCACCAGCAACGGCGCGAACGTCTACATCAACGACGCGCGCCGCCCCGGCCTCGACACCGGCTCGATCCGGAACGTCATCGGGTCGCGGATGGAGGGCTTCGGCAACATCTTCGTCCACGTCGACGCACCCGCCGGCAAGGAGCCGCGGATGAACGACCAGATGATGCGCGGCTTCGGGCTCACGGCCGCCGCGCCCGGGTCGTACCGCTCGACGAAGTCCGTCCGGCTCGCGGACGTCCTGATGACCCGCAAGGTCCAGGTCGCGACGGCGACCAACACGACCAGCTTCTTCGACACCTTCACCAACACCTCGACCAAGTCCGTGACCCTGAAGGTCTCCTTCGGTGGCTCGCTGGGATCCGGGTTCGCCCCGACGCCGGCGACCGGCGTCGCCAGCCCCAACAAGGCCACGATCAGCGGATCCAGCAGCGGCGACGCGGTCGTCGACCCGACTGACACCTGGGTGTCCGCCACGACCCCCACCGTCCCGGGGACCGGTGGGCGGCCGGACACGCTGACCCGGCCGACGGGCGTGGTCGTCGGCGCCGGGGTCGATGAGCTCGGCGACCAGCAGTCGAACCCGTTCACGACGGCCTATGCACCGACCGGCAGCCGGGCCAACGACCTCGGCTTCGTCCGGGAGCTCACGATCGAGCCGGGCCAGACCGAGTCGCTGGCGCAGTACGTCGTCGTCGGCGCCCTGGGCGACTTCACCCAGATCGCGACCGACACCGCCGCGCTTGCGGCGGCGCCGGACTTCTCCAACCTGACGATCGACGAGATCTGCACCCTGCACAACTGGGACATCTCGGCGTACGCCGCGGCGTGCGCCGGTGCCGAGCCGCTGGCGCTGCCCGAAGCAGAGGCCGACGTCGAGCACTCCACCGACATCGCCTACGACGTCACCGGCAAGACCATCGCCCAGCTGCAGGCCGACCTGGTCGCCGGGAAGGTCACCTCGGTCCAGGTCACGAAGGCCTACCTCGACCGGATCGAGGCCTACGACGGAGGCGGGCTCGGCTTCCACGCCTTCATCACCGTCGCCAAGGACGCGGTCGCCCAGGCGCTCGCCGCCGACCAGGCCCGCGCGGCCGGCAAGTCGGGCGACCTGCTGGGCGTCCCGATCGCCCTGAAGGACCTTTACGACACCAAGGACATGCCCACCTCGGGCGGCACCCTGGCGCTGAAGGACTGGCAGCCGGGCGCCGACGCCTGGCAGGTCGCCAAGCTCCGCGAGGCCGGCGCCGTCATCATCGGCAAGACCAACCTGTCGGAGTTCGCCAACTCGGGCTCGTTCAGCGAGAGCGGCTTCAAGCAGACCTGGAACGCGCTCTACCCGTCGAAGACCTCCTTCGGCTCCAGCGGCGGCTCGGCCACCGCGGTGGCCGCCGACCTGGCCGCCGCGGCGATGGGCACCCAGACCGGTGTCTCGCTCTACGCCCCTTCCACCGGCGCCAGCCTGACGTCCTTCCGGGGCACCGACGGCCTCACCAGCACCAACGGCGTGATGCCGCTGACCTGGGCGACCGACTACGCCGGCCCGATCGCCAAGTCGGTCACCGACGTCGCGATCATGCTGGACGCCACGGCGACCCGGACCACCGGCAACAACCCCGACGACCTGCTCACCTCGCGGGTCGACAACACCGACCGACCCGTGGAGTGGAAGTCGGCGCTGAAGTCGACCGCCCTCCAGGGCAAGGTCATCGGCTACGTGCCGACCGCGTTCGCGTCGACCGCCATCACCGACGACAACGCGGGCGCCGTCGCGCTCGCCCAGGCCACCGCCGCCATCACGGCGGCGGGCGGCACTCTCGTCCCGGTCACCGGCGCCACGGCGCCGACCGCACCGCCGTCCAACGGCTTCCCGCAGACCGTCTCCGCGGGCGCCGAGGGGTGGGAGCGCTACATCGCCGAGTCCCGTCCGGCGACGTTCCCCCTCACGACCAAGCAGCTCATGGAGAGCAAGGCCAACCTGACCTACAACGTGTCCAACAACTACTCGACGCAGCCGTTGAGCGACACCCAGGTGGCGACCCTGCTGACCAATCGCGACACCTACAAGGTCAACGCCGCGAGCTGGATGGACACCGCCTTCGGCGCCACCCCGGTCGACGCCGTGATCTACCCGGGCTTCCTGACCAGTGTCGGCAACAACGACGCGACGTCGGCGATCTTCAGCTCCGACCGGGCCTCGGGCGTCATCACGCAGGGCATCGGGCTGCCGACGGCGATCCTGCCGATCGGCGCGAACGCCGAGGGCCAGTCCAACAACGTCCAGATCGTCGGGCGCGCCTGGGACGACGCCAAGGTGCTGGGCATGGGCTACGCCCTGGAGCAGCAGACCAAGGCCGCGATGCACACTGAGTTCGCGCCCGCCCTCGCCTGGGACGGGCCGGCCGACTCGGTCACGGCGCTGACCCTCGCCAGCACCGCGACGAAGTACGGCGCGGCGAACACCGCGTCCGTCTCCGTCACCGCCGACCCGGCCGCCACCGGCACGGTCTCGCTCGAGGTCGCCGGCCGCACCGTCACCGGCACTCTCGCCGCCGGCAAGGCGACGCTGACCCTGCCGTCCGGCGTACCGGTCGGCACCCACCTGGTCACGGCCACGTACACCGGCTCGGCGACCGTGGCCGGGAGCGCCGCCACGGCGACACTCAAGGTGACCAAGGCAGCCCCGAAGGTCGGCGTGAAGCTGACCAAGAAGGCGGTCAAGGCGGGCCAGAAGTCCGCCCTGAAGGTGACGGTCGGTGCCGCGTCCACGGTCCTCGTGTACGACGGCAAGAAGATCCTCAAGACCGTGAAGGTCACCGGGACCAAGAAGGTCGTACTGCCCAAGCTGTCTGCGGGCAAGCACAAGATCCGGGTCTACGTGGTCGCGGGCGAGCAGTACGCCGCCACGTGGAGCAAGACCGTGACGCTGAAGGTCAAGAAGAAGAAGTAGCAACGTCCGACCACCGACGCCGCGGACCCCCCGGGGTCCGCGGCGCTGGTGCGTCACGAACTGCAGGTCCGTGACCAGCGACGGCTCGTCAGCCCGAGCAGCGCGGGTGGCGAGCGCACGGTCGTAGGTCCGGGCCCACGACCTGCTCGTCGGCGATCTCGGGACACCGACGGAACCACTCGATCGCGCGCAGCCGCAGCGGGCGTCGTGGAGGACGCTCGCCAGATCGCACCCAGCAGCCAGGGCGCGAACCTATGCTGTCGCGGTGGACAGCGCCCGCGACATCGAGAACCTGCTCTACGAGTACGCCGAGCGCATCGACGCCGGCGACCTCGACGGGGTGGCCGAGCTCTTCACCCACGGCCGGATCATCGGCCAGGAGAACGGCCCGCCGGAGACGGTGTTCGAGGGTCGCGACCGGGTGCGGGAGCTCTACGGCATGGCCACCCGGATCTACGACGACACCGGGACGCCCAAGACCAAGCACCTGACGACCAATGCCCGGCTCGAGGTCGACGAGGACGCGGGTACGGCGACCGCGCGCACCAGCTACCTCGTCACCCAGGCCACCGACGTGCTGCCGCTCCAGGTGATCATCACCGGGCACTACCACGACACGTTCCAGCGGATCGACAGCCGTTGGTGGTTCGACAGCCGCACGATGTTCGTGGACCAGACCGGCGATCTGAGCCAGCACCTGAAGCTGTAGGGCCCGGCCTAGGTGTCGTAGTCGAGGCCGTCCCACGGCGCGTAGTAGACGATGAAGTCACCCGGCACGATGCCGACGAAGTGGGTCCCGTCGTCGTACCGGCCGACCTTCCAGCCGAACCTGACGCCGTCGACCTTCTCGATGAACGGCTCTACCTCGATGGGCTCGAGGACGTAGTCGCCGAGCTCGGCGAGCCGCGCGTCGACCAGGTCCTGCGCACCTGCAGGACCGGCCTGCCCCGCGGGCAGGCCCTCGGGCCGGGAGACCTCGTCGACCCGCACCTCGTCGAACGTGCCGTCGGCCTTCCACAGGAAGAGCCCGACGTACGACGATCCGCCGCCACGGCCCCCGAAGAGCTCCTCGCTGAGGAAGAACCTGCGGCCGTCCTCGGCCGTGCCCGCATAGGGCACGTGGTAGTCGTCGGGAGCGATCGTGAAGCGGTCCGGCGCTCGGTCCGGGACGGCTGCCTCTGCCGGCGCTTCGTCCCGCTGCCCCGCACACCCGGCCAGGGCCATGGCCATCGCCGCGATCAGCGCCGCTCTGGTGATCCTCACGGCGCACAACCTAGGGCCTGGGGACCGATGAGTGGTGACGATCAGCAAGGTCTGACCTGTCATGACGCTCACCACCGCACACCTGACGGTCTCCCTCGACGGGTTCGTCGCCGGACCCGACCAGACCCTCGAGGACCCGCTCGGACGCGGCGCGGAGGCGCTGCACCGCTGGATGTTCGAGAGCGACCTCGAGGTCGACGCCCGCTGGGCCAAGCGCATCCTGCCGCCGGCCGGCGGCGCCTACGTCATGGGACGCAACATGTACGGCCCCGTCCGCGGCGAGTGGTCGTCGTACGACGGTGCGGACGGAGGCCCGTGGCGCGGTTGGTGGGGCGAGGACCCGCCGTACCACGCACCGGTCTTCGTGCTCACCCACCACGAGCACGAGCCGATCGAGATGGCTGGCGGGACCACGTTCCACTTCGTGACCGGCGGCTTCGGCGAGGCGCTGCGGCTGGCCCGAGCGGCCGGCAACGGGAACGTCGACATCGCCGGCGGCGCCTCGACCGTGCGCCAGGCGCTCGCCGCCGGTGAGCTCGACGAGCTGACGCTCGACATCGCTCCGGTGCTCCTGCGCGCGGGCGAGCGGATCTTCGACGGCACCGTCGACGTACGCCTCGAGCCGGTCGAGGCGGAGCACTCGCCGTGGGCGACCCACGTCCGGTACGCCGTGAGCCGGCCTGGAGGTCGCGACTAGGGTGGCCGCGTGGCATCCTCCGGCTCGGCAGATCTGGTCATCGTCGCCAACAGGCTGCCCGTGGACCGGGTGACGCTGCCCGACGGCAGCCAGGGCTGGCGGCCGTCTCCGGGCGGGCTGGTCACGGCGATCGAGCCGATCCTGCGGGCCAACGAGGGCACCTGGATCGGCTGGCCGGGCGGCACCGAGACCGAGGACGAGCTCGAGCCGTTCGAGGACGACGGGATGGACCTGGTCCCGATGGCGATGACCGCCACCGAGGTCGAGTACCACTACGAGGGCTTCTCCAACGCCACCCTGTGGCCGCTCTACCACGACGTCGTCGCGAAGCCGGAGTTCCACCGCGAGTGGTGGGACTCCTACAAGGCGGTCAACCAGCGGTTTGCGGAGAAGGCGGCCGAGGAGGCCGCCGAGGGCGCGACGGTGTGGGTACACGACTACCAGATGCAGCTGGTCCCGGCGATGCTGCGCAAGCTGCGTCCGGACCTGCGGATCGGGTTCTTCCTCCACATCCCGTTCCCGCCGACCGAGCTCTTCCAGCAGCTGCCGTGGCGCCGCCAGATCCTGGAGGGCCTGCTCGGCGCCGACCTGGTGGGCTTCCAGCTCAGCGGCGCGGCCCAGAACTTCGTGCGGCTGGTGCGCCAGCGAGTCGGCCACAAGACCCACCGTGACCTGGTCTACCTGCCCGACGGCCGGACCGTGCGGGCGGCGGCGTTCCCGATCTCGATCGACTCGGCCGGCTTCGAGGAGCTGGCCCGGTCCGAGCCGGTCTCGGAGCGGGCCGTCGAGATCCGCGAGGCGCTCGGCAACCCGCGCAAGGTGTTCCTGGGCGTCGACCGGCTCGACTACACCAAGGGCATCTACGCCCGGCTGCGTGCGTTCGCCGAGCTGATCGAGGACGGTGAGCTCGACGTCGAGGATGCGGTGTTCGTCCAGGTGGCGACACCGTCGCGCGAGCAGGTCGAGCAGTACCGCATCCTGCGCGACGACATCGACCGCCTCGTCGGCCGGATCAACGGCGACCTGGGCAAGATCGGCCAGCCGGCGATCGCCTACTTCCACTCGTCGTACCCCCGCGAGGAGATGGCCGCCCTCTACCGGGCCGCCGACATCATGGTCGTCACGCCGTTCCGCGACGGGATGAACCTGGTCGCCAAGGAGTACGTCGCCTGCCGGTTCGACAACGGTGGAGCGCTGGTGCTCTCGGAGTTCGCCGGTGCGGCCGAAGAGCTGCGGCAGGCCTGGCAGATCAACCCCTACGACATCAACGGGATGAAGGCGGCGCTGCTCGACGCCTACCAGGCCGAGGACCGCGACCTGACCCGGCGGATGAAGGCGATGCGCAAGCAGGTGATGGAGCACGACGTCGCCGCCTGGGCCGACAAGTTCCTCGAGGAGCTCGGCGCCCTCCAGTCCTCGCACAGCAAGAGCGTGCGTCCGGCGAAGCGGGTCTGACGTGGTCACCGTCTCCACCGACGTCACCCGGCTCGACGTCGACACGGTCCACCGGTGGCTGTCGACCGACGCCTACTGGGCGATCGGGCGTCCGCGCGAGGTCGTCGAACGTGCGGTCGCCGGCTCGCTCAACTTCGGCGCGTACGACGGCGACCAGCTGGTCGGCTACGCGCGCGTCGTCACCGACCACGCGACGTTCGCCTGGCTCTGCGACGTGTACGTCGACCCGGGCGCCCGGGGCTCGGGCGTCGGCACCGCGTTGGTGTCCGCCGTCGACGCGGAGCTGACGGACCTCGGGGTCCGGAGAGCGGTGCTGGCGACCGCGGACGCGCACGAGCTCTACGCGAGGTTCGGCTTCGAGCCGATGTCACAACCCGAGCGGTGGATGCTGCGGACCTACCTGCCCTGATCGCTGCGGGTAGCGTCGACTCATGGACCTCGTGCCCAAGCCCGACCAGGTGATCGCCGCCGCCGGCAACGTGGCGCACATGCTGCTGTACGGCGGGCTGGCGGACCTGCGGCCGATGCCACGGACCCTGATCGACGAGGGCACGCTGCGCGAGGTCTACCACTACCGGCCGGATCCGGTCGTCGAGGCCCAGGGCGACCCGGTGCTGCTGGTGACGCCGCTGGCCGCCCCGGCGACCTGCTTCGACCTGCGCCGCGGCTGCTCGGTCGTCGAGCACCTGGTGACGGGCGGCCGGCCGACGTACCTGGTCGAGTACGGCGCGGTCTCGTTCCGCGACCGCGACCTCGGCCTGGAGCACTGGGCCGAGGAGGTCGTGCCGACCGCGATCCGTGAGGTGTCCCGGCATGCCGGCGGACGTCCCGTGCACGTGGTCGGATGGAGTCTCGGCGGCATCTTCGCGATGCTGTCGGCCGCCGACTTCCCCGACCTGCCGATCGCCTCGCTCTCCGTGCTCGGCTCGCCGGTCGACACGACGTTGGTGCCCATGGTCGCGCCGCTGCGGCCGCTGCTGTCGGCCACCGACTGGCCCGGCCCGATCACCCGCACCTACCGCGCGCTGGGGGGAGTCCCAACGCCATTGGTGCGTTGGGCCTTCCAGCTCACGTCCTTCCAGAAGCTGGTGACCAAGCCGATCGCGGTCGCCGTCCACCTCGACGACGCCGACTGGCTCGCCCAGGTCGAGGCGGTCGACCGGTTCATCGGCGCGATGACCGCCTATCCCGGCCGCAGCTTCGGACAGCTCTACCACCGCTTCGCGAAGGGCAACGCGCTCGCGAGCGGCACCGTCGAGCTCGGCGACCACCCGGTGTCGCTGTCCGCGATCACTGCCCCGACGCTGGTGTTCGCCGGCGCCGGCGACGGCATCGCCCCGGTCGCCGCCGTACGCGCCGTGCTGCCGCTGCTGACCGGCGCCCCCGACGTACGATTCGAGATCGTGCCGGGCGGCCACCTCGGCATGCTCGCCGGCCGGGGTGCGCGCGAGTCGACCTGGCAGGTGCTCGACGAGTGGTTCGATCAGCACGACGGCCGCGCCCTACCGAAGAACCGGGCTGCCCGGAAGAAGTCGGCCGCGAAAAAGGCTCCGGCGAAGAAGGCGGTCGCGGAGAAGCCTGCTGCCTCGCCAGAGGTCCTCGGCGCCAACCCGCAGCGGCGGCACACGTCGGCGGGTTCGCGCGCGCTCGCGCCCTAGGTTCTCAGGCACTTCGTGAGGTTCTTGGGCACTGCAGTGCCCAAGAACCTCAGGGATACCCGGTGAACCGGGTATCCCTGCGACTAACCTCCCCCCATGCCAGCCAACGACCGCCTCACGAGAGGCGTCCGGATCGGCTACGGCTCAGGTTCAGTCGCCACCGGCGCCTTCGGCACCGTCCCGGGCCTGATGCTCCTGCCGTACCTCACCGACAGCCTCGGGATCGCCGCGATCCTCGCTGGGTTCATCGTCTTCCTCCCGAAGGCGTGGGACGTGGTGCTCAACCCGATCGCCGGCCGGATCTCCGACCGCACCGTCGACCCGCGCGGTCCACGCCGGCCGTGGCTGCTGCGGGCCGGCATCGGCCTGAGCATCGGGTTCGCCCTGCTCTTCGCGGCGCCTGACATGGCCACCGGACTCGAGGCGCTCTGGGTCCTGGTGATCTTCGTGGCGTGCGCGACGGCGTACGCCTTCTTCCAGGTCCCGTTCGTCTCCATGCCCGCCGAGATGACGTCGTCGTACGACGAGCGCACCCGGCTGATGACCTGGCGGGTCGCGACCCTCGCGTTCACGATCATGGTGGCCGGCGCGACCGCCCCCGCGATCCGCGACGGCATCGGCGGTCGCGACGGATACCGCGTGATGGGGCTGGTGATGGCCGCGATCATCGCGATCGGCGTCGTCAGTGCGTACGCCGGGACCCGCAACGCGCCGGTCACCGCACCCGAGCCAGGCGCCGGCAGCCTGCGCGACCAGCTGCGCATCGTCGGCGAGGCGCGCGACTTCCGGTGGCTGCTCACGTGCTTCGTGATCCAGGCGCTCGCCGTCGGCGCCATGCTGGCCGGCGTCGACTACCTGGCCTCCGACGTGCTCGATCGGAAGGGCGCGTCGACGATCCTCTTCGTCCTCTTCGTCGGCCCCGCGCTGCTGCTCACCCCGGTGTGGTCGGCCGTCGGGACCCGGATCGGCAAGAAGCGCGGCTACCTGATCAGCTCGGTCATCCTGGCTGTCGGCGCGCTGCTCACCGTCACCGCGCAGTTCGCGCCGCTTTCGGTCGTGTACGGCGCGGTCGTGCTGATCGGCGTCGGGTACGCCGGCTGCCAGGTCTTCCCGCTGGCGATGCTGCCGGACGCGGCGGCGGTCGACGCCCGTCGTACCGGCTCCAACCGGGCCGGCGTCTACACGGGCGTGTGGACCGCGGGCGAGACCCTCGGGTTCGCGCTCGGCCCCGGCGTCTTCGCCCTGGTGCTCGCGATCGGCGGCTACAAGTCGTCCACCGACGGCGACGCCATCCAGCCCGACTCGGCGCTGACGGCGATCACCCTGGGCTTCTCGATCCTGCCGGCCGCGCTGATGATCCTCAGCCTGTGGTGGTTGAGGAGGTACTCGCTCGACGCCGCGGAGGTGGATGAGAAGGTCACTGCATGAGCGATCCGCTTGCCCGTCTCCGTGACATGCAGACCGCCGACCTCCCCGTCCACGGTGGCCGCACCCTCGCCTACGTCTACGACTCGGGCCTGCCCGACGTCGACCGGATCGGCCGCGAGGCGGTGGCGGCCTACGCCGGATCGAACGGGCTGGATCCGACGGCGTTCCCGAGCCTGCTCCGGATGGAGAACGACCTGGTCGGCTTCACGGCCGACCTCCTCGACGCCCCGCCCGAGGCCGTCGGGACGGTCACCTCGGGCGGGACCGAGTCCTGCCTGCTGGCGGTCCAGGGCGCGCGCGACAGCCGCCCCGACGTCGAGCGCCCGCGGATGGTCGTGCCGTCGACCGTGCACGCGGCGTTCCTCAAGGCCGCGCACTACTTCGGCGTCGAGGCCGTCGTCGTCCCGGTCGGCCCCGACTTCCGCGCCGACGCGGCCGCGATGATCGCGGCGATCGATGAGGCGCCCGATCGGACCGTCCTGGTCGTCGTCTCCGCCCCGTCGTACGCGCACGGCGTCGTAGACCCGGTGCCGCCGGTCGCGGCGGCCGCCGCCGAGCGTGGGATCCGCTGCCACGTCGACGGCTGCATCGGCGGGTGGGTGCTGCCGTACGCCGCGCGGATCGGTCGCGTCGTGCCGCCGTGGACGTTCGCGGTCGAGGGCGTCACCTCGATCTCGGTCGACACCCACAAGTACGCCTACGCCCCCAAGGGCACCTCGGTCCTGCTGCACCGCACGCCGGCGCACCGGCGTCCGCAGTACTTCGCGCACGCCGACTGGCCCGGATACACGATGCTCAACTCGACCATCCAGTCGACCAAGTCGGGCGGGCCACTCGCGGGCGCGTGGGCGGTCGTGCAGTCGCTCGGCGACGCGGGCTACGAGCAGCTGACCCGCGACGTCTTCGAGGCGGTCGACCGGATCGTCGCCGGCGTCGACGCGATCCCCGAGCTCAGCCTGGTCGCCACCCCCGACTCGACGCTGGTCGCGCTGGTCACCGACGCGACCTGCGACGCGTTCACGATCTGCGACGAGATGGCGACGCGGGAGTGGTACGTCCAGCCGCAGATGTCGTACGACGGCCAGCCGCCCAACGTCCACCTCTCGGTCAGCGCCGCCACCCTCGCGCACGTCGACGAGTTCCTGACCGCCCTGACCGAGTCGGTGGCGGCGGCCGTCGCGGCGGGGCCGGTCGGCGTCGACCCCGGCGTCGCCGCGTTCATCGAGACGCTCGACCCGGCGACGCTCTCGGACGACGACTTCGACGGGCTGCTCGCGGCCTCCGGCCTCGTCGGCGGCGGCGAGGGCCTCTCGCTCCCCGAGCGGATGGCCGAGGTCAACGCGATGCTCGACCTGGCCTCGCCGGCGATGCGCGAGGCGCTGCTGGTCGCGTTCCTCGACCGGCTGGCGCGACCGAACCGCTAGCGCGTCCTCAGGTCGCGGTAGACCGCCGAGCCGCCACCGGGCACGTGTCCGACGTACCACCCGGGCCGGCCGGCGATGTCGAACGACCGCGGCAGCCTCGCGTGGCGGACGTAGCGGCGCTCCGACCATCCCGGCCGGTCGACGCGGCCGATCGGCCAGATCTTGAATGACATCCTGCGGTCCGCGACCCGTAGGCACACGCGCCACGGGAGCCGCAGCAGCTTGCCGTCGCGGACCACCGCGCGGGCGACGTCGTACTGTCCGACCGCACGCCACGGCTCGCCGCGTCGCGCCGTGTCCCAGGTCAGCACGTTGATGACGGTCTGCACGCCGAAGACGATGTTCTTCGTCAGGGTGACTGCCCTGACCCGGTCGCCGGTGTCGTTGACCCGGACCGCGAGGCCGGGCTGCACCCGCCAGCTGCTCTGTCGGGTCCAGGTCGCGCACGAGAGCTGGTCCCTGCTGACGGGGGCCTGCTGGTCGACGACCACCTCTCGACGGTTCGGCTCCCCACCGCCGCGAGATGCCCGCACCGCGAGGCGGTCCCCGTCATACCGGTAGTGGTAGGACGACCCGTCGGGGGTCAGCACGGAGCGATCCAGAGCCGAGTGGTCCAGCGCAGGGGGCGGCGCGACCGCCGGCAGCAGGCTCAGCACGAGGGTCGCGACGGCGCCGAAGATCATCACGGTGCCCGCGGAGGCTCCGCCGCGAAGGCGATCATCGAGTCGAGCGAGTAGGCGCCGGCGTCGGTGCCGAGACCCTGCGCGACCTGGGCCGCAGCCGCGCAGCCGAGCTCGGCGGCGCCGCGCAGGTCGCGACCGAGGGCCAGCCCACGCAGGAAGCCAGCCGAGAACGCGTCGCCGCATCCGGTGGTGTCCACGACCTCGATCGGGTACGCCGGCACCTCGATCACCTCGTCGGCGGTCACCACGAGCGCGCCCTCGGCGCCCTGGGTCACGGCGACGCAGCCGACTCCCGCGGCGACCAGCGCCTGGGCTCCTTCGACCAGCGAGGACGCGCCGGTGAAGCCCAGCACCTGCTCGTCGTTGGGCAGCAGATAGTCGGTGTGCGGCAGCGCGGCGGCGATCCACGCGAGCATGTCAGGGTCGCCCGGAGCGAGGATGTCGAGCGACGTCACCGCGCCGATCGACCGGCCGTGCGCGAGCAGCTGGCCGGCGGCCTCGCCGCCCAGGAACTCCGGTCCGCCCAGGTGCAGGTGGGTGATCCCTTCGAGAGCCGCCAGCGGCAGGTCGTCGAGGGTGAAGGCGCCGTTGGCACCGATGCAGTGCCACGCCGGCCGGTCGCCGTTGGGGCGCACCGGGATGACCGACGCCGAGGTCTGGTGGTCGTCCTTGCGGACGAGGCCGGAGACGTCGATGCCCTCGGCTGCGAGCAGCCCGGCCAACACACTGCCGATCGGGTCGGCGCCGACCCCGCCGAAGCTGAGCACCTCAGCACCGAGCCGGCTCAGGACCACCGCCGTACCGCCCGCGGTGCCGGCGGGCGACATCCGGATCGTCTCGACGAGCTGGCCGCCCGAGCCCTCGGGGATCGACTCGATGCCGATGACGTGGGTGTCGAGCACGTGCACGCCGACGGTGGCGATCTTCATGGGTTCTCCTGCTGGGTTCCGTAGTTGCGGCTGATCGCCTGGATGATCACGTCCGTCTGTTCCGCTTCGGTCAGCACGCGGGGCGTGCCGAGCGCGGACGCGCGGTGGTGCAGGGTGGCGAGCCACTCGAGCAGCAGCGCGTGCTCGACCGCCTTGTCCAGGCTGGCACCGATGGCGACCGAGCCGTGGTTGGCCATCAACGCGGCCTGCCGACCGGCCAGCGCCTCGCGGACGTGCGCCGCCAGCTCGGGCGTGCCGAAGGTGGCGTACGGCGCGACGCGCACCGCGCCCCCGAGCAGCAGGTGCTGGTAGTGCAGGACCGGGAGTTCGTCGAGCACGCACGCGACAGCCGTGGAGTACGGCGCGTGAGTGTGCACGACCGCCGTCGCCTCGGTGTCGGCGTAGATGCCGAGGTGCAGGTCGATCTCCGAGGTCGGGACCAGGTCCCCCTCCAGCACGGCACCGTCCAGCGACACCACGGTCACGTCGGCCTCGGTGCAACGGCCGAGCACGACACCGGTGCCCGTCACGGCGACCCGGTCGCCGTCGCGGACCGAGACGTTGCCCGCCGTACCGATGAAGAGGCCCTCGTCGGCGAGGGCTCGCGCCGCCGCCGCAACTGCTGCGCGTGTCACGACGCAGACCCTAGTGGGCCACTAGGGTCTGCCTGCATGGGCGCGCTCGCTGGACTCGTGGACAAGGGCCTGATGGCGCCGGACTGGGCCGAGGCGCTCGCACCGGTCGACGACCGGATCGCGGCGATGGGAGTGTTCCTGCGCGAGGAGATCGCCGCCGGGCGCGGCTACCTCCCCGCGGGCGACCAGGTCTTCCGGGCGTTCCGGCGGCCGTTGGCCGACGTACGCGTCCTCGTGGTCGGGCAGGACCCCTACCCAAGGCCCGGACACCCGATCGGGCTGTCCTTCGCCGTCGAGGCGCACGTCCGACCACTGCCGCCGAGCCTGGCCAACATCTACCAGGAGCTGCGCTCCGACCTCGGCATCGAGACGCCGCCGCACGGCGACCTGACGTCCTGGGCCGACCAGGGCGTGATGCTGCTCAACCGAGCCCTGACCGTGCAGCCCCACAACTCGGGTGCGCACCACGGCAGGGGCTGGGAGGAGATTACGCAGTGCGCGATCGAAGCGCTCGCACGACGCGGCGGCCCGTGCGTCGCCATCCTCTGGGGCAGCCCTGCCCGCAAGCTCAAGCCGATGCTCGGCGCCATCCCGTGCGTCGAGTCCGTGCACCCGTCGCCACTGTCGGCGTACCGCGGCTTCTTCGGCTCCCGCCCGTTCAGCCAGGTCAACGCACTGCTCGTCGAGCAGGGCGCCCAACCGGTGGACTGGGCCCTCCCGGTGGAATATAGTTGATGCTTAAATCATTGGAGCATCATGACCTCTCGCATGCCGGCGCTCTACATCGGACATGGCGCACCGCCGCTGCTTGACGACCCGGTGTGGTCGTCGCAGCTGGCCACCTGGGCCCAGGACCTGCCGCGGCCGAAGGCGATCCTGATCGTCAGCGCCCACTGGGAATCGGCGCCGGTCAGCCTCAGCGCCAACCGCGCCCCGCTGGTCTACGACTTCGGCGGGTTCGACCCGAAGTTCTACCGGATGACCTACGAGACCCCGGATGCCACTGCGCTCGCCCAGCGGATCGCGGCGATGATGCCGGCGTCCGAACCCGTGCACCAGCACGCCAGCCGCGGTCTCGACCACGGCGCCTGGGTGCCGCTGCGGATCATGTATCCCGAAGCCGACATCCCGGTCCTGCAGATGTCGCTGCCCACCCACGACCCGGTGCGGCTGATGGCGCTCGGCGAGCGGCTGCGTCCGCTGCGCGACGAGGGCGTCCTCATCGTCGGCTCCGGCTTCCTCACCCACGGACTGCCGTTCCTGAAGGAGTTCCGCATCGAGGCGGACGCTCCCGGCTGGTCGAGCGACTTCGACGCCTGGGCCGGCGAGGCGCTCACCCGCGGCGACGTGGACGAGCTCGCCCGCTTCCGCACCCACGCCCCCGGCATGCCGTACGCGCACCCCACCGTCGAGCACTACACACCGCTCTTCGTCACCCTGGGCGCAGCGACCACCCCCGACGAGCCCGGCATCCAGGTGATCGACGGATTCTGGATGGGCCTCTCGAAGCGGTCGCTGCAGGTTGCCTGAGCAGCGAAGCGCGAGGCACAAGCGCACCGCGCGGGTGAAGGCAGCTTGAGCAAGCCCTGCGCCTGAGCTCGCGAAGGCGCGACGGGCGCGTCGAAGTCCGGTGAGCCGAGAAGCGGCGCTCAGCCTGTGATCTCGTCCAGTTCCACCAGATCCTCGACTGTCGGCACCCAGCGCAGCGCGGCGGCGTTCGTCCGCACCTGGTCGCCGGACGTGGCGCCGGAGATCACCGAAGCCACAGCAGGCTGGGCGGCCAGGCCCGCGATCGCCACGTCGAGTACGCCGAGCCCGCGCACCTCGGCGTACTTCTCCACGGCCTCGATCCGGTCCCAGTCGGCCGCCTCGAGCCACTGCGCACGCGTTGGGTCGAGCGCGGCCCGCGAGCCGGCGGGCGCCCCCGATCCGCGGCGGTACTTGCCGGTGAGCAACCCGTACTCCAACGGGAAGAAGGGCAGGATGCCGAGCCCGAAGGTCTCGCTCGCCGGCGTCACCTCGGCCTCGACAGTGCGGTCGAGGAGCGAATAGCGGTTCTGCACCGAGACGAACGCCTCCAGCCCTGAGGTCCGCGCGGTCCAGGACGCGTCGGCGATCTGCCAGCCGTCGAAGTTCGAGCAGCCGATGTAGCGGACCTTGCCCTCGCGGACCAGCTCGGTCAGTGCCGACAGGGTCTCCTCGATCGGCGTCACGCCGTCGGGCTGGTGCAGCTGGTAGAGGTCGATGTGGTCGGTCTGCAGCCGCCGCAGCGACGCCTCGACGGCGCGCCGTACATAGCGCCGCGAAGCCCGCGCTCCGAAGTCGTTCCCGTTGGCGCCCTGCATGTCCATGCCGAACTTGGTCGCCAGGACGAACTCGTCGCGCTGACCCCGGAGCGCCTCGCCCATCAGCTCCTCGGACGCACCCGGCGGCGCGCCGTAGATGTCCGCGGTGTCGAGCAGTGTCACGCCGGTGTCGCGCGCGGCCGTCAGGATGTCGCGCACGCCGTCGAGGTCCACCCGGCGGCTGAACGCGTTGCAGCCGATCCCGACCGCGCTCACCATCAGGCCCGAGTCGCCCAGCGGGCGGTAGGTCATCTCAGTCACGGAGCCGAGAGTACGACGGTCCGTCACACCCAGTAGGTGTCGTGCCGCACCATGAACTCCGTGCGCTGCTCCTGGGTCATCTGCGCTCCGAGCGCCAGCGTCTCGAATTAAGCCAGGCCGAGATCTCACCGCCTTCTCCGAGGCAGGTGTCCGGCGGGTACGACCGCGGCAGGGACATGCCACCACCGTAGCCACGACGGCGGGTCATCCGAAGGTGGGGGCGCTTCGGGTAGGCCCCCGAGATAGGTGGTCTACTCGAAGCGCCCCCGATGCCGGCGCGCACCCAGTGGTTGCGGGGGGGCCACTGAGCGCGCGCCGGAGACAGAGGTCTCCGGACGAGGAGGTCGCTCTGCTCGAGCCACGCGGGAGGCGGCTTTCGGCGGCGTCGTCCTGGTCGAAGATGTGCTGAGCTTTTCAGTTCTGCTCGGTGACGGTTCTTGTCAAGTGGGCGTCTCGAAACTGAGGTGCAGCACTACCTTGGTAGCGGACCGCTTCATCTATATGGGTGACTTCCGCGCAAGATACCCAAACTGGTCTAGCCTCCGTTGACGCGCGTCGGCGATGCCCAATCGCCCTCAACCACGGGCACTTCGGGTCAGGTACAGGGCGTCCGCACGAGCGAACGCGTGGTCCGCACGAGTGCCCCTGCGGGTAGACCCGGTCGACGCCGTCCGCAGCGAACGCGTGGTCCGCCACCTCGACAGCGATCGCGACAACGACATGCAACGTCAGGTGCCGCCTCCGCCCCAGGCGCCTCTCATGCCGCTGATCCAACGCACCAGACCGTGCCGCATGCCTCCACCCCCGTGGTCTTCCTCGACGGTAGCGCCGCCTCCACCGCGGCGTTCCGGATGACGCCACGAGCGCAGAGAGGTCTAGGCAACCGAGAGATCGTCACCCGCTGACCCGCTCAGGCACGCCGGACGGCCACTGGTATGGCCATTCGGGGGACAGACCGGAGCCCGCTCGGTGCGGATCGTGGACGGTCCACGTCCATCGGGGGTCAACATGAGAACGAAAGAGAACCATCCAGGGGCACTGCGCGGACGGGGGTCCGCGGTGCCGAGAGTCCTGGTCATCGAGCGCCATCTCGCCGTCAGCGACGTCCTGACCATGGCGCTGAAACCGAGGTACGACGTCCACCCGCTGCTCGTCGAGCCGGCCGCGACACCGACGTCCATCGTCGGTGCCGCGCTCGCGGCTCGGCCTGCGGCCGCTGTCGTCACGCTCGCACTCGGCTCACTGTTCGACAGCGAGTCGCTGGTCTGCGGCCTGACGCGCGAGAAGATCCCGGTCGTCGCACTGGAGACCGCGGATCCGGACGCCGACGAGGCCGCGCTCGGCCGGGCGCTCATCGCCGGGGCCACCAGCGTCGTGTCCAGGACCGACTCCGTCGGCGTACTCCTCCAGGCCGTGGCGTGCGCGATCGTCCGGGTCCCGGTGTATTCGGCGGAGAACGCGCATCGGCGAGTGGCGGCGTCGAGAGCGACGAACGAGCGGCAGACGGCTCGAAGCCGGCTCTACGCCCTCACCGTCCGTGAGCGCGAGGTGCTCGTCGAGCTCGCCCGCGGCCGCAACCCGGTGGAGATCGCGCGTGACCGCGTGGTCTCCGAAGCGACCGTCCGCACCCAGGTCAGGTCCATCCTCGCGAAGCTGGAGGTGAAGTCCCAGCTCGCCGCGGTCGCCATCGCCGTCACGGCCGGCGGAGACTTCGCCCCCTCGACCACGAGCACCTGCTCGCGGCGCTCCGCGCGGCCGTCCGACGTCAGCGGATACCGGCCTTACGCATCATCCGCAGGCCGCCGAGCATCCCCTTGACGTACTCGTCGTAGTCCTGGCCGGGTCGTGCGCCCATCACCTGCTTCTTGAGCACGGCGAGGTTCTGGACGTCGGTGTACTTGAGCATCCCCTGGTCGCCGTGGCGCCCGCCGACACCCGACTGCTTGACGCCGCCGGAGGGCGTGCCCTTGGCGGCGAACGCCGTCGCGAGGATGTCGTTGACGTTCACATTTCCCGAGTGGATGCGCATGCCGACCTGGCAGGCGGTCGCAACGTCGCTACCCCACACGGAGGCGTTGAGGCCGTAGTCGGTGTCGTTGGCGAGCTCGATCGCCTCATCGACGGTGCGGTAGCGGTGCAGCGCCACGACCGGCCCGAAGGTCTCGGTGACACCGGCGAGCATGTCGGTCGTGACGCCCTCGAGGATCGTGGGTTCGAAGAACGCGGGCCCGAGGTCGGGGCGCGGCCGGCCGCCGGTCAGCACCGTCGCGCCCTTGGCGACGGCGTCATCGACGTGGGACCTCACCCGCTCCATGTGGTCGGGCGAGACCAGCGAGCCCATATCGGGGCCGAAGTCGTACGACGCACCGAGCAGCAGCCTCTCCGTCGCCGCCACGAAGGCGTCGCGGAACTCGGCGTACCGCGTCTCGGGCAGGTACATCCGCTCGATGTGCATGCAGATCTGGCCGGTGTTGCCGAAGGCGCCGAAGATCGCGCCCTGTACGACGTCGGCGAGGTCGGCGTCCTCGAGCACGATCATCGGGTTCTTGCCGCCGAGCTCGAGGCAGCAGCCGATCAGGTTGCGCCCGGCCCGTTCACCGATGACGCGACCGGTCGCGGTCGACCCGGTGAACATGACGTAGTTCGCGTGGTCGATCAGCGTCGGCCCGACGTCCGGGCCCTCGCCACAGACGACCTGGAAGAGGCCCTTCGGCAGCCCCGCCTCCTCGAGCAGCTGGATCCCGTAGAGCGGCGAGAGAGCGGTCTTGTTGTCCGGCTTGAGCACGATCGCGTTGCCGGCCATCAGCGCCGAGATCGAGTCGGAGATGCCGGTGGCGAACGGGAAGTTCCAAGGCGCGATGATCCCGACGACGCCCTTGGGCTGACGGATCTCGGTCGACGTGGTGAGGAACGGGATCGGCCCGCCGCGCTTGACCGGTGCGAGCAGCCTGGGCGCCCGCTTGAGGTAGTGGCTCATCACCATGACCGGGTCGCAGGTCTCCTCGATCGCCATCCGGCGGTTCTTCCCGCTCTCGACCTGGATCAGGTCGGTGGTGATCTGGGCCCGCTCGAGGAAGAGTGCGTGGGCGCGCTTGAACACCTCGAGCCTCTTCTTGAGCGGCCGGGCCGCCCACTCGGCCTGCGCGGCGCGTGCGGTCGCGAAGGCGCGTTCGATGTCGGCCTCGGTCGACTGCGGGAGCTCCACCAGCAGCTCACCGGTGTAGACCTCGGTCAGCTTCCACGTGCCACCGTCACTCGACGGCACCCGGGCAACCAGCGCCCGTAGGAAGTCGTCGGTCACGGACGCGGGTCGTCGCAGGCTCATCGTCAGGCCCTTCCGAGCACGAGGTCGGCCCCGCGCTCTCCGATCATGATCGCGGGTGCATTGGTGTTGCCGCCGGTGATCGACGGCATGATCGAGGCGTCACAGACCCGGAGGCCCTCCACACCGCGGACCTTGAGGTCCGGCGTGACGACGGCGAGCTCGTCGGTGCCCATCCGGCAGGTGCCGACGCCGTGGTAGACCGACGTCGCCCGGTTGAGGATCGCGTCACGGAGCGGCTGGCCCGTCAGCGTCGCGCCAGGGTGGATCTCCTCCTTGACCGCACCGCCGAAGGCGCTGCCGGCCATGATCTCCCGCACCATCTCCGAGCCCTCGGCGAGCACCTCGAGGTCGGCCGGGTCGGAGAGGTACTGGAAGTCGATGAGCGGCGACACCGTCGGGTCGGTCGACGCCAGCCGCAGCGTGCCGCGGCTGCGCGGGTAGATCAACGTCGACAGCAGCGTCAGGCTCGGTCGCGGGTCGACCTTGTGCTGGATCGGCTCGTCCTGATTGGGCGAGACGTACGACCAGGGCAGCAGGTGCAGCTGCAGGTCGGGTACGTCAGTCGCCTGCGACGTACGCAGGAAGGCGACCGCCTCGAAGACCGAGTTGGCCATGAACGTCGTCCCCGGCCGCAGCGCCTCCTTGACCACCCCCATGCCGAAGAAGCGGGCATTGCCCCGCATCTTCGACGTGGTCACGTTGAACGTGAGCGCGTGGAACAGGTGGTCGTGCAGATTGTCTCCTACGGGAAGATCCGCGAGCACCTCGATCCCGTGGTCGCGCAGGTGCTGGGCGTGACCGATGCCCGACAGCATCAGCAGCTGCGCCGACCCGACGAACCCGGCCGAGAGGATGACCTCCTTGCCCGCACGGACGACGCGCCGCGTGCCGTCCTTGTCGGTCACCTCGACGCCGGTCGCCCGCCCACCCTCGATGACGACCGAGCGGGCCAGCACCTCGGACTGCAGTTGGAGCGTCGGCACGTCGAGGTGGTGGATATAGCCGCGCGAAGCGCTGTAGCGCAGGCCGTCCGCTGCGTTCTGCTGCATCCGACTGACGCCTTCCTGCGACTCCGCGTTGTAGTCGTCGAGGACCGGCACGCCCAGCGTGTCCGACGTGGCCTGGATGAACTGCAGCGAGCCCTCCTGCGGCGCCTTGTTGCGAGTGACCCGGATCGGGCCGCCGGCACCGCGGTAGTCGCTGGCGCCGTCCTCGAAGTCCTCCATCCGCCGGTACGCCGCATTGACGTCGTCGGCACCCCAGCCGGTGTTGCCCTCGGCCGCCCAGGAGTCGTAGTTGGCGCGGTTGCCACGGACGTAGACCATGCCGTTGATCGAGCTCGACCCGCCGACGACCTTGCCCCGCGGGACCGGCATCTTGCGGTCGAGCATGTGCTTCTGCGGGCTGGAGTAGAGGCCCCAGTCTACCCGTGCCTTGATCTGGGGCACGGAGTGCATCGGGCCGATCATCCCGGGCTTCTTCACCAGGTACTGCTCGTCGCTCTTGCCGGCCTCCAGCACGATCACGCTGGCGCCGGACTGCGCCAGACGGCCGGCGATCGCCGCCCCGGAACTGCCGGAGCCCACCACGACGTAGTCGGCTTCGCTTGCATAGGACTTCTTGGCCACGAGTGAGCAACTCCAGTGATGAGAAGGACATACCGAGGGAATGTCAGCAACTGTAACGCGTTCTAGTTGTCGCACGGAAGCCCGTCCGGCTGGGCGCGCCGACCGGCCCGCGAGAGGATGCAGCTGTGAAGATCCTGTCGATCCAGTCCTCGGTCGCCTACGGCCACGTCGGCAACTCCGCCGCGGTCTTCCCGCTCCAGCGACTCGGCCACGAGGTCTGGCCCGTCATCACGGTGCACTTCTCCAACCACACCGGGTACGGCGCCTGGCGCGGACCGCTGCTCGCGGCCGACGACGTGCGTGAGGTGATCGCCGGAATCGAGGACCGCGGGGTGCTCTGCGAGGCCGACGCCGTGCTGTCCGGCTACCAGGGCGACCCTGCCGTCGGGGCGGTCATCCTCGACGCGGTCGCGAAGGTCAAGGAGCTCAACCCGGACGCGGTCTACTGCTGCGACCCGGTGATGGGCGACGTCGGTCGGGGGATGTTCGTGCGGCCCGGGATCCCGGAGTTCATGCGCGACACCGTGGTGCCGCAGGCCGACATCGTCACGCCCAACCACTTCGAGCTCGACTTCCTCGCCGGCCGGACGACGACCACGCTGGATGAGATCCTCGACGCCGTCGACGACGTACGGGCGCGCGGTCCCCGCGACGTGCTGGTCACCAGCGTCCTGCACGGCGACGTCCCGGAGGACCGTCTCGACGTGGTCGCCGTGTCCGACGAGGGCGCGTGGGCGGTCGAGACCCCGCTGCTGCCGATCACGCCCAACGGCTGCGGCGACGTCACGGCCGCCCTCTACCTCGCCCACCTGCGCACGACGGGCTCGGCCGCCGAGGCTCTCGCCCGCACGACCTCGTCGGTCTACGGGATCCTCGAGGCCACCATCGCCGCGGGGACCCGGGAGATCCAGCTCGTCGCCGCCCAGGACGCCATCGCCGTACCGCCGATGAGCTTCGAGGTGCGCCGACTGCGCTGAGAGCCGGTGACAGGAGTCGAACCCGCGACATCCTCTTTACAAGAGAGGCGCTCTACCTACTGAGCTACACCGGCGTCGCCGCCGGCATGCCGGCGGCGAGGCCACATGTTACGGGTCGGCCCGAGGTCAGCTCATGCCACCGTCGTGCGCGATCACCGCACCGGTGATCATCCGGGCGGCCGGGGAGGCCAGCCAGACGACGGTCTCGCCGATCTCGGAGGGCTTGATGGCGCCACCGGGCAGCATCATCATCAGCCGGTCGGCGACCCGGGTGTCGAGGTCGTCGGTGAGCTTGTGGAAGACCTGCTCGACGATCGGGGTGTCGACGGTGCCGGGGCAGATCACGTTGACCCGGATGCCCTCGGGCGACAGCTCCAGCGCGAGCGCCCGGGTGAACTGGGTGAGCCCACCCTTCGCGGCGGCGTACGCCGTGGCGTAGGGCTGCGGCGCGTTGCCGGCCACCGACGAGACGTTGACGATGTTGCCCTTGGCCGCGCGGATATGCGGGAGCGCGGCCTGGATCAGGAAGAACGGGCCCTTGAGGTCGACCGCGTGCACGCGGTCCCACTCGGCCTCGGTCACGGTCTCGATCCGGCCGAACTGCACGATGCCGGCGACGTTGGCCAGGACGTCGATCTTCCCGCTGGCGGCACAGACCTCGATCGCCGCGTCGACGGCGGCCTTGCTGCCGACGTTGCACTCGACGTACGTCACGCCGTCCGGCACGGTCGGGTTGATGTCGAGGCCGTAGACGGTGTCGCCGAGGTCGCGGAAGAGCTCCGCGGTGGCATATCCGATGCCGGAGGCAGCACCAGTGATGACGACGACGCGGGGAGTAGTGGGCACAGTCACAGCCCGGACGCTACTAGAACACGTTCTATCGGGGTAGTCCCTGGCGAAGTGGCTGGTCCCGAGGAGACGGGCGCACCATTCCGTCAGGGACTACCCCGAAACTTGAACAATGCTTGAAGTCCCGCAACGCTTGCTCCATGACCCACGTGACGATCGGCCACCTCGCCGAGAGGGCGGGCGTGGCGACGTCCGCGATCCGCTTCTACGAGTCGAGGGGCCTGATCACCTCGGTGCGTACGACGGGCAACCAGCGACGCTACGAGCAGTCGACGCTGCGCCGGGTCGCCTTCATCCGTACGGCGCAGCGCGTCGGGCTCAGCCTCGACGAGATCGGCGAGGCGCTGGCGACCCTCCCCGACGGCCGCGCACCCACCAAGTCCGACTGGCACCGGCTGAGCAAGGCCTGGCGGCCTCGTCTCGATGAGCAGATCGAGCGGATCGAACGCCTGCGTGATCGTCTCGACGGCTGCATCGGCTGCGGCTGCCTGAGCCTCAAGACCTGCGCGCTCACCAACCCCGGTGACGAGGCCGCGCAATGGGGACCCGGCGCGGTGTTCCTCGAGCCCCACGGACGAAGGACCCCATGACCTCTCTTCGCGAGCCGCACCACGACGGCTCCCCGACGTACGTCTCCGACGAGGCGCCCGCGCCCGGCTCGACCGTGACCGTCAGGCTGCGCACCGATGCGGCCGACCCCGTCGAGCAGGTGTGGGTCCGCACGACGTACGACGCCGAGCCGACGTACCACCCCTGCACCGTCGCCTCGCGCGACGAGCACGCCACGTGGTGGGAGGGTTCGCTGCCGGTGCACAACCCCGTCACCAACTACCGATTCCTGCTGGACGGAGCGGGCGAGCAGCGGTGGCTGAGCGCGGTCGGGGTCGTCGAGCACGACCCACCGGACGCGTTCGACTTCCGGCTCAGCTCCCACAAGGCACCCCCGGACTGGGCCCGCGACGCCGTCGTCTACCAGGTGTTCCCCGATCGGTTCGCCCGCTCGACCGCCGCCGACGAGCGCGAGACCCCGGCCTGGGCAGTGCCTGCGGAGTGGGATGACGCGGTCGTCTTCGAGGGCTTCGACCCACGCACCCCGGCCCAGTTCTACGGCGGCGACCTCGACGGCATCACCGAGCACCTCGACCACCTCGCCGACATCGGCGTCAGCGTCGTCTACACGACGCCCGTCTTCCCCGGCGAGAGCAACCACCGCTACAACGCCTCGACCTTCGATGAGGTGGACCCGCTGCTGGGCGGCGACGCGGCGTACGTCCGGCTGGCCACCGCCGTGCACGAGCGCGGGTGGCGGATCCTCGGCGACCTGACCACCAACCACACCGGCGACACCCACGAGTGGTTCGTCGCAGCGCGCGACGTCGAGGGCGCTCCGGCGCGGTCGTTCTACTACTTCCTCCCCAACGGCGCCTACGAGTGCTGGATGGGCCACGGCACGCTGCCGAAGCTCAACCACGCCGATCCTGCCCTGCGTGCGGCGATGGTCGACGGGCCCGACTCGGTCGTGGCGCGCTGGCTGCGTCCGCCGTACGACCTCGACGGCTGGCGGGTCGACGTCGCCAACATGACCGGCCGCCTGGGCTCGATCGACGTCAACCACGAGATCGCGCGGTTGGTACGGCGCACCGCCGAGGCCGAGCGCCCGGACGCCTTCGTGATCGGCGAGCACAACCACGATGCGTCGGCCGACGTCGACGGGGACGGCTGGCACGGCACGATGAACTACTCCGGCTTCTCCTGGCCGGTCTGGTCGTGGCTGCGCGACCCGGAGTCGCCCGCGCGGGCGTTCGGGCGGCCGGTGCCGGTGCCGCGCCGACCCGGCGACGCCATGGTCCGCAGCATCCGCGAGTGGCAGGGCCGCTACGGCTGGCGGGCGACCACCTGCTCCTGGAACATCCTCGGTTCCCACGACAGCGCCCGGATCCGCACGGTGACCGGGTCCGGCGCCGTCCACCGCGTGGCGGCCGGGCTGCAGTTCACGATGCCCGGCGTCCCGATGCTCTTCGCCGGCGACGAGATCGGCCTGGAGGGCGTCAACGGCGAGGACTCGCGGCGCCCCTTCCCCTGGGGCGACCCGGACAAGTGGGACGACGACGCTCTGGCGACGTACGCCGGGCTGGCGCGGCTGCGCGGCGAGCACGAGGCGCTCCGTCGTGGCGGGCTGCGCTGGGCGCACGTCGACGACGACACCCTCGTCTACCTCCGCGAGCACCCCGCCGGGTCGGTCCTGGTCGCGGCCCGTCGTACGGCGGGCCGTGCGATCGCCCTCGAGGCCGGGCCCCTGGGCTTCGCCGACGGGTCCCTGCTGCTCGGCACCGGTGCCGACCTGGTCGAGGCCGACGGCGTCGTCACGCTGCCGGCGAGCGACGGGCCGTCGTTCTCGGTCTGGAGGCTCTAGCAGGCCCGCCCAGCAGCGACCCCGGCAGCGGTGTGCCAGCAACCGAATGCCTCCCCGGAACGGTTGCCCACTCACCGCCACCGTGCCACTCACCGCCACCGTGCCACTCACCGCCACCGTGCCACTCACCGCCACCGCGCCATCCGCCGCCCAGCGGTGAGTCAGCAACCCTTCGGCCCGAGCAAACGGTTGCCTGCTCACCGCCGTCGGGGGCGGCACGGAGCATTAGCCTGGCGGGTATGGCGCTCCGCATCGTCGCGAACCGGCCGGACCCGGCACTGCTGGGACTGCCGTGGTCGACGCCGCTGGAGGAGTGGACCGAGCACGTCGTGCCGCTCCCCCGCGGCCTGTCGCGCCACGTCGTCCGGATCATCCGGCTC
This sequence comes from Nocardioides endophyticus, assembly GCF_039543845.1. NCBI lineage: Bacteria > Bacillati > Actinomycetota > Actinomycetes > Propionibacteriales > Nocardioidaceae > Nocardioides > Nocardioides endophyticus. The sequence continues at coordinate 160,072 of NZ_BAABKN010000015.1, read as the reverse complement.
GGCGGCAACACCTACGCCGTCAAGGAGACCCAGGAGCCGATCGCGTTCCGGGAGTACCGCCTCCTGCGCGACCTCCAGCGGATGGGGCTGCCCGCCGTCGTCGCGCAGGGCGTGGTGACGGGCCGCGTCGACGAGCACGGCGAGGACCTGCCGGCGGCGCTGCTCACCCAGCACCTGCAGTTCTCGCTGCCCTACCGCAGCCTCTTCTCGCACGGCCTCACCGCCGACAACCTGCCGTCGCTCATCGACGCCATGGTGGTGCTGCTGGTGCGGCTGCACCTGGCCGACTTCTACTGGGGCGACGTGTCGCTCTCCAACGTCCTCTTCCGCCGCGACGCAGGCGGCTTCGCGGCGTACCTCGTCGACGCCGAGACCGGCGAGCTCAAGTCGACCCTGTCCGACCGCCTGCGCGAGCACGACATCACCATCGCCAGCGAGAACGTCTTCGCTGAGCTGCTCGATCTCCAGGCCAGCGACTCCCTCGACCACGAGGTACAGGCCCTCGACATCGTCGAGATGCTGCGTGAGAGGTACGACGCGCTCTGGTCGGAGCTGACGGAGGCCGAGGAGTTCGCCACCCACGAGATGTGGCGCATCGAGCAGCGCGTGGAACGGCTCAACGACCTCGGTTTCGACGTCGACGAGATCGACATCGTCACCGACTGGGACGGGGAGAAGATCCGCATCCAGCCGAAGGTCGTCGAGCTCGGTCACCACCAGCGCGAGCTGCAGGCCCTGACCGGGCTGCACGTCCAGGACGCCCAGGCGCGCCGGATGCTCAACGACATCGCGGCGTTCACCGCCCACTTCGACCTCGGCCGCGAGGACCGGTCCCTGGTCGCCGCGAAGTGGCTCAACCAGGCCTACGAGCCCATAGTGGCGATGATCCCGCCCGAGGGGCGCGGCAAGCTCGAACCGGCGGAGATCTTCCACGAGATCCTGGTGCACCGGTGGTACCTGTCCGAGCGCGCCGGCCATGAGGTCGACCTGCTCGACACCGCACGTGACTACATGGAGACGGTGCTGACGAAGAAGCCCGACGAGGTCCTCACCGCAGACGACGAATAGTCGGGTCGTCCGCTTGAGAAGCACCCCTGGCTAGCCGAGAAGCGGACGACCCGCTCTTCAGGAGGCGCGCAGCGGTCAGTCCGTCGGCTCGGTCTCCGGGTAGCGCAGCTCGGCGTACGTCCCGACCTGGAAGGTGCCGTTGGGCTGGACGGTCACCCACTGCAGGCCGGCCGGTCGTCCGTCCCGGTAGGTCACCAGGCTGATGTCGGCGGCCCGGCGCGGCTTGCTGCCGATCGCGATGGCGTACGCCGCCCCGCCGGTCGTCCCGGTCGTGTAGGTGTAGCCGGTCTCGCCCCCGGGGCCGTCGACGCGGGTCGGCCCGGAGCGGACGTGCACGTGACCCCCGAGGACCAGGTCGGTGCAGCCGCGAGCGAGGGCCTCGCGGCCGAGGTTCGCGTCGTGCACGAGGATCGTCGTCACCCGGACGTCGCTGTCGCACGCGGCGTCGGCGAGACGCTGCTCGACCTCGGCGAAGCTCAGACCGGTCTCGTCGCGCCACGAGCCGAGCCCGCTGGAGCGCGGGTCGTCGACGCCGAGCAGCGTCGTACCGCCCGGACCTTCGACCACCTGACCGTCGAGCATCGTCCACCCGTGACGACCGAGGTAGTCGTGCACGAAGGAGCCCTGGTCGTGGTTGCCGGCGACGGCCCAGCGATCGAACCCGTCGAACGCCTCGGAGACGGAGTCGAGGGAGAACGCCTCCCAGCTCTTGCCGGACGACGTGTCGTCACCGCCGTCGTACACGGCGGTCGCGCCGGCGGCGTCGGCAACGGCGCGCGCGACCGGGTCCATCCCGATGTTGTCGTGCCGGTCGGACACGAACGCGACGACGGTGTCGCCCTCGTCGGGCTGGCGCAGGTCGAGGTTCACTGCCTCGGCGGCGGCCTCGGCGTAGAAGACCTTGCTCTTGTCATAGGTGTCGACGGCGCTCTCGATCAGCCGCCGCGTCTGGGCGGTGGTCACGTCGCCGCGCACCTCGACGTCCTCGAGGCCGTCCGGCAGCGGCACCTGCGGGCCGAGGAAGTCCTGCAGCGACACCCACTCGTCGCCGGCCGCGACCGGCTCACCCTCGGTCGTCCAGGGCTGCCACACCGCGACGCCGAGCACGACCACGACTCCGACTCCGACGAGCACCTGCGGCAGCCCGATCCGGGAGGCCAGCTCGCGCCGTCGGGTGCGACCGACGAGCAGCCAGACGGCGATCGGGACGAGACCGGCGACCGCACCTCGCAGGGCGGCGTCGCCGAGCATGTCCGCGACGGCGTCGCCCACCTTGGCGATCTGGCCCTCCGGCTGGCCGGCGATGTAGCCGTAGCGACGGACCAGCTCGTCCGTGGACGCGGCGTCGGTCTTCTGCAGCCGGATGTCGACGCCGAGCAAGCCGGTGCCCTTGATCCGTACGTCGGGCAGGACCGGGCCGGTCTCGAGGACCGCTGCACCCGTCAGCGTCGGATGCACGACCGCGTCATGGCTGGCCAGCTCGATCGAGCGGGTCCCCGAGAAGAACAGCACCGCCGTGACCGCAGCCGCGCACACCAACCAGGCCCCGGCGTACGCCAGGACCTGGGTGACACGTCGCCCCACCGACGGCACGGTCAGCGGCGCGCCTCGGAGATCGCGAAGAGCACGACCGACGCGGCGACACCCGCGTTGAGGGACTCGAGCTGGTTGGCCATCGGGATCGAGACGAGCTGGTCGCAGGTCTCGGCGACGAGGCGGCCGAGGCCGTTGCCCTCCGAGCCGACCACGACGACCAGCGGGCCGTCGGCCAGCTCGAGGTCGGGCAGGCTGACGTCACCGTCGGCGGCCAGGCCGATCACCATGCAGCCGGCGTCCTGGTAGGCCTTGAGCTGGCGCACCAGGTTGACCGTCTGCGCGACCGGGATCCGGGCCGCGGCACCGGCGCTGGTCTTCCAGGCGGAGGCGGTCATGCCGGCCGCGCGACGCTCGGGGATGACGACGCCGTGGGCGCCGAAACCGGCCGCGCTGCGGACGATCGCGCCGAGGTTGCGGGGGTCGGTGACCGAGTCCAGGGCCACGATGAGCGGCTGCTCGCCGTTGGCCGCGGCCGCGTCGAGGAGGTCGTCGGCGTGGGCGTACTCGTACGACGGGATGCGCGCGGCGAGGCCCTGGTGGACGGCGCCTGAGGTCATCCGGTCGAGCTCGTTGCGGGTCACCTCGAGCAGGCTGATGCCGCGGTCGGCGGCCAGGGCGAACGCCTCACGCAGGCGACCGTCGCGCTCGGCACCCTCGGCGACGTACACGCCGTTGATCGGCACGCCCTCGCGCAGTGCCTCGACGACGGAGTTGCGGCCCGCGATCCACTCGGCGTCGGTGCTGCCGGTGCGGCGCTTCTTCGGCCGGGCGGCCGCGGACCTGTCGACCTTGTTGGCCGCCTTGTAGGCCTTGTGGTACTCACGGTCCTTCGCCTTCGGCGTCGGGCCGCGGCCCTCTAGGCCGCGCTTGACGCGACCGCCGGAGCCGGCGGTGGGATTGCCCTTGCCGGACTTCTTGATGGAGCCCTTGCGCTGCGAATTGCCAGCCATTACTTCGTTCCTGCTTCCAGTGACCACGTCGGGCCGTCGGGGGTGTCCGTGATCTCGATCCCGGCGGCCTTGATCTGGTCGCGGATCATGTCGGCGGCGGCGAAGTCCTTGCTCGCTCGCGCCTGGGCGCGCTGCTCGAGCAGGCCGCGGACGAGCACGTCCACGGCGTCGGTCAGCTGCTGGTCGTTGCTGGACGCCGGACCCCAGGCGGGGTCGGCGGGGTTGAGGCCGAGCACGTCGAGCATCGCGACGACCGCAGCGGCCTGCTCGCGGGCGACGGCCGGGTCGCGGTTGCCGTCACGGACGGCGTCGTACAGGACCGCCACGGCAGCGGGGGTGCCGAGGTCGTCGTTCATCGCGTCGATGAAGGCCTGCGGCAGCTCGCCAGGCGCGACGTCGCCGACCCGGGCGAGGAAGCTCTCGATGCGCCGGAAGCCCACGGCGGACTCGTCGAGCGCCTCGAAGCTGAACTCCACATGGCTGCGGTAGTGCGCGGCCACCATGTAGAACCGCAGCTCGATGCCGCGGACCCGCTGCAGCACCGACGGGATCGACAGGGTGTTGCCGAGCGACTTGCTCATCTTCTCGCCGGCGGTGGTGATCCAGGCGTTGTGCATCCAGTACGACGCGAACGCGTGGCCGGCCGCTCGGGACTGGGCCTGCTCGTTCTCGTGGTGCGGGAAGCGCAGGTCGACACCGCCGCCGTGGATGTCGAAGGCCTCGCCGAGGTACTTGCCGGCCATCGCCGAGCACTCGATGTGCCAGCCGGGACGGCCACGTCCCCACGGGCTCGGCCACGACGCCGTGTCGGGCTCCGAGTCCTTGCGGCCCTTCCAGAGAGCGAAGTCCCGCGGGTCTCGCTTGCCCCGGGGGTCGGCGTCCTCGGCGGCCTCCATGTCGTCGATGCCCTGGTGGGTGAGCTCGCCGTACGGCGCCCAGGAGCGGACGTCGAAGTAGACGTCGCCCGAGTCGTCCGCCGCGGCGTACGCGTGCCCGCGCTCGATCAGCAGGTCGATCAGCTCGACCATCTCGGGGATGTGCCCAGTGGCCGCCGGCTCGTACGTCGGCGGGGTGACGTTGAGCGCGGCGTACGCCTTGTCGAGCTCGATCTTCATGGCGTAGGCGAGATTGTACCAGGGTCGACCCTGGGCCTCGGCCTTGGTGAGGATCTTGTCGTCGATGTCGGTGACGTTGCGGATGAAGCTCACGTCGTACCCGAGGTGGCGCAGCCAGCGCTGCAGCACGTCGAAGTTCACGGCCGACCGGACGTGCCCCACGTGCGGCTCGGACTGCACGGTCAGACCACACACGTAGAGACCCGCCTTCCCCTCCCGGAGGGGAACGAAGTCACGGACTTCGCGGGTCGCGGTGTCATAGAGCCTGAAGGTCACCCGATCAGTCTAGGGATGTCGGCGCGAGCGCCCCTCATCGTCAAGACCACCGGCGGCCCTGGGTGAGATCGACGCGTTGATCAGCTGCGTCACCGAACCGCCAGAGCTGGCGACGCCGACCCCGCGTGATCAGCGCCAGCGACCCCGCGTCGGCGTTGGCTGCAGCGGTGCCTGGCGGAGCCTGCGTTGGTCGCCCAGTTCGCCTGACCGCCCAAGGCCGCCGCGGTGAACACGGCGCGAGCCGGAGAGAGGACGGTCAGCTCGACGGGGCGGAAGAACCGGCGCAGCCCGAGCCACCAGCGCGACGCCGGCCTTGGCCATGGCCCGGGCGTGGATCGTGACGTCGCGCAGGTCTGCCCAGCCTTCGGCCGATGACGGGCTGTATCCGCGGACCCAGAAGGTGTCGCCGATCCGCAACGGGCGGCGGAGCTGGTCGGCCGCGTCTCGCCATCGGTCGACGGTCGACTGCAGCTCGGCTTCATCGAACCACGCCACGAGATCTCTCCTTCGAACCAGAGCCGCCCTCATCGATCATCGGCCAGTCGGCTGCCACGACACCGACAACTCCCCCGACTCGCTCGTCGATGGTGACGTACTGGTCTGCGGGATCGACCTAGGAACGCTCTCGGCCAGGGGCGCTCGTGGGTCCCCGATCACCCACAGGCGATCCGTTGACTCGGCGGCCGGCGAGAGGACGCGGCGCTGGCGGTAGCTCATGGTCGTCACCTCCTCCGAGGTCGCCTACCAACCCTCGCGACGACGCTTGCGGCGCGCAACAGCCAACTTGGACGACAGGCACCGGCGCTCGCTTCTACTCAGACGCCGTAGCCACCATCCACGTCGAGCTTCTGCCCGGAGACGAAGCCAGCCCGGTCGGAGGCCAGGAAGCAGACCGCTTCGGCGATGTCGTTGGCGGTGCCGAAGCGGCGCATCGGGATGTTGCGACGGGTGATCACGAGGGCCCCGTCGGACAGGTCCCCGGAGTCGATCAGGCGAGCGGCCATGCCGTCGGTCAGCATGCCGGGGCCGACGGCGTTGACGCGTACGCCGTACCGGCCCTCCTCGGCGGCCAACGCGCGCACCATCGCCTCGACCGCGGCCTTCGGCGCGGACGAGAGCCCGTCGCGCACCGGGAAGCGAGCGGTCGCCGCCGTCGTGACCGCCACGATCGAGCCCTCGCTGGCACGCAGGTGCGGCAGCGACGGTGCGACCACGGCGAAGAACCCGGCCGCGTCCACGGCGAGCTGCGTCGCCATCGCCGCGGGCTCGACGGCGGAGAGGTGGGTCATCGGCACGTGCGGGCCGGCGGCGTACACGAGCGTGTGGATGCCGCCTAGCGCTGCCGCCACCTCCTCGACGACGCGGGCGGCGTCGTCGGCGACGGTCGGCGAACCCAGGTCGAGGGCGTACGACGACGCGTGCACGCCCCACTCGCGACTCGTCTCGACGGCGGCCGCGGCCGCGTCGGGGTTGGACCGGAAGGTCATCGCGACATCGGAGCCGCGGCTGGCCAGCATCCTGGTGATCGCCAGCCCGAGGCCACCGCTCCCGCCGATGACCAGCGCCACCCCTGTGCGCCCACCGAAGTCACTCATCCGTCGTCTCCGTCGCCTTGAAGTCGATCGTGTGCCAGCCGGTCGCGCCATCGGGCAGGACGTCCTGCTCCTCGCCGGTCTGCACCTGGCCGTCTGCGTCGGTCGCGCGTACGGCGAGGGTGTGGTCGCCCGGCTCGACGTCGATCGTCGCCGCCCACTGCACCCAGGTGTCCGTGCTCGGCACGCCACCGATGTCGGCGGGCTGCCACGGTCCGTCGTCGACGGAGACCTCCACCGCCGAGATGCCGGTGTGCTGCGACCACGCCATGCCGCCGACCCGGCCACCCGAGGCGAGCACCTCACCGCCGTCGCCGGGGACGTCGATGCGGGAGGAGATCTTCACGGGGCCGAGCTCCGACCAGCCCTTGCTCGTCCAGTAGGCCTCGATGTCGGCGAAGCGGGTCACCTTCATCTCGACGACCCACTTGCACGCGGACACGTAGCCGTAGAGCCCCGGCACGATCGTGCGCACCGGGAAGCCGTGGTCGATTGGCAGCGGTCGACCGTTCATCGCGAAGGCGAGCATCGCGTCGCGCTGGTCGGTGAGCGCGCCGATCGGCGTACCGCAGGTCCAGCCGTCGTCGGACGTCTGCAGCACGGCGTCCGCACCCGGCTGGACCCCGGCCGCGGCAAGCAGGTCGGCGATGCGCACGCCGCTCCACCACGCGTTGCCGATCAGGTCACCGCCGACCGGGTTGGACACGCAGTTGAGGGTCACCCACGCCTGGGTGACCTGGCGGTCGATCAGCTGCTGGTAGGTCAGCACGATCTCGCGGTCGACCATGCCGTGGATCCGCAACTGCCAGTCCGTGGGGTCGATCGTGGGCACCACGAACGCGGTGTCGATCCGGTAGAAGTCGCGCGCCGGCGTCGCCCACGGGGTCACCCCCTCCAGGCCCACCCGGACGCCGTCCGGGACATGTGGCCCGGTCACACCCGGGAGCCGTAGCAGCCGCCGCGCCTCCTCGACGTGCCGGCGACCGCGTCCGACCACGCGGCCCACGGTGCCGACGACGGTGGTCCCGGCGACGATGATGCCGGCGCGGAGCAGGAACGTACGACGCGTGTGGTCGGCCCGCGCCGGGATCCCGGGCTGCTCGGGCACCTCAGCGGCCGCGGTCAGCGCCCGCTCGTGCAGGCGCAGGGGCTCGGTGAGCAGCGACAGGCAGACCAGCCAGGTCGCGAACCCGACCCCGATCGGCAGGATGTCGATCGCGCCCGACCCCCGCTGCAGCCAGACGGCGATGCCGCCCACGACACCGAGGACGGCGAAGACGATCGTCGGCGCCCACCACGACCGGCGCGCGAGCCGGCCTGCCCAGGCGAAGACGACCCCGGACAGCAGCAGGATCATCAGCAGCAGGAACTGCTTGTCGTGATGGCCGAGGATCCGGATGGCCCGCTCGACGACCGGCCCGGGGGTCAGCCGGGTCACCAGCTCGGCCACGGCGGTGACCGGCGAGTCCCGCGTCGTCATCACCATCGCGACGCAATAGCTGGCGGCAAGGCCGGCAAACCCGGCGACCAGACCGGCCACCGACCAACGACCTCGCGAGCTCCTCACTCGGATGATTCTGTCTCAGGCATGATCGTCGCGTGGACCAACTCCCTCGCGTCGGCATCGGCACCGACGTGCACCGCCTCGTCGACGGCGTCCCCCTGCACCTCGCCGGACTCGCCTGGCCCGACGAGCCACAGGGCCTGGAGGGCCACTCCGACGCCGACGTCGCCGCCCACGCCGCCTGCGACGCCCTGCTCTCCGCAGCCGGCCTCGGCGACCTCGGATCCAACTTCGGTACGGCGGAGCCGCAGTGGGCCGGCGCCTCCGGGTGCGCCCTCCTGGCCGAGACCGCCGCCCGGGTGCGGGCCGCCGGCTTCTCGATCGGCAACGTCGCGATCCAGGTGATCGGCAGCCGGCCACGTCTCGGCCCGCGCCGGGCCGAGGCTCAGGACGCGCTCTCCGTCGCCGTCGGCGCGCCGGTCACGATCTCCGCCACCACCACCGACGGGCTCGGCCTCACCGGCCGCGGCGAGGGCGTGGCCGCGATCGCGACGGCGCTCGTCTACTAGCTCCGGTGGTTGAGGAGGGCCGCCAGGCCCGCCTCGAAATCCGGAAGCCGAAGCAGATCGTCGGGTCCGGTCCCGTTCGTCGTGTCGCTGCGCGAGACCTTCGCGGGCCGCGCCGCCGGCCTAGGGCGGCACGTCAAGCAGTCCGGGGTGATGGAGCGGTGAGCCAGCAACCATTTCCGCCGTCGATACTGCCACGAACAGTTGCCTGCTCACCGCCGCCCGGCGGGGGCCCGACGAGACTCGCTGGCGCTCGCTGCTCGACCAGCGTCAGGCCGCGACCACCTTCCGGTGCCCGATCAGCACCACGCCCTCGACCACGCGGACGTCGTACGCCGGGACGGAGACGTGGTGGTCGTCGAGGCAGCGGCCGCTGCGCAGGTCGAAGGCGTGCTTGTGGGAGGGCGATGCTACGAAGGGCACACCGTCGCGGGTGCCGACGATGCCCTTCGCGAGCACCGAGGCCTTGGCGAACGGGTCGTGGTTGCCGAGCGCGTAGACCTGGTCGTCCTGGGTGCGGAAGATCGCGATCGCCTGGCCGTGCACCAACGCCGTCGCACCGCGCTCGACAGCGAGTTCGACGATGCGGCAGACGGGCTGCCACTCCTCCGCACGCTGGTCAGCCACAGGCGTCATCCGAGAGCCCCTTCCTGGTCCCCCGAACGTAGAGGTGACGCGTCAAGCATCTGTTTCGTCGTGTAACAGCCGTGAAAACACTCCACGGATCGCGGAGTAGCCTCGCCGGGTGCCCGCCGCCGTCGTGATCCTCGCCGCCGGGACCGGTTCACGCGTCGGAGCCGGCTCCAACAAGGTCTTGCTCCCGCTCGGCGACCGGCCGGTGCTGGCGTGGTCGGTCCGGGACGCGTCGGCGCTGGACGACGTACGGCGCGTGCTGGTCGTGGTCCGCCCGGGTGAGCGGGACGAGGTGGCCGCCGCGCTGGCGCCGTACCTCGGCGACGGCGAGATCGGCCTGGTCGAGGGAGGGGAGACTCGGCACGCCTCGGAGTGGGCCGCGCTGCGTGCACTCGGCCCCGAGATCGAGGCGGGCGACGTGGACGTGGTCGCGATCCACGACGGCGCCCGGCCGCTCGCCGGCCGAGAGCTCTTCGCGGCGACGATCGCGGCCGCTCGCGAGAGCGGCGGCGCGATCCCCGTCGTACCGCTGCTCGGCCTGCTCGCTCGCGACGGCCGGGACCTGCCGCCCGAGCTGGACGGCGTCCAGACCCCGCAGGCGTTCCGCGCCGTGGACCTGGTCGCGGCCTACACCGCCGCCGCCGCGGAGGGCTTCGAGGGCACCGACACCGCCGCCTGTTGGGCCCGCTACTCGGACCTTCCGGTCGCGGCCGTCCCGAGCACCCCCGGCAACCTCAAGATCACGTTTCCCGAGGACCTGGACCTGGCGCTGCGACTCGCGTGAGCGCCTCCAGCACCCGCACGTCCTCGAGCGAGCCGACCCGGCGGGCCGTGGGCGGCGCCTCGACCAGCTCGACCGGGTAGCGGCGTCGCAGGGCGGCGACGAGCTCGACGAAGTCGGTGCTCGGGAGCCCGGTGAGGGAGGCCACCACACCGGCGGGTAGCACGATGGGCGAGGCAACCGTGACCAGCGCCTCGCGGTCCACGGTCTCGCCGACGACGCCGTCCGCGACGACCTTCACCGTGTCCGTCACCGGGCGTACGCCGACGACCACGCAGCCCCGTGCGGCGGCACGCTCGACACACTCGGCGATGAACGCCGGCGGCGTCATCGGGCACAGCGGGTCGTGCAGCACGAACGGCTCGTCCGCGTCGACCAGCCCCGCCCACGCCGTACCGTGGTCGACCGGGGTCACCCCGGCCTCGCCCAGGGCCCACGCGGCCGCCGCGACCAGGCCCTCGCCGTGGATCAGCGCGTACGGCAGGTGCCCGCGGTCGTCGTCCAGCACCGTGCCGAGCGCGGGTGACAGCTCGTCGTCGTACATGTTCTCGACCCTAGACGCAGCAAGGCCCCCAGCGAACCGGGGGCCTTGCTGAGGGTCATGCGGTGCTCAGGAGGCGAGGACCTCGTCGAGCAGGGCCTCGGCCTTGTCCTCGTTGGTGTGCTCAGCGAGCGCGAGCTCCGACACCAGGATCTGACGGGCCTTGGCGAGCATCCGCTTCTCGCCGGCCGACAGACCGCGGTCGCGCTCCCGGCGCCACAGGTCGCGGACGACCTCCGACACCTTCATCACGTCGCCGCTGTGCAGCTTCTCGAGGTTGGCCTTGTAACGACGCGACCAGTTGGTCGGCTCCTCGACGTGAGCGGCGCGGAGGATGTCGAACACCCGATCGAGACCGTCCTTGTCGACCACGTCCCGCACCCCGACCAGGTCGAGGTTGCAGGCGGGGACTCGCACTACCAGGTCCTGCTGGGCGACGATCCGGAGTACGAGGTACTCCCGGTCCTCTCCCTTGATGGTCCGCATCTCGATGTCCTCGATGATCGCGGCCCCGTGATTCGGGTAAACAACCGTTTCGCCGACGGTGAAAGTCATATGTGAAGTACCCCTTCCTAGGTGAGGATTCTAACACGCCCTCCCTGAGACCTCTTCATCGTTTGCGCAGGTCAGGGGCACAATCCGGGCTTGACAGAACCGCAGTCCGTGTGGTGGCGGACCCGCTGCGCACGGGCCTGCCGACACTGCGTCCGGCATCCAGCCGACAGTTGTCGGCCCGGAAGAGGCATACCCACGGGACGCCTGGTTGATACTGCGAGGTATGTCGCCCCGCCTTCGTCGACGGAGGACGGAGCCGGCCGAGCAGAACGTCGCCGGTACCGGTTCCACCACCACGACCACCGCCCCCGAGAAGCAGGCAGAGAAATCTGCCGAGAGGCCGTCCGAGGATCCTGTCCGGGGTGCCACGGCGGAGCTCACGGGCAAGCTCGCGGGCAAGACCACGGACACGACCACCGTCGAGGCCGCGAAGCCACCACCAGACGAGCCGGCACCTACCACCGGCCGCGAGCGGCGTCGTACCCTCGCCCACGCCACCCCGATCCTCCTCCTCCGCGCCGCGCACCCGCGCCAGGCGGTGCTCACCGCTGTCGGGCTCGCCGCAGCCGCCGCGCTCGCCGGCAGGCCCGGCCGCGAAGTCGGGCTGGTGTTCGCGACCGTCCTGGTCGGTCAGGCGGTGCTCGGCTGGCACAACGACCTGGTCGACCGCCGACGCGACGCGCAGCGGCTGCCGAGCGGCAAGCCGATCGCGGACGGCTACCTCGACCCGGCCACCGCCTGGTTCGCCCTGAGCTGCGGCTTGCTCCTGCTGGTCCCGCTCGCGGTCACCAACGGGGTGACCGCGGGCTGCTTCTACCTGGCGTCCGTGGGCCTCGGGCTGATGGGCAACGTCGTCCTGCGCCAGGGCTGGTTCTCCTGGCTGACCTGGGCGGCGGCGTACGCGCTCTATCCCGGCTTCCTGTCGTACGGCGGCTGGGGCGGCCAGACGACCGGCAACCCGCCCGAGATCGCCATGGTGGTGCTCGCCGCACTGCTCGGCGTCGGCGTGCACTTCCTGTGCGCGTTGCCCGGGCTGGTGGCCGACCACGAGGACGGCATCCGGCACCTGCCACTGCGGATCGCCCTCAAGATCGGCGCCACCCGGCTGCTGGTCGTCGCCCTGGCCTGGACCGCGCTCACGCTGGTCGGACTGCTCCTCGTCGGCAATGCGGTCGGCCTCAGTCAGTAGGCCGGGTCGGCGACCGCTAGGCTGAACCCGCACCCGTCGTCGCCACACGTGAAGGCTCTGAAGATGCAGCTTCGCCGTTCCGCTCGCCTGCTCACCGCCGCGGGAGCGCTCCTCCTCGCCGCCCCGGTGCTCTCGTCCTGCGGCTTCAACTACGCGACCGATCGGCCCTACACGCCGGGCGCCGGCACCAACGACCAGGACGGCGACGTCGACGTGCTGAGCGCCGTCGTCGTCAGCGCCGAGGACGGCTCCGGCACGCTGATCACGACGTTCTCCAACAACAGCGAGAAGGACTCGGCGACGGTCACTGCGATCGCCGGTGCCGGCGACGACACGGCGCTCACGATCGGTGACTTCGACCCGATCGAGATCGCGCCCGGTGCCTACGTCAACCTCGCCGGCGACGACAGCCCCACCGCCGACGCCCCGATCACGGTCGAGGGCGACTTCACGACCGGTCAGTTCATGACGCTCGAGTTCACCTTCGGCGACGGCACGTCCACCACGCTCGACGTCCCGTCGGTCGCCGACTGCTACGAGTACGCCGGCCTCGACGCGACGGCGGAGACGGGCACCCCCGCTGAGGAGTGCGTGCCCGAGGCGAGCGAAGTCGAGCACTGATGACGTACACGCTCGTCCTGCTCCGCCACGGCGAGAGCGAGTGGAACGCCAAGAACCTCTTCACCGGGTGGGTCGACGTCCCGCTCAACGACAAGGGTCGCGCCGAAGGTGTGCGCGCCGGCGAGCTGCTGCGCGACGCCGGCGTACTCCCCGACGTCGTGCACACCTCCCTGCTGCGCCGGGCGATCAACACGGCCGCCACCGCGCTCGACGGCGCGGACCGCCACTGGATCCCGGTGCGTCGCTCGTGGCGGCTCAACGAGCGCCACTACGGAGCGCTGCAGGGCAAGAACAAGAAGGAGACGCTGGACGCGTACGGCGAGGAGCAGTTCATGCTCTGGCGTCGCTCGTTCGACGTACCGCCGCCGCCGCTCGACGACGACAGCGAGTTCTCCCAGGCCGGCCTGCCGCAGTACGCCGACCTCGGCGCCGACCTGCCCCGCACCGAGTGCCTCAAGGACGTCATCGTCCGGTTCCTGCCCTACTGGGAGTCCGCGATCGTGCCCGATCTGCAGGCCGGCCAGACCGTGCTGGTCGCCGCCCACGGCAACAGCCTGCGTGCGCTCGTGAAGCACCTCGACGGGATCAGCGACGAGGACATCGCCGGGCTCAACATCCCCACCGGCATGCCGCTGGTCTACGAGCTCGACGAGTCGCTCCAGCCGACGGTCAAGGGTGGCCGCTACCTCGACCCCGAGGCCGCCGCCGCCGCCGCTGCTGCCGTCGCGAACCAGGGTCGCTGAGGGGCGCACGGAGCGATACCCACGGACGATCTGGTCGTTCCAAGGTCCTCAGAACGACCAGATCGTCCGTGGGTATGCCGCCGCGGTGGCTCGACCTCAGCCGTCGACGGAGCGCGGGTTCTCGCCGGTGACGACGAAGACGACCCGGTTGGCGACCGAGACGGCGTGGTCGGCGATCCGCTCGTAGTAGCGACCCAGGAGGGCCACGTCGACCGCAGCCTCGACACCGTGGCTCCAGTCGGTGGAGAGCAGCTCGGCGAAGCTCTGGCGGCGCAGCTGGTCCATCTCCTCGTCAGCGTGCACGAGGGCCAGGGCGTCGTCGACGTTGCGGTCGGTGATGATCTTCGAGACCCGGCAGACCATGTCCTCGGCGACCGCGGCCATCCGTTCGATGATCGGCTGTACGGCGGCGGGCACGGCCAGGTTGGGCACCCGGAGCCGCGCGATCTTCGCGACGTGGACCGACAGGTCGCCCATCCGCTCGAGCTCGCTCACCATCCGCAGGGCGGCGACGACCGTGCGCAGGTCACTGGCGACCGGCTGCTGCAGCGACAGCAGCAGGAACGCCGAGTCCTCCACACGTTCACGGGCCCGGTCGATGTCGACGTCCGCGCTGATCACCTGCTCGGCGATGTCGGCGTCGCCGCTGAGCAGTGACTCGGTCGCGAGCCGGACGGCGGACTCGACGCTGCCGCAGATGTCGGCCAGGTCGTGGAAGATACCGTCGAGCTGTTCGTGGAATGCCTCTCGCATGGCACAGACCCTAAGCATCGTAGGTGTCCAGCCGGGGTTGTGACGTGAACGAGGGGTGAACGTTCGGAAGCCCAGGCCTCGTGGGCGAACTCCCGCTGAATTCCCTCGTACGATTGACAACGTGGATGCGACGACGCAGGCGTTTCTGGCCGCGGTCATCGGCGCCGTCGTCGCTGGCGGAGCCGTGCTGGCGTGGCACATCAGCGACCGCCAACAGCACAACGCGAACGTGCCGACGGACGAGCCCGTCGTACCGGCCGGCGTCGCCACCGTCCTCTCGGTCCTCAAGAGCAGCGCCGTCGTCGTCGATGACAGCGACACCGTGCTCAAGGCGTCGGCCCCGGCGTACGCCATGGGGCTGGTCCGCGGGCACGAGCTGGTCTCGTCCGAGCTCGCGTTGCTGGTCCAGCAGGTACGCCGCGACGGGCAGATCCGCGAGACCGAGCTGGTGATGGCGCGCCCCGGTGTGCCGGCCCGGCACGTGACCGCCCGGGTCGCGCCGCTCGGCGCGCGGCTGGTCCTGGCACTGGTGGAGGACCGCACCCGCGAACGCCGGGTCGAGGCCGTCCGTCGCGACTTCGTCGGCAACGTCAGCCACGAGCTGAAGACGCCCGTCGGCGCGATCCGGCTGCTCGCCGAGGCCGTGCACGACGCCGCCGACGACCCCGAAGCGGTCAAGCGCTTCTCCAACCGGATGCTCATCGAGAGCGAGCGTCTCTCGCGGCTGGTGCAGCAGGTCATCGAGCTGTCCCGGCTGCAGGGCGACGACCCGCTCGAGGCGCCGGTCCCGGTCTCGATCGACGCGGCGATCGAGATCGCCGTCGACACCAGCGCGATCGACGCGGTCTCCAAGCACATCGCGGTGGTCACCAGCGGCGTACGCGGCGTCGAGGTGCTGGGCAACAACGAGCAGCTCACCGCCGCGGTCGCCAACCTGGTCGCCAACGCCGTGTCGTACTCCGAGTCGGGCTCGACGGTGGTGGTCTCGACGAAGGTCGACGAGCACAATGTCTCGATCTCGGTGGTCGACCAGGGCATCGGCATCCCGAACGACGAGATCGACCGGATCTTCGAGCGGTTCTACCGGGTCGACCCGGCCCGGCACCGCTCCACCGGTGGCACCGGCCTCGGCCTGTCCATCGTCAAGCACGTGGCCGCGTCGCACGGCGGGGACGTCAACGTGTGGTCAGTAGAGGGCCAAGGGTCTACGTTCACCCTGACCCTCCCCCGCTACAGCTCCCTCAGGGAGAGCCAGGAGGCAGACCGGTGACTCGCGTACTCGTCGTAGAGGACGAAGAGAGCTACAGCGAGGCGCTCGCCTACATGTTGCGCAAGGAAGGCTTCGAGGTCGCGATCGCCGCGGACGGGAACGCCGCGCTCGTGGAGTTCGACCGCAACGGGGCCGACATCGTGCTCCTCGACCTGATGCTGCCCGGCATCCCCGGCACCGAGGTGTGCCGCCAGATCCGGCAGACGTCCAGCGTCCCGGTGATCATGGTCAGCGCGAAGGACGACGAGGTCGACAAGGTCGTCGGGCTCGAGCTCGGCGCCGACGACTACGTCACGAAGCCCTACTCCCCGCGCGAGCTGGTGGCCAGGATCCGCGCCGTACTCCGCCGCGGGCAGGAGCCCGACCTGGCACCCCCGACACTCGAGGCCGGCCCCGTGCGGATGGACGTCGAACGCCACGTCGTCACCGTCGACGGGTCGGCTCAGCGTCTCCCTCTCAAGGAGTTCGAGCTGCTGGAGATGTTCCTGCGCAACCCCGGCCGGGTCCTCACCCGCGGTCAGCTCATCGACCGCGTCTGGGGCTCCGACTACGTCGGCGACACGAAGACCCTCGACGTCCACGTGAAGCGGCTGCGCGCGAAGATCGAGCCTGATCCGGGCGAGCCGAAGTACCTCGTCACCGTTCGCGGTCTGGGCTACAAGCTGGACCTCTGACGGCCGTGAGTCTTGTCGGTCGACCGACAGAGCTCACCTTCCACGGCCCCGACCTGGCAGCGGATCGGTCAACCACGTCCGAAAACCGCGTGTCAGGCGTCGGTGGGCGTCCCTAGGCTGAGCCGGTGACGAGTACGGCGACGCCCCCGACCACTCCGGCGACCGACACCACCCCGGCCTGGCTCCCGGTGACGGCGGTGGCGGTGACGCTGGTGTTCTGGGCGTCGGCGTTCGTCGCGATCCGGCACCTCGGTGAGGACTTCTCGCCGGGTGCGCTCTCGCTGGGCCGGACTCTGGTCGGCGCACTCTGCCTCGGCGTGGTCGCGCTGGCCAGCCAGGGCGTCCCGCACCCCACCGGCCGCCAGTGGGTCTCGCTCATCACGATCGGCGTGCTCTGGTTCGGCGTCTACAACGTCGCGCTCAACGCCGGCGAGCGGCGCGTGGACGCCGGCACCGCCGCGATGCTGATCCAGGTCTCACCGGTGCTGGTCGCGGTCCTGGCCGCGATCTTCCTCAACGAGAAGTTCACCGTCTACATCGGCCTCGGCCTCGCTCTCGCGTTCACGGGCGTCGGCCTGATCAGCATGTCGTCGTCCGAGTCCAGCGACCACGACGTGATCGGCGTACTGCTCTGCCTGGTCTCGGCGGTCGTCTACTCGATCAGCCTGATCCTGCAGAAGCCGCTCGTCGCCAAGCTCCCCGCGATCCACGTGACCTGGCTGGCCTGCACGATCGGTGCGATCGCCTGCCTCCCCTTCGTCGGCCAGCTCGTCGACCAGACCCGCGACGCACCGACCTCCTCGGTGCTCTGGGTCGTCTACCTCGGCGTCTTCCCGACAGCGATCGCGTTCACGACGTACGCCTACGCGCTCCAGCACATGAGCGCCAGCAGCCTCGCGATCACGACCTATCTGGTGCCGCCGATCACGATCGTGATGGGCCTGATCTTCCTCGACGAGGCGCCGCCCGCGATGGCGTACGTCGGTGGCGCACTCGCCCTCGTCGGCGTGGCCGTGGCGCGCCGCAAGCCGCGCGCTGCGGCGGAGGAGGTCACGCCACCCGCCTGATGCGCCATGCTGCTCGGGTGGACGTCGTCGCATACCTACTCGTCGGCCTGGTCGCCGCACTGCACCTCTACTTCCTGGTGCTCGAGATGTTCCTCTGGACCAAGCCCCTCGGCCGGCGAACCTTCGGCAACACCCCGGAGTTCGCCGAGGCCACCAAGGTGCTCGCCGCCAACCAGGGCCTCTACAACGGCTTCCTGGTCGCCGGCCTGGTCTGGGGACTGGTCACGCAGCGGTACGACGTCTGCGTGTTCTTCTTGGCCTGCGTGATCGTCGCCGGGGTGTACGGCGCCATCACCGTCAGCAGCCGGATCCTGGTCGTCCAGGCGGTGCCGGCGCTACTCGCGCTCGGCGCCGTCCTGCTCGCCTGGTGAGCCCACGCGTTGAGTCGGGGGTGCTGACCACGGCCACCTCGGAAGTCCCGGATCAACCGTCGTCGGACTCCAGCCAGCCGCGGAACGCCTCGAGGTTCTGGGTGGACTCGCCGCGGAGCTTGCGCCACTCCCACTCCTTGCGGATCGAGCTCGCGAAGCCGAGCTCGAGGATGGTGTTGAACGACTCGTCGGCGTAGGTCAGCACCGCGCCGAGCAGCCGGTCGAGCTCGTCGGACGTGACAGCGGCGAGAGGCACGCGACCGTCGAGGTAGATGTCTCCGAGCCGGTCGACGGCGAACGCGACGCCGTACATCTTGAGGTTGCGCTCGAGCAGCCAGCGGTAGACGCGCTCGTGCTCCTCGTCGGGCTTGCGGCAGACGAAGGCGTGGATGCCGAGTGCGTGCTTGCCGACGTCGAGTCGCACCGCCGTCTGGAGCTTCTTCTCCCCCGGCAGCGCGAACGAGAAGACGCCGTCGGAGATCTCGTCGTACTCCACCTCGGCACTGGTGAGGTGGTCGCGGATGACCTGGGCCGGGTCGGTGCTCACACGGTCTCCCGCAGCTCGGCCTGGGCGCGGTTGTAGACGGCGAGAGTGCGCTCGGCGGTGCGCTCCCAGGAGAACCGTCGCGCCTGCTCGAGCGCCCCGCCCTCGAGGCGCAGTCGCAGCACGTCGTCCTCGACGATGCGGCGCAGCGCGTCGGCCCAGGCCCGCGGCTCGTGGCCGTCGACGAGCAGCCCACTGTGGCCGTCGCGGACGACCGTGGTGAGGCCACCGACCGCGGCCGCGACGACGGGGGTGCCGGTGGCCTGTGCCTCGGCAGCGACCAGGCCGAAGGACTCGTTGTAGGAAGGTACGGCGACCAGCGTCGCCGCCGAGCACCAGCGGGCCAGCTCGTCCTGGGCGACCGGCGGCACGAACCGCACCACGTCGTCCAGGCCGAGGTGGGAGGACAGCTGGGCGAGCGACTCGGGATGCTCGAGGCCGCTGCCGGACGGGCCGCCCACGATGGGGACGACCAACCGCGACCGCAGCGACGGCGACTGGGTGAGCAGCTCGGCGACGGCCCGGAGGAGTACGTCGGGCGCCTTGAGCGGCTGGATTCGGCCGGCGAAGAGCAGCACGGCCGCGTCGGCGGGCAGGCCGAGCTGGGCTCGGACGGCCGCCTTGTCGTAGGGCCGGAACACGTCGAGGTCGACCCCGGGGTGCACGACCTCGACCCGCGCAGGGTCGGCGTCGTACAGGTCGACCAGCTGCCGGCCCTCGAGGTCGGTGTTGGCGATCAGCATGTCGGCGGCCTCGACCACCTGCTCCTCGCCGATGATGCGGGCGGTCGGCTCGGGGGTGTCACCGTCGGCCAGCGCGGCGTTCTTGACCTTGGCCATCGTGTGCATCGAGTGCACCAGCGGCACCCCCCAGCGGTCCCGGGCCAGCGCGCCGACCTGGCCCGACAGCCAGTAGTGGGAGTGCACGACGTCGTAGTGGCCCAACGGCTGCGAGGCCTCCGCGCGGAGCACCTCGCGCGCGAACACGCACAGCTGCCCGGGCAGCTCGCCCTTGCTGAGACCCTCGAACGGCCCGGCGTGGATGTGGCGGACCTGCACGCCGTCCCCTGCGGGGACGACCGGGTCGAGCGAGGAGCTGGTGGCGCGGGTGAAGATGTCGACCTCGATGCCCTGAGCGGCCATCCGGCGGGCCAGCTCGATCACGTAGACGTTCATCCCACCGGCGTCACCGGTGCCCGGCTGGTCGAGCGGGGAAGTGTGCAGGCTGATCATCGCTACCCGCCGCATCGACTCCACAGGCACCTCGCCACCATCTCGTGATCCAGTCTCGGCGACTGGTCCGACTCGGGTGAACGCCCGCATCAACCGATTGATTCCCCGACGCGTCTCAGCGCACATGGGATCGACGCGCGCGGTGGCCTGGTGACTGGACCACAGGCTCCTGGACCGGCCGCGGTCGGCGCGACAGCACAGCGCCCGCGATCGCGACGACGGCCAGGCCGGCAGCTGCCTGGACGAGGCGCTCGTCGACGCCGTCGGACAGCACCTGCAGCACCGACCAGACCAGCAGCGCGAGGCAGACCGCGACGATGACCCGCAGCCACGTCGCCGAGCGGCTGACCAGTCCGGCCCCGGCGGCCAGGGTCGCGACCGTGAGCGGCACCAGTCCCAACCCGGCGACGGAATCCCCGAGCCCGGCGTGGTCCGTCTTGTCCAGGACGAAGGCGACGATCCACGCGAGTCCGCCGACGAGTCCTGCCAGGGCTGCACCAATGCGCACCAGTCCTCATCCTCTCCGAGACCTCCCCGTCACGATCCCTACCCCGATCATCGACAATGAACCCATGACCTCCCCGAAGACCGCCGTCGTCACCGGCGCCAGCAGCGGCATCGGCGCCGCCACCGCCCGCCAGCTCGCCGCGGCCGGCTACCACGTCTTCTGCGCTGCCCGTCGACGCGACCGGATCGAGGCGCTGGCCGTCGAGATCGGGGGTACGGCTGTCGAGTGCGACGTCACCTCGGTCGAGTCCGTCGCCGGCCTGGCCGCGGCGGTCGGCGAGCGGCTCGACGTACTCGTCAACAACGCGGGCGGCGCCTTCGGTGCCTCACCGGTGTCGGCCGCTGACAGCGACGAGTGGCGGCAGATGTACGAGGTCAACGTGATCGGCCTGATGCAGGTGACCCGGGCGCTGCTGCCGGCCCTGCTCGCCAGCGGCGCCGGCGCGATCCTCAACGTCGGCTCGACTGCCGGGCGGATCGCCTACGAGGGCGGCGCCGGCTACACCGCCGCCAAGCACGGCACCCAGGTCGTCACCGAGACCCTGCGGCTCGAGCTGTGGGACCAGCCGGTGCGGATCATGGAGATCGCACCGGGGATGGTGAAGACCGACGAGTTCGCGCTCGTGCGCTTCGAGGGAGACCGCGAGAAGGCCGAGGCGGTGTACGCCGGCGTGGCCGAGCCGCTCGTCGCCGAGGACATCGCCGACGCGATCACCTGGATGGTCACCCGCCCGCCGCACGTCAACATCGACGAGCTGGTGATCCGGCCGCGGGCGCAGGCCACCCACCACAAGGTGCACCGGGTCACCTGAGCCGTGATCTGACAGACTCCCCGGCATGCAGACGATCGGACTCGTCGGAGGCCTCAGCTGGGAATCCAGTGCGGTCTACTACCAAGAGCTCAACCGGGGCGTCGAGGCCCGCGTCGGCGGACTGTCGTCGGCGCGCAGCGTGATGGCCTCGGTCGACTTCGCCGAGGTCACTGCGCTGCAGGAGCAGGAGCGGTGGGACGACGTCGCCGAGATCCTGTCGGCAGCCGCACGCGGGGTCGAGGCGGGCGGCGCGGACTTCCTGCTGCTGTGCACGACCACCTTCCACCGGGTGGCCGACCAGGTCGCCGACGCGGTCGGCATCCCGGTCGTGCACCTCGCCGATGTCGTGGCCGAGGCGTGCAAGGCCCAGGGTCTGGAGTCGGTGGGCTTCCTGGGTACGACGTTCGCGATGTCCCGGACGTTCTTCACCGACCGCATCGCCTCGCACGGGCTCACCGTGGTGGTCCCGGACGCGCGCCACCACGACACCCTCAACCGGGTCATCTACGAGGAGCTCGTCCACGGCAAGGTGCTCGACAGCTCCCGGCGTACGGTCGTCGGCCTCATCGACGAGCTCTGGGACGCCGGCGCCGGCGGGGTCATCCTCGGCTGCACCGAGCTCGAGCTGCTCGTGAAGCAGGCCGACGCCGACATCCCGGTCTTCCCCGCCACCGCCCTCCACGTCGCCGCGGCGCTGGACCGCGCGCTGGCCTAGCCTTAGTCCCAGACGTTTTGGTTGCCTGAAGGGACCAGAAGGAACCATTCCGTCAAGGGACTACCCCGCCGCTACGCCTCGAGGACCAGGTCGGCGATCCGACGGAGGTCGGGGGTGAGGTGCTGCTCGGGGACGGTCGCGGAGTCGCCGCAGAGGTCGAAGGCGTAGACGTACCGGTCCGGTTGCGGCGACCCACCGGTGGCCGCCCGCAGGTCGACGCGGTCGACGAGGGCCGCGACCTCGGGGACACGCGGGTCGTCGCCGTCGAGGTCGAGCTCGCCGGTGGCGCGCAGGCCCGCGAAGCCACCCGTACGGCGGACAGACACCCGCCGGGCACCGGCAGCGGGTACGGGCGATCCCGCCGCCGAGGCGCCCGGCGTGACGCCGACCGTCTCCCACGCCGAGCCGACCGCGTCCGCGTGCGCGCCGGCAGCCGCAACGGTCGCGGCGGCGAAGGCGGCGAACTCCGTGGTCGGGCCGACCGCGCCGCCCGTGAGCGCGTCGTACCAGACCCGCCCGGCGCCTTCCCACGTCGCGCCACCGATCGCGACCGCGGCGAGCTGGAAGGCGCGGTTGGGGATCCCCGAGTTGAGGTGGACGCCGCCGTTGTCGTCCGAGGTCGAGACATAGTCGTCGAGGTGCCCGACCTGCGGGTCGCGTCCCAGTGCAGGGTCGTCGTACGCCGTGCCTGGCGCCGCCATGTCGCGCAGCGCACGGGCCTGGATACCGGCGGCGAAGATCCCCTCGCCGATCAGCCAGTCAGCCTCGTCCGGCGTCTGCCCGAGGAGGCGCTGCTTGAGGCAGGCCGCGAACACGTCGGAGACCGACTCGTTGAGCGCGCCCGGCTGGTCGCGGTAGACCAGCCCGGCGGAGTGCTCGGTCACGGCGTGGGTCAGCTCGTGCCCGAGCACGTCGACGGGCTTGGTGAAGCGCTCGAAGACCCGACCGTCACCGTCGCCGAACACGAGCTGGGTCCCGTCCCAGAACGCGTTGTCGTAGTCCTGCCCATAGTGGACGGTCAGGCTGACCGGAGCGCCGGCGCCGTCGTACGACGCCCGCCCGTAGACCTCGGCGAAGAGCGCCAGGGCGCCGGTGATCCCGGTCGCCGCCTCGTCGACGGCTATGTCGCCCGACGCCGGCGACCCGGCAGAGCGCACTGCGCGCCCGGGCAACGTCGTCGTGCTGTCGGCCGTGTGCACGGTCCAGGCCGGGGCCGGCGCTGCCGACGGGACGCGACGCACCTCGACGGGCACCGCCCGGCCGGCGCGCAGCGCCTCGTCCACGACGAGGCTCCCGGGGGCGACCCGGGCGAGGAGGTACGGCGGCACGAACCGGCAGCGGCCCATGCGACCAGCGTGCCACCGCCCCGGTCAGCTGTGCTCGTTGACCACGATCGAGTCGCTGTAGGTGGCGCCGTCGCCGTACCGCACGTAGACCGTCCAGGCCAGCGGCATCCCGGGGATCGATGGCATCACCCAGTTGTAGGTGCAGCCGGCCGGGAAGGCCACGATCGTCTCCGCGGTGAAGCTCGGGTCGTTCGAGATCCGTACCGTGCTCGTGCCGCGAGGCGCCCGGAGGGTGAGGGTGACGTACGGCGAGGTCGTCTCGGTCGCGCCGCCGTTGATCTCGACCCCGCCGGCTGTGCCGCAGGCGCCCGGGGCCGCGGGCGTCGAGCGAGCCACCCCGGAGCCCCAGCCGTTGTCGGCCACCACGACGCACTGGAGGGCGGCGCCGACGTCGTCGGCACCCACGACGTAGGTCCAGCTGCCGTTGGCGACGGTCGCGCCGTCGCGCTGCCACAGCGCGAGCACCGTGGAAGGCGAGCCGCTCCAGGTGCCCGGGTCACAGGTCAGGGTGTGGCCGGCGACCGGCACGCCCGAGATGGTCGGCGCGGTGAGGTTGGCCGGCGCGTGGCCGGATGGTCCGGAGATCATCCGGCCCGCTGAGGAAGCGCTGGCGGAGCCGCCGGCGGCCGTGGCCGTGACGGTGCAGCCGAGGACGGAGCCGGTGTCGGCGTTGAGGACGACGTACTTCGACGACGCGGTGTGCGCGATCGGTACGCCGTTGCGCGACCAGGCGTAGGAGTACTGGACGCCCCCCGCTCCGGACCAGCTGCCCGGCGAGCAGGTGAGCGCCGTACCGACCGAGCCGCCGCCGACCACGGTCGGCGGTGCGGTGTTGACCGGCCCCACGACCGGGCCGGCCGGGCTGTCGCTGCCGGCCTGCACCTTCTTCGCCCAGTAGGTCCAGCCGCTGGTGTTCCAGCGCTGCACCCGGCGGTTGCCGGTGTCGGCGATGAAGAGGTTGCCGGACAACGAGCCACGGTCCTGGGCGTGCTGCGCGATCGCGCTCGGGCTGCTCAGGCGACCGACCGCGCGGCTCGCCCGCGGCGGGTGCCCGAGCGTCCGGTAGACGTTGAAGTCGTGGTTGGTGTCGAGCAGGAAGATCGCGTTGTTGGCCAGGTCGGCCACGGTGAGCTGGCCGAACCTGTCGACCGCGATGCCGCCGGGACTCGGCCGGGCGCCACCCGCGGGGCGGCGCATGGCAAGGGTGCGCCAGGGCTGGGTCGCATCGCTGACCCGGCCGGCCCGATAGGCGACGATCCGTCCGGAGTCGGGGAGTGCGACATAGACGGTAGCGCCG
The DNA here is from genome assembly GCF_039543845.1 of Nocardioides endophyticus. NCBI lineage: Bacteria > Bacillati > Actinomycetota > Actinomycetes > Propionibacteriales > Nocardioidaceae > Nocardioides > Nocardioides endophyticus. Next base: position 135,754 of record NZ_BAABKN010000015.1, on the reverse strand, counting down.
CGACCGGACTGGGCGGCGCCGTACGTGATGCCCCGCGGGTGGCCGCGACCCGGCAGGTCGACCGTCGCGATCCGGCGACCGCCCTGGCTGTAGACGGTCATCGTGTCGTCGCAGCGGTTGGCGACCCACACGCGACCGCCACCGGCGGTGATCCCGCCGTACCGCGTCGCCGGGCTGCCGGCGCACGAGCTCACCGGGTCGTGGTCGAAGTGCCGCAGGACCCGGCCTCCTGGGCCGAGCAACGAGACGCTCGTCCCGTAGTCGACCCAGATCTGCCCGGCCGCGTTCACGAAGAGCCCGTCGACCGGGCCGCTCTGGTCGAGCGGCACGCTCCCGTGACGGTGGCCCTGCGGGCTGAGCCGGAGCAAACGGCCGCCCGTGGCGAACCCGACGTACGACGTGCCCGTAGGGCCCACGGCTACCGCCGTCGGACCGCCGCCGACTGCGGCCGCGGCAGGTTCGAGGGTCGTCAAGGTCGCGGTCCCGAGGCCCGCTGAGATCAGGGCCAGGCAGAGCAGCCGGCCCACCAGGGCCATCACAGCGCGAGGCTAACCCGCGAGTAGCCTCCGCGCGGCGTCCTTGTCCTCCTGACTGGACCGGTCCAGTCAGGCCGGGGCGCGGTCCGGGGGGAAGCCACCAGTGGCCACCGGGCCCCAGCTGTCGACGGAGATCCGGATCAGCGACTTGCCCTGGTGCCGCATCGCCGCGCGGTACTCGTCCCAGTCCGGGTGCTCACCCGCGATGCAGCGGAAGTACTCCACCAGCCCGTCCTCCGCCTCCGGCGAGGGCATGCTTTCGGGGCCCCTGCGGGGGTTCGCGTCCGGAGGAGCGGACCCGGGGAGGCCCGAAGCCTCGTGGGGATACATGTCGAGCACCTCCGCGACCCCGTCGACCTGCACCCAGGCGTCGTCCCAGGCGTCGGAGAGCACGAGCACGGAGGCCGTCGGGCGGCGGCGGAGGTTCACCGCCTTGGCGCGGTCGGGGTACGTCGAGATCACGATCCGGCCAGCCGCATCGACTCCGCCGGTGACGGGCGAGACCTGCGGGCGTCCGTCGGCACGAGTGGTGACGAGCACCAGGTGGTGCCGCGTGCGGACGAAGTCCAGCAGCTGCTCGAGGTCGACCCGGTCTGCGGTGGCGATGCGAGGCATCCCTTCACGGTATCCGAGCCCGCGGACCGAGCTTGCTCGTGCCGCGAAAGGCGAGGAGGTTGAGGGTGTCGGCCCAGACACGCGCGCCAGCGCGGGACTGAGCGACACGTCTCGAAACCCATCAGAGCCGGAGTCGATACCACTTGCTCCGGTAGCCGGCCCCGTCGACCACTCGGATCCAACGCAGCTGGGTGCTGTCCCACGACACGATGTCGGCCGGCCACTTGTAGCTGCGCGCACTCGATCGCAACTTGCCGACCAGGACCTTGGAGATGCCGGTGCCGCGATCGGTCGCCCTGATCTTCAGGACCCAGCCCTGGCGCGCGGTGATCCACTTCGCGCTCACCCGGTGGATCACCGGCGCGGCACCGTCGAGCAGCACCTGGTCCTGCACGACACCCGGCGCGCCCGGGAACCGCACCGACACCAGCTTCGGCTTCCGGCCGGGACCGTCGTCGAGGGTCCACTCGTAGCGGCAACCGGCGGCGAGCGGCTTGACGTCGGAGCTCTTGAAGCCGTCGTTGGAGATCTCCACCTGCTCGGCACCCTCGGGCGCTTGGATCTCGAGCGTCACGAACGGCCGACTGACGATCCGGGTGGCGGGCTCGATCCGCACCCACGGCTCACCCCGGCAGGTCGTCACGGGGACCGGCTCGGGGTCCGGCAGTCCGTCGTCGACCACGACCGGCACACTGCCCGCCGGCGCGCTCTCGCCGGCCGCGTTCGTCGCGGTCACGACGCAGCTGAGCTCGGTCCCGACGTCCTCGGCGGCCACGACGTACGACGAAGCGGCGGCGCCGCCGATCGGTTCGCCGTCGCGCAGCCAGGCATGGGCGTACGACGTGGGGCCACCGGTCCACGACCCGTCGGTGCACGTGAGCTCGGCGCCGGGCACCGGGTTGCCGCCGATCACCGGGACCCCGGTACTGGTCGGCGTCCCCGGCGCGCTGGACGGCTGCGTGTCGGCCATCCACTGGGTCGTGCCGGCCGGGTTCCAGCGCTGCACGCGACCGTTGCCCGTGTCCGCCAGCCAGTAGTGCCGCCCGACCGGCGCTCCACCCTGGGCCACTGCGGCCGGACGCTTGAGGTAGCCCTTGGTGGCGGCAGCGGTCGGCGGGTGGCCGAGCGTGCGGTAGAGCCGGTAGCGCTTGGTGGCGTCATAGAGGTAGAGGCCATGGGTCGCGGAGTCGAGCACGGCCACGTGGCCCCGGTCGTCGGCACTCACCCCGCCCGGACGAGTGCGCGTCAGGGTGGCCACCGGCTTCGAGCGGGAGCCGATGCCTCCCGCGTTGTAGCCGTAGACCTTCCCGGCATCCGGGACGGAGACATAGAGGCGGGCCGGCACCTTCTTGGCTCGCCCGTACGTGAACGCGGGCGCGAAGGCGATGCCGCGCGGGGTCCCGGGCAGCAGTGCGCCGGTCCGGGTGTAAACGCCGACACTGGTTCGGCATCGCTCGGCGACGTAGACGCGGGAGGACGTGACATCGAGGCCGCCGTACCGACCGGCGTCGGCCGAGCAGCTCGCGGCAGGCCGGTGCGGGAACGAGCCCAGCCCGACACCCGACGGGCTGAAGCGCGCGACGGTCGAGCCGTCGTCGACCCAGATGCTCCCGCCAGGATCGACGGCCAGTCCGGTGACCGGCCCGACGCCGGCGAGCGCGAGCGAGCCCTTGGGCGTCCCGTCAGGCGCCAGCACCAGCAGGCCGTCGGCGTCGGCGAACCCGACGTACGACGTGCCGTCGGCCGCGACCGCCACTGCGGTGGGCCGTCCGGTGCTCACCGCGGACGCCGTGACGGTGGGTACGGCGACGAGGCTCGCAACGGCGATGGCCGTCACAAGCGCAGCACGAAGCGCTCGTCCCCCCACGTACTGAGGGTATCGAGCGGCGGCGGGTTTCACCGGTCGACCGGGGAAACCCGCACGACACGCCGAGTCGCCCCGGCGTGTCGTGCGGGTTCCGGCTGACAAGTCCCGCCGATTTCACCGATGCGGGACGAGACGTCGACCGCCACTAGACTCGGCGAGGCCCATTCGGGCCCCACTCGCCCACCCGAACGGAATGCTGCAGCGCGCATGACGACCACCACTCGCACGGACCTCCGCAACGTCGCCATCGTGGCGCACGTCGACCACGGCAAGACCACGCTCGTCGACGCCATGCTGCGCCAGGCCGGCGCCTTCACCGAGCACCAGGCCGAGAGCGTGGCCGAGCGGGTCATGGACTCCGGTGACCTCGAGCGCGAGAAGGGCATCACGATCCTCGCGAAGAACACCGCCGTGCACTATGCCGGTCCCGCCGGTGGTGGCAAGCCGATGGTCATCAACATCATCGACACCCCCGGCCACGCCGACTTCGGTGGCGAGGTCGAGCGCGGCCTGTCGATGGTCGACGGCATCGTGCTGCTGGTCGACGCGTCCGAGGGCCCGCTGCCGCAGACCCGCTTCGTGCTGCGCAAGGCGCTCAACGCCGACATGCCGGTGATCCTGGTCGTCAACAAGACCGACCGCAACGACGCCCGCATCGCCGAGGTCGTGGACGAGACCTACGAGCTCTTCATGGACCTCCTCGACGAGAGCCACAGCCAGGACGCCCTCGACTTCCCTGTCGTCTACGCGTCGGGCCGCGCCGGCGTCGCCGCCCTGACCGCGCCGGAGAACGGCGAGCTGCCGGACTCCCCCGACCTCGAGCCGCTGTTCAAGACGATCCTCGAGACGATCCCCGCGCCGACGTACACCGAGGGCGCGCCGCTGCAGGCCCACGTCACCAACCTCGACTCGTCGCCGTTCCTCGGGCGGCTCGCGCTGGTCCGGGTCCACGAGGGCACCCTGAAGAAGGGGCAGCAGGTCGCGTGGATGAAGCGCGACGGCACGACCAAGAACGTCAAGATCACCGAGCTCCTCGTCACCGAGGGCCTCGAGCGCCAGCCGGGCGAGTCCGCCGGTCCCGGCGACATCGTCGCCATCGCCGGCATCCCGGAGATCACCATCGGCGAGACCCTCGCCGACCCGGAGAACCCGGTCGCGCTGCCGCTCATCCACGTCGACGAGCCCGCGATCTCGATGACCATCGGCACCAACACCTCGCCGCTGGTCGGCCGGGTCAAGGGCTCGAAGGTCACCGCCCGCCTGGTCAAGGACCGCCTCGACTCCGAGCTGGTCGGCAACGTGTCGCTGCGGATCCTCCCGACCGAGCGCCCCGACGCCTGGGAGGTGCAGGGCCGCGGCGAGCTGGCGCTGGCCATCCTGGTCGAGCAGATGCGTCGCGAAGGCTTCGAGCTGACTGTCGGCAAGCCGCAGGTGGTCACCAAGGAGATCGACGGCAAGGTCCACGAGCCGATGGAGCGCCTGACCATCGACGCCCCCGAGGAGTACCTCGGCGCGATCACCGAGCTGCTCGCCACCCGCAAGGGCCGCATGGAGCAGATGACCAACCACGGCACCGGCTGGGTGCGGATGGAGTTCCTGGTCCCGGCACGTGGCCTGATCGGCTTCCGCACGGAGTTCCTGACCGACACCCGCGGCACCGGCATAGCGCACCACATCTCCGAGGGCTACGAGCCGTGGGCCGGCGAGATCCGCTCGCGCAACAACGGCTCGCTCGTCGCCGACCGCAAGGGCGCGGCGACGGCGTACGCCATGACCTCGCTGCAGGAGCGCGGCGTGATGTTCCTCGAGCCGACCACTGAGGTCTACGAGGGCATGATCGTCGGCGAGAACTCCCGTGCCGACGACATGGACGTCAACATCACCAAGGAGAAGCAGCAGACCAACATCCGGTCCGCCACCTCCGACAACTTCGAGAAGCTGATCCCGGCGAAGAAGCTGTCGCTGGAGCAGAGCCTGGAGTTCTGCCGCGACGACGAGTGCGTCGAGGTCACCCCTGAGCACGTGCGGATCCGCAAGGTCATCCTCGACCAGAACGAGCGGGCCAAGATCGCGAGCCGAGCGCGTAAGGCGAGCAAGTAGGGCGGCGGACCTGACCTTCTATGAGGTTCCGACGTTCCTGCTGTTCCAGTCCCTCCTGGAGGCGCTCGCGTTCCTGGCGATCGCCGCTGTGGGTGTCTCGCGGGTGCGGCGGCACCCCTGGGCAGTGCTCGCCGTGCTCGGCGGCGCTCTCAGCGCGACACTCTCCGGCTATGCCTTCGCGGAGTACGCCGGGCTCCGCTGGCTCGACAGCACAACCCTTCTCGACTGGAGCGCCAGACACGAAGCCCTGCACGAGATCCTGGGCTGGCTCCGGGTCGCCGGGGTCGTGCTGATCGCGATCGCTTTTGCCCTGCGATCTCGCACGCGGACGGCACCCGCGGCGGCGCTGTGACTGGTCGCGGCGGGGAGTAGCGTGTGCTGCCCACCCTGGCCCTGCTGACCACCATCACGGCGGTCCTCTCGTCGCTCACCGCGACCCTGCTGGCGAGCGCGGTCGCGATCCCGATCGTCGGCCGGTTCGAGAGCGGACGGCTGCGGCGGCCGACCATCCTGGCCGGACTGCTCGTCGTCACGCTGGGCACCGCTCTGGCGATCGTGCCGACGTCGTACGGCGTGCTCGTCGCCGGTCGCGCGATGCAGGGCATCGGGATGGCGTCAACCAGGTGCTGCGCTACCTCGGGTTCCCCATCGGCAGCGCAGTGAGCGTGGCCCCGGTGGTTGCGCGACACTGACCGCGTGCTCCTCGACATCCAGCTCGACGCCCGCCCCGATCTCGCGGTCGCCCGGGCTCGCGAGCTCGCCGCGACCGGGATCGCCGGACTGTTCACCTTCGAGGGACCGCACGACGTGTTCCTGCCGCTGGCCGCGGCGGCGGCCGCCGGGGTCGAGACCGACCTGATGACGAACGTCGCGATCGCGATGCCGCGCAGCCCGATGCACCTCGCCAACACGGCGTACGACCTGCAGCTGATGTCCAGCGGGCGGTTCCGGCTCGGGCTGGGGTCGCAGATCAAGCCGCACATCGAGAAGAGGTACGGCGCGACCTGGTCGCCGCCCGCGGCCCGGATGCGCGAGATCGTGCTGGCGGTCAAGGCAATCCTCGGCTCCTGGCAGGACGGGACGCCGCTGCACTTCGAGGGCGAGCACACCCGGCATACGCTGATGCCGCCGACGTTCGTGCCGGGTCCGAGCCCGTACGGCGTGCCGCCTGTCCTCCTCGGCGCCCTCGGGCCGGTGATGACCCGGACCGCCGCGGATGTGGCCGACGGGCTGCTGGTGATGCCGTTCCACAGCCACCAGCACTTCCGGACCCGGACGCTGCCGGCCGTCGACGAGGGCCTGAGCCGCTCGGGTCGTCGTCGTGAGGACTTCTCGATCCTGCCGCAGGCGATCGTGGCGATGGGGCGCACCTCCGCCGAGATGGAAGCGGCCGTCGCGGGGGTTCGTGGACTGCTGGCGTTCTACGGATCGACCCCGGCGTACGTGCCGGTGCTCGAGGCCGAGGGCTGGGAGGGCGTGCAGCCCGAGCTCAACCGGCTGTCGAAGACCGGCGACTTCGGCGCGATGTTCGAGCTGGTGACCGACGAGATGCTCGCGACCCTCGCCGTACGCGGGACGCCGGAGGAGTGCGCCGCCGAGATCGGCCGACGGTTCGGGGACGTCGCCGAACGGGTGTGCTGCTACTTCCCGGGCTACGAGCCGCCGATGGGGCAGATTGCGGACCTGGCTGGCGCGCTGCGCGGCATGTAACGCGGTGTTATGGGGTCCATGAACCCGTCAGAACGGGGTGACCAGATGCCATAACCCCGCGTTACAAGCCAGATCTGGCTCCGCCGGACCGACGCAGCGTCCCCGGCGAGGTCGCCTGGATCGCGATCCCGCAGAACCCGGCGACCAGCAGCAGGATCAGGGCCTTCGACGCGGGCTCGGGAAGCAACGGCGCGAACAGCACCGAGACCGCGTGAGCGATCAGTGCCAGCGGCACCCAGCGCGGGGTCGCGCGGGCGCGCAGCAGCGCGACGCCGAGCAGCAGCTCGCCGAGGTAGAGCGCGGCGATCCAGCCGATCAGGAAGACCGTCAGACCGGCTTCGGAGGTCGCGTCCTCGAGTCCCTGGTGACTCAGCGCGTCGGTGATCACGAGCGAGCGGAAGAAGACCATCAGCATCGAGAACCCGGCGGTGCCGATGAACCCGATCTCGAGGACGATCGCGCTGACCAGGGCGAGGGCCCAGCCGCGGCGGTCGAAGAGCGTGAAGATCGTCGGCAGCCCCAGCGTCAGGCACACCGAGGCCAGGAACAGGATCGCCGCGACGGTCAGCCACTGCCCACCCTGGTGCTGCACGATCCGCAGCGTTTCGGCGGTCCCGTCGGACGAGGGCAGCAGGAAGGAGCCCAGACACAGGGCCAGTGCCCCGGTGACGAGCAACGCTGCCGAGATCGGGAGCCAGTCCATCCGCACGAGCACACCGTAGGGCTCTGACCACCGGTCCGAGTGACAATCCGGCAGACGCTCAGACCAGCTCGGCCAGCCGGTGCACCTGGCCGACATCGGAGTGGGTCGGGATCAGCTGCACCTCGTCGCAGCCGAGATCTTCGATGCGACGCAGCACGTCGCGCAGCTCGGCCGTCGTACCGGCGAACCCAGCAGTGGCGGCCAGCGCGTCGACGTACTGCTCGGGGATCCAGTTCATGTAGTGCCGCAGGTGCCGACGGACCTGCTCCCGCGCCTCGTCGGGCGCACCCAGAGCGAACCAGAACGACGTCGTGACCCGCGGCGTACGGCGCCCCTCGTCGGCCCATGCCGCCCGGGTCAGGTCGAACACCCGAGCCATCTCGGCGAGGTCGACGTCGAGGGACATCCCGGCCAGCCCGTCCGCCCACGCAGCAGCCGACCGGATCGTGCGCGGCCCGAGGGTGCCGACCAGCAGCTCCGGCCCGCCGGACTGCACCGGGGCCGGGCCGACCGGCCGCTCGGAGTCGACGACCTTCTCCCCCGCCCAGACCCGCTTCATCACCGCGACCCGGTCGGCCATGTCGCCCATGGTCTTGGTGCTCAGCGGCGCGCCCGCGGCGCGGTAGTCCTCCTCGCGTCCGCCGACGCCCAGCCCGACCGAGAGGCGACCCCGGCTGAGGCGGTCGCCGGTGGCGAGCGCCTTGGCGAGGGACACCGGGTCGTGCAGCTGAGGTACGACGACCGTCGTCGTCAGCCGCGCCCGCGAGGTCCAGGCGGCGACCGCGCCGAGCAGCGTCAGGGAGTCCGGATTGTCGAAGGCCATCCGCTCGCCCCAGCACAACGACGACCACGGCCCCTCGTCGACGGCGCGCGCCCACGACTCGAGGGTGTCGTCCGCCGACCAGAGGTCGGGCTCCATCACCGGCAACGTCATGCCCAGCTGCATGGCGGTCACCCTCCCACGGCCGACCCGGCGCGGGGGCGAGGCGTCCCCGTGGTCCGGGCACGGGTCCGCCCCGGCCCCCCATGGGGAGGGGACCGGGGCGGACGACTGGTTGGCGACTACTTCTTCTTCGCCTTCACCACCTTCACCGACTTCGCGGCAGAGGAGGCGCCGTACTTGCCGTCACCCGAGTAGGTGACGGTGACCTTCTTGGCGCCAGCGCCGGCGAGCTTCACCTTCTTGGTGATCTTGCCGGACGCCGGCACGGTGACCTTGGCGACCGTCTTCGCACCGAGCTTGATGGTCACCTTGCCGGTAGGCGCGACACCCTGGGCGACACCGGCGACCTTGACGGTCACCGTGACGGACTTGCCCGACGTGCCCTTGGCCGGGACGCTCACCGTCGCCTTCGACGCCGCCTTGGTCACCGTGTAGGTGACCGTGGAGGTGCTCGGCTCGTCGAGGTCGGAGCCGGAGTACGACGCGACCACGGCGTAGCTGCCGGGCACCAGCGATGCCGGCAGGGTGAACGTGCCACCCACCGTCACGGACACGGTGCCGCCGGACGAGCCGGCGACGGTGCCGGTGGCGCCGGTGCCGTACTTCGTGGTCGCCGCGGAGAGCGTGACCACGGTGGTGGTGACGCCCTTCGCCAAGGTGAACGCCACGACGTCGTGTGCGCAGGCAGGCGATCCGACGGCGGAGGACTGTCATCGATGGGCTCCCAGGACGATGGACAGCAGCGGAACGACGCGTTGCGGCGCCACTTCGTACCGACCGCTGCCGGTGCTTCGCAGCCAACCGGCGGCGACCAGTTGGCGCAGGTGGTGGTAGACCTGCCCGCTCGTGCCGAAGGCGTCGTCGGCGTCGCCCGTCGGCGCGGTCGCGTCGGTCACGGTGGCGGCGCCGCCGAGGAACCGCTGCAGCAGCGCGAGCCGGATCGGATTACGTTTCTGACATGGCACTCTCACCCCTGGTCCAGGAGGCGCGACACCAGTCCCTCGGCGACGTGCCGCGGCGGACGGCACGTCGTACGCCCGACAAGCTCGCGGTGATCCACGGGGAGGTCCGGTTGACCTTCGCCGAACTCGACGCCGTCGTGGACCGTACGGCGGCCGCACTCAACGCCAGCGGCCTCGTGGCGCGCGACTGCCTGGCGCTGCTGTGTCACAACTCCTGGCAGTACGTCGTGCTCAACTTCGCGTGTGCTCGGGCCGGCGTGATCCTGGTCCCGATCAACTTCATGCTCGGCGCGGAGGAGATCGCGTTCATCCTCGATCACAGCGGCGCGGCGGCGTTCGTGGTCGAGGACGCGCTGCTTCCGGTCGCGGAGCGCGCGCTCGCGGCGTCGAAGGGCGCGGCGACGACCCGCGCCGTGGTCCGCTTGGCCGACGGCGAGGTGCCCGATGGCTGGGCTGACCTGCAGGCCTGGCTCGACCACGACGGCGCGCCGTACCCCGTGATCCTCGACGACGACGACCCGGTGCGGATGATGTTCACCTCCGGCACCGAGTCGCGCCCGAAGGGTGCGCTGCTGTCGAGCAGGTCACTGATGTGGCAGTACGTGTCGTGCGCGATCGACGGGCAGATGAGCGCCGACGACATCGAGCTGCACACGATGCCGCTCTACCACTGCGCGCAGCTCGACTGCTTCCTCGGCGTCGACGTCTACCTCGGAGCCACCAGCATCATCCTGCCCGCACCCGAGCCGGGCGCGATCCTGCGGGCGATCGAGGAGCACCGGGTGACGAAGTTCTTCGCGCCGCCGACGATCTGGATCGCCCTGCTGCGCCACCCGGACTTCCACACTGCTGACCTGTCCTCGCTGCGCAAGGGCTACTACGGCGCCTCGCCGATGCCGGTCGCCGTGCTGGAGGAGATGCGCCGCCTGCTCCCCGACGTCGACCTCTGGAACTTCTACGGCCAGACCGAGATGGCTCCGCTCGCCACCATCCTCGGACCCGCGGAGCAGCTGACCCACCCCGGCTCGGCCGGTCGGGCGGCGCTCAACGTCGAGACGCGGATCGTCGACGACCAGGACCGACCCGTGCCGGCGGGGACGGTCGGCGAGATCGTGCACCGGTCGCCGCACGCGACGCTCGGCTACTACCGGGACCCGGAGAAGACCGCCGAAGCCTTCCGCGGTGGCTGGTTCCACTCCGGCGACCTCGGCTACCTCGACGACGGCGGCCGTCTCTACGTCGTCGACCGCAAGAAGGACATGATCAAGACCGGCGGCGAGAACGTCGCCAGCCGCGAGGTCGAGGAGGCGATCTACCAGCTCGACGGTGTGGCCGAGGTCGCCGTCTTCGGCGTCGACCACCCACGCTGGGTCGAGGCGGTCGCCGCGGTCGTCGTGGCCCAGGAGGGAGCGACCCTGACGCCCGACGCGGTCCTCGAGCACACCCGGTCGCTGATGGCCGGCTTCAAGACGCCCAAGTACGTCGTCGTCGCCGACGCGCTCCCGAAGAACCCGTCGGGCAAGATCCTCAAGCGCCAGCTGCGCGAGGACCACGCGGGCCTGGCGGCCGGCGAGTAGGTCGGCTCAGAGGTCGATCAGCGAGGTCGCGAGCGCCGTCCACAGCACGACGAGCAGCAGGAGGGCGACGAGCGACCTCCACACCAGCTGCTCGGCTGTGGCGTGACGACGGGACATGTCACCGACGCTAGATTTCGCAGTCGCGGCCGTCATCCCCAAGTTGAGGTATTGACCAGCCAGCGCGCGAGCAGGGTGCCGTCGGACTCCAGCAGCGTGTGCAGCCGCAGGGGTACGTCGACCTGCGGGCCCACCACGATCCGGGGATGCTCGCCGCCGACCAGCAGCGGCACCGTCGTCGTGCAGAGCTCGTCGACGACCCCGGTGGCGAGCAGGGTGCCGAGAAGCGACGGGCCTCCCTCGCACAGGATGTTCGTCCACCCGCGCTCCACCAACGACTGCCTGAACGCGATCGGGTCATCGAGCGATGACAGCTCCACCGAACCCGGAGCGGCTCCGCGCAGAGTCTCGGGAAGCTCGGCTCCTCGGCTGACCACCACGATCGGGCGGTCCGTCGGCCGGTAGCCCTCCGCCCGGGCCGTGCCCGCGCCGACCACGATGACGTCCGCGACCGAGCGGAGGTGGTCGAAGACCCGCTTGTCGGCGGCGTTGTTGAGCGAGCCGCTCTTCCCGGAGTCGCCGGTCGCGGCGCCGTCGACACTGCTCACCATGTTGACCCGGAGCCACGGCCGGTCGGCGGGCACGGCGTACAGCTCCTGGAGGTCGTCGGTCTGCGGTCCGACCAGCACCCTCACGCCTGCCACCTCATCACCCAGTACTGCACCCCGAACGGGTCGTCGTCGTAGTCGATCTGCGCCGGCGTGCCATCCGGCAGCACTTCTGGCAGCCGGGCGATCCCGTCGAGTGACGCCAAGAGGCTGCGCCCGAGGTCGAGATCCAGCCCGTTCACGTCACTCGACGCCAGCCCGGCTCGCAACGCGTCGTCGTACGCCGCCGCCCGTTCGTCGAGGTGCCCGGGCGCCCTCTCGCTCCGGCAGGCGGAGCCGTTGCCGACGACGAGGTACGACGCCGCGGTCCCTCCGCTGGTTGAGGTGCGAAGGCGCCCTGGTGCCTGAGCCTCGAAACCACCGCAAGCCTCGAGCAACGCCTTGGCCACCCGGGCCCCCTGCGGATCGGCGAGCACGGTGACCGGGCCGGACTCCAGCCACGCGATCGCACCAAGGCAGGCGGCTCGCAGCTCCGCGACCGGGTCCTCGAGGCCGGCGTACTCCGGCAGCAGCGCGAGCACGCCCGGCACCAGCACCACCCTCGTCACTGCAGTCCCCGGATCGCGCGACGGGGCGGGCGCCGGCCCGCGATCGACGAGACCATGTCGACGACCTGGCGGGTCTCGACGACCTCGTGCACGCGGTAGATCCGGGCGCCGGCGAGGGCACAGATCGCGGTGGCGGCCAGCGTGCCCACGAGCCGCTCGCCCACCGGCAGGTCGAGAGTCTCGCCGACGAAGTCCTTGTTGGACAGCGAGACGAGCACGGGATAGCCGGTGTCGACCATCTCGCCGAGTCGGCGAGTGACCTCGAGGGAGTGGAAGGTGTTCTTGCCGAAGTCGTGAGCCGGGTCGATCACGACGGACTCCCGAGACACCCCAGCGGCGACGGCCCGCTCGGCGTACGCGACCGTGTCGGCGATCGCCGCGGCGACCACGTCGTCGTACTCGATCCGGTAGGGCCGCGTCCGGGGCGTCACGCCGCCGGTGTGGGTGCAGATCACGGCCGCGCCGCCCTCGGCCGCGGCATCGACGAGCTCCGGGTCGGCGCCGCCCCAGGCATCGTTGATGACGTCGGCCCCGACGGCGCAGACCGCGGCGGCCACCGACGCGCGCCACGTGTCGACCGAGATCACGAGGGTGGGGTACGCCGCCCGCACCCTGGCCACGAAGTCCACGACGCGGGACATCTCCTCGGCCGCGGAGATCTCGACGCCGGGAGCGGCCTTGATGCCGCCGATGTCGACGATCTCCGCACCCTGCGACACCACCAGCTCGACGCGGGAGAAGGCGCTGTCCTCGGCCCAGGTCGCGCCCCGGTCGTAGAAGGAGTCGGGGGTGCGGTTGACGATCGCCATCATCAGCGTCGCCTCGTCCTCGAAGGAGTGCCGCCCGAGCCGCAGCGTCATCGCAGCTCCACCTTCACAGCGTCCCGCGCAGGCGGGCGCTCCTCGATCGCGGGCCCGGCGCCGACCCGGGCCAGGGCGGCAGCGAGGATCTGGGTCGACATGCCACTCAGGTCGCGCAGGGACTGGTGCCGGTGGGCGCGTACGCCGAGGTCGACCTGCGCGATCGCCTCCAGACCTCGGGCCCGCTGGGTGTCGACGAGGGCGGCGAGCTCGACGGCGTACTCGTGCGGGACGTGCAGCTGCTCGAAGAGCGACCGACGCACCGCCCACTCCCCCGCCAGCGGCTGGTGCAGCCCGGACAGCTCCGGGAAGAGCAGCCGGATCAACGGCCTGGCGACCAGCTCGGTGACCCGACCACCCTCGAAGGGGACGGCGACGCCACCGTCGAGCATCGGGCGCTCGTAGAAGCCCTTGACCAGCTCGACCGCCGAGTCGGTGAGCAGCGGGCCGAGCAGCCCCGGCACGAAGTGCGTGTCCCAGTCGACCAGGTCGGCGTCCATGAAGACGAGGAGCTCCCCGGAGGTGACGAACAGTGACTTCCACATCGCCTCGCCCTTGCCCGGCCGAGTGCCGAGGTCGGGGCGGATCTCCGCGGACCGGTGCACGGTCGCGCCGGCGTCGGTCGCGACGGCGTACGTGTCGTCCGTGGAGTCGGAGTCGATGACCACGATCTCGTCGACGAGCGCGACGGTGTCCATCAGTGCCGAGCGGACCTGGGTGACTACGTCGCCGACGGTCGCGGCCTCGTTGCGCGCCGGGACGACGAGGCTGACCACCCGACCGCCCTTCGCCGCCACCAGGGACTCCAGGGTCCAGTCGTCCCAGTGGTGCGTGTGTCGCCGGAGCCACCCCTCGAGCTCGGCAGGCAGGGCAGCGTCGGGCACGCGATCGAGAGTAGACGACTGCGCCCACGGACCGACCCAAGGGCAAATTTGACCATCAGGGTCATATCCGACAGCAGTTGTCGGGTGTTTAGATCGAGTATGACTTCCAGCGACGAGCAGCCGCGGCGTGGCCGCGGCCGACCACGGTCGCCGGGTGCGGAGGAGAAGATCCTGCATGCCGCACTCGAGGAGTACACCGAGCACGGCTGGGCCGGGTTCACCATGGACGGCGTCGCGCGCCGGGCCGGCTTCGGCAAGTCCACCCTCTACCTGCGCTGGGCCGACAAGGACGCCTTGCTCACTGACGCCGTGCGCCTGCGCACCCGGGTCATCCTCGAGGTGGACACCGGCTCCCTGCACGGCGACCTGACGGCCCTGGCGACCGCGGCCTTCCGGGAGTACGCCGACCCCGAGGGGTGGGCGCGGTTCCGGATGCTGATCGACACCGCGAGCGCGAGCCAGCCGCTCGGTCAGTTCACCCGCGAGCTGAGCGGACGGCACCGTGAGGTCATCGAGGGGGTCTTCCAGCGCGCGCGGGACCGGGGCGAGTTCAGCGGCGACGTGGCGCCGTTGTCCGTCACCGACCTGATCTACGGCGCCGGCCTGTTCTTCGCGCTCGGCCGTCGGCTCGACCACCGGCAGGTCGAGGAGGAGGAGCTCACCGCCCGGGTGGCCGACGTCGTGAACGTCGTCCTCGACGGTCTGATCCGTCGACCCCCAGCCGAGAAATAGCCGTTCGGGCCATTCCGACGGCAGGTGTCTGATGTTTCAATCACCGGCATGACTTCGGGGGAAGCGCCGCGGCGCGGTCGCGGCCGGCCGCGCACGCCTGGTGCTGAGGAGAAGATCCTCACCGCTGCCCTGGACGAGTACGGCGAGCGCGGCTGGGCCGGCTTCACCATGGACGGCGTCGCGCGCCGCGCCGGCGTCGGCAAGTCGACGGTCTATCTGCGCTGGGCCGACAAGGACGCGCTGCTCACCAACGCTGTCACCAACCGAGGGATGGAGCTCACCGCGGTCGACACGGGCAGTTTCGAGGGCGATCTGAAGCAGCTGGCCGTCAACATGCTGCGCCACTTCCACAGCTCTGGCGGCTGGGCGGCCATGCGGGTGACCTTCGACTGCGCCAGCTCGCCGGAGCGCCTGGGCGACTTCTCCGAGGCCGTGAGCCAGGTGCACGGCCGTCAGGTCGAGCAGATCTGTCTCCGAGCCGTCGAGCGTGGCGAGATGATCGAGGACTTCCCGCTCGGCGTCGTCACCGAGACGATCTACGGCGCCGCAATCGTCAACTCACTCTCCGAGCGGCTCGAGGGCCGGACGGACGGCGACGCCGCGATCGAGACCCGTGCCGCGTTCGTCGTCGCGATGGTGCTGGACGGCATCGCCACCGAGCAGGCACGCCGCACCTCTCCCAGCGGCGAACCTCACTCGTAGCCGAGGATCTCCCGGCGCTTCTCGCCCCAGGCGAGGGCCGACGCGATCGCGTCGTCGAGGGACAGGCCGGCGCGCCAGTCGAGGAGCTCGGTCGCCCGGTCGACGTTGGCGAACGCGCCCACCGCGTCGCCCGGCCGCCCGGCCGCCTCGGCGGTCGGGACCTGCTGGCCGAAGACACCCTCGAAGGCGGAGATCAGCTCGCGCACGGTGACCCCCTCCCCGGTCCCGACGTTGATCACGACGCTGGTCGCGTCGACCTGCGCGAGCACGTCGTCGAACCGCTCGACCGCGCGCACGTGAGCGCGCGCGAGATCCCAGACATGGATGTAGTCGCGGATGCCGGTGCCGTCGCGCGTAGGCAGGTCCGTGCCGGTGATGGTGAAGGAGTCCTTCTGCCCACGGGCGGCCATCACGAGCTGGCCGAGCACGTGCGACGGCTCCTTGGCGTAGATCCCGGACTCCAGGTCGGGGTCGGAGCCGATCGGGTTGAAGTAGCGCAGGATGATCGCGCGCAGGTCGGTGGCGGCCGCCATGTCGATCAGGACCTGCTCCATCATTCCCTTCGTCCGCGCGTACGGGGACTGCGGCGCGAGCGGGTCCTCCTCGGTGACCTCGAAGCTGTCCTTCGTGGCGTAGAGCGATGCGGACGACGAGAAGAGCACCCGCGGCTTGCCGACGGCGTTGAGCTCGTCGAAGAGCTCCAGCGACTTGGCGACGTTGTCCTTGTAGTACTCGTACGGCTTCTCGACCGACTCGGGCACCACGATCCGGGCGGCCATGTGGATGGTGGCGTCGAGGTCGGGGTGCTCGTCGACGATGCGCCGGACCAGGGACCGGTCGCCGATGTCTCCCTCGTAGAAGATCCGGTCCCGCACGAACGCGTGCGGCCCCGTCAGCAACGAGTCGAGGATGACGGGCGTGTGCCCGGCCTCGATCAGGGCCTTCGCCGTCGTCGAGCCGATATAGCCGGCGCCGCCGGTCACCAGGATCTTCATGCGCCCAACCCTACGGCGGCGCGGTGGTTGAGTCCCCGGCGGTCGAGGAGGTCGCGCTGGCAACCGTCTCGAATACCCGCGGCGGGCGGCGATGGTTCCGAAAGCCGACGAGCAGCGTCAGGGCGCTCGCCAGTCCGGGTCGCGACCGATGAACCCGATCAGCTTCGTCTGCGGGTCGGCATCGGCCGCCACCTCGACACGCGGGCCGTACTGACCACTGGCTCGGAGCACCTCGTCCATCGGCTCCATGCCGGCGAGCATCACCGCGCAGGTCTCGGCGTCGAGCGTCTCGTCCTGTCCGGTCGCCCGGGCGAGGTCCCAGGTGTGCATGAAGACGTCGGCCGTGTAGAAGCGGTCGACCGCCTCCGGCACGGGTACGTCGCCGATGTGCGGGTTGGTCAGCACCCGACCGGCGTACGCCGGATCGTCGAGCAGGCCCTGCACCGCGGCCGCATGTGCGTGCCAGGCGGCGACAGGATCGTCGTCCACCGACGGACCCGCCGCGAGCCGGATGCCGGTGCCGGCCTCCAGGAAGCCGGGGAACCAGTCGACGAGATGTCCGACCACGTCGCGGGCCGTCCAGCCGTCCACGGGCGCCGGGGCGTCCCAGTCGGTCGTCGCGTCGACACGTCGGGTGAAGCCGTCCGCCACTTCGCGGTGGTGGTCGGCCGGGGTCGTCACCGCTCCCCCTCGAGGAGCTCGTCGAGCTGCTCGTAGCCCTCGAGGACTCCGGTCTCCATGCCGCTGGCCATCATCTGGTCGCGGATCTCCATCGACTCGACCACCGACTGGGCGGTCACCCGGCAGCGGCCGCCGTCGAGCTCCTCGAACGTCATGGTCTCCAGGCTCACGCCGTCGGGGTTGCCGTCGAACGCCCAGGTCTGCACGATCCGCTCCGCGGGACGGACCTCGTGGAACGACCCCCAGAACCCCATGGTGAAGTCGTCACCCGCGCGGCTCGCCGTGTAGCGCCACTCCCCACCCGTCCGCGCGTCCCACCGGTCGACCGTGGTGTCGATGCTGCGCGGGCCGCACCACTGGGCGAAGAGCTCCGGGTCGACGAACGCACGGAAGACCCGCTCCGGTGGCGCCTCGAACTCGCGGATGATGCGGATGACCGGCAGGTCCGGCACCGCCTCGATCTGGGTCTGGTTCTGCGTCTTCATGATGCTGCTCCCTCCGCCTCGTCGTTGTCGTCGCTCTCGTCCATGGCGGCCAGTACGGCGTCGAGCCGACTGAACCGCTCCTCCACCTGCTGCCGGTAGCGCGCGATCCACTTCGTCATCAGGTCGAGCACCTCCGCCTCGAGGTGGACCGGCCGGCGCTGCGCGTCTCGGCTACGACTCACCAGCCCGGCCTCCTCGAGCACCTTGAGGTGCTTGGAGACCGCCTGCACGGTCACGTCGTACGGCGCCGCCAGGTCGCCCACGCTCGCGTCGCCATCAGCGGCGAGCCGGGCGACCAGGTCGCGCCTCGTAGGGTCGGCCAGGGCCTGGAACGCCCGGGACAGCTGGTCGGTCACGCGATCTCCCTCGTCATTCAACCTATTGGTTGAATGACGAGCCTGCCATCGTCTCACGAGGTTGTCAACCAATCGGTTGCACAAATGGTGAGCGCGGGTTCGCTCAGGTCCTCAGGCAAGGCGCCGATGTGAGCGGCATGATCCTGGTGTTCTCATCCGACGACGACTCGGAGTCGCTGGCCACCCCGTTCGAGGAGTGGTGCGCGTCGATGGACCTCCACCCCGAGGACTCGCGCGCGTGGCCGCTCTACGAGCACAGCATCGGGGTGGAGACGAGTCACATCCCGACGGCGTCGTAGTCGCGGACCGTCCCGGCGAACTCGTCATCGGTCTCGCCGGCCCGGAAGGCCCGCCCCACGACGACGGCCACGGGCAGCGGGACCAGGCACCACAATGCGACCCCGAGGGCTACGAGCACGAGAGCGGTCATGACCTCAGTGTGACCACGATCACGGTCTGACAAACACCCGCCACACGACCAGTCTTCAAGGGCGGGCATCGGACATCCCACGGACGCACGTCCTTGCACTGGATGTAACAAATCCCACCTAAGGTTGTCGACTGTTCGGCTGCACAGTCTCGATCCATCGTGCAGAGTTCAGCATGGCTAATCACGGGGGGCTTCGCTGCGAAAACCAACACGCTCGAGGCATTGCATGGGACTGATATGACGCTTCTTTCGGTCAAGAGGACACGCACTCTCGGACCTCCTAGTCGCGCGCTCCACTACCTCCCCGTCTCGGCCCTGGTCCTCGACCTCCTGGTGATGGTCGGTGTCTTCGCGCTCGCGATCCTCGGCCGCAACCGGCTCGACGTCTTCGACAACACCTCTGACGTCACGGCCACGCTGCAAGTCGCCGGCCCACTCATGCTGCTCGGCTGGCTGGTGCTGATCGCCGCCCTCGGCGGCTACCGCAACGACGTCTTCGGCGCCGGCACCGACGAGTACAAGCGCGTGTTCAACGCCAGCCTGATGACCGCCGGGTTGGTCGGCGTGGCCTCCTACCTCACGAAGTTCCAGCTCTCCCGGGGCTTCTTCCTGCTCGCCTTCGGCATAGGTGTGCCCGCACTCCTCGTAGGTCGATTCGTGCTGCGGCAGGCCATGCACCGGGCCCGCCGGCAGGGCTATCTCCAGCACCGCGTCCTGATCGCTGGCTCAGACGTGCACGTGGACGAGATCGCTGCGGTGTTGCGGCGCGAGCCCTGGCTCGGCTACGAGGTCGTCGGCGCTCTACTTCCCGCTGGCCAGACTCGAGACCAGACGGGCTCGGGGCTGCCGGTCGTAGGCGCTTGCGAGGATGTGACTGCCGTCGTACGCGACTCGGATGCGGACATCATCTTCTTCGCCGGCGGCGCCCTCACGTCCGCCGCGCAGCTCCGGCAGGTCGCCTGGGACTTGGAGAAGGACGAGGTCCAGGTCGTCGTCGCGCCGAGCGTCAGCGACATCTCGAGCGAGCGGGTCCGGGTTCGGCCGGTCGGTGGCCTACCGCTGATGCACATCGACCCGCCTCGCTCGACGGACGCGTCGAGCATCGGCAAGCGCACCTTCGACGTGGTCGGGTCCTTGGCGCTCATCATCGCGTTCACACCGCTCTTCCTGTTCGCCGCCGCGCGCATCAAGCTCTACGACCGCGGGCCGGTCCTTTTCCGCCAAACCCGCATCGGCAAGGGCGGCGAGGAGTTCACCTGCCTCAAGTACCGGACCATGGTCGTGAACGCCGACGAGCTGATCGCCCAGCTGCAGGTGGACGTCGGGCAGAGCGCTCTGCTGTTCAAGATGAAGGACGACCCGCGCATCACCAAGCCGGGCAAGTGGATCCGTCGATACTCGGTCGACGAGCTCCCGCAGCTGTTCAACGTCCTGCGCGGCGACATGAGCCTGGTCGGCCCGCGGCCGCAGGTCGCCCGCGAGGTTGCTCTGTACAAGGGACCGATGTCGCGCCGGCTCCGGGTGCGACCCGGCATGACGGGGTTGTGGCAGGTCTCCGGCCGCAGCGAGCTCAGCGTCGAGGAAGCCATCCGGCTCGACCTCTACTACGTCGACAACTGGTCGCTGGTCCAGGATGTCTCCATCCTGGGCCGCACGGTCGGCGCCGTCTTCGGCTCCCGCGGCGCCTACTGACTCCGTACTGTCCCGCCGTACGGACGCGTCCGGCACAATCCCAGGCATGCCGACCGCACTCATCACCGGGATCACCGGCCAGGACGGGCTCTACCTGGCCGAGCTCCTGCTCGCCAAGGGGTACGACGTCCACGGGGTCATCCGGGGGCAGAACAACCCCAAGCGGGACCTGGTCGAGGAGTTGCTGCCCGACGTACGCCTGCACAACGGTGACCTCACCGACATGTCGAGCCTGATCCGAGCGCTGCGCGACTCCGACCCCGACGAGGTCTACAACCTCGGCGCCGTCTCGTTCGTCGCCTACTCGTGGGAGAACGCGGCGCTGACCACCGACGTCACCGCCAAGGGCGTGCTCAACATGCTCGAGGCGGTCCGGCTGCACGCAGGCGACGCCCCCGATGGCCTCCGCTTCTACCAGGCGTCCAGCTCGGAGATGTTCGGGAAGGTGCAGGAGGTGCCCCAGCACGAGCGCACCCTGCTCTGGCCGCGGTCGCCGTACGGCGTGAGCAAGGTCTTCGGCCACTACATGACGATCAACTACCGCGAGTCGTACGGCATGCACGCGTCCTCGGGCATTCTCTTCAACCACGAGTCGCCGCGTCGAGGACCCGAGTTCGTGACCCGCAAGATCAGTGAGGCCGTCGCTCGGATCAAGCTGGGCATCCAGGACCACGTGGTCCTGGGCAATCTCGACGCCGAGCGCGACTGGGGCTTCGCCGGCGACTACGTGGAGGCGATGTGGCTGATGCTGCAGCAGCCACAGGCCGACGACTACGTGGTCGCGACCGGGGAGACCCACTCGATCCGAGACTTCCTCGACGCGGCGTTCGCCCACGTCGGCATCGACGACTGGGCGCCGTACGTCCGTCAGGACGAGCGGTTCATGCGCCCCGCCGAGGTCGACCACCTGATCGGGGACGCGAGCAAGGCGCGCGACGTGCTCGGCTGGAAGCCCAAGGTGTCCTTCCGAGAGCTCGTCGCGATGATGGTCGACGCGGACCTGGCTGCCACCCGGCAGGGCTGGTGAGCCGGTGACGCAGCGAGGAGGCCGCGCGTTCATCACGGGGATCAGCGGCCAGGACGGCAGCTACCTCGCCGAACGGCTCAACTCCGACGGCGTCGAGGTGCACGCGCTCGCCAACGTCCACGAGCCGTTGCCGGACGCCCCGGGCGTCGAGCTGCACTCCGGCGACCTGACCGACATCGACGCCGTACGCCGCCTGGTCCTCGACCTTGCGCCCGACGAGATCTACAACCTGGCCGCGCTGAGCTCGGTCGCGCAGTCCTGGGAGCAGCCGGACCTGACCGCCCGGCTCAACGGCGTGGCCGCGGCGGCGTTGATGGAGTCGGCGTGGCGGTCCCAGCAGCGGTCCGGGCGGTCGGTGCGGTTCGTCCAGGCCTCCAGCGCGGAGATCTTCGGCGAGCCCGACCGGTCACCGCAGGACGAGACCACCACGGTCCGCCCGATCAACCCGTACGGCGCCGCGAAGGCGTTCGCGCACCTGAGCGCCCACGTCTACCGCCAGCGCGGCCTGCACGCAGTCGGCGTCATCCTCTACAACCACGAGTCCCCTCGCCGCCAACGTCATTTCGTGACTCGCAAGATCACGGCGGCCGTCGCCGAGATCGCCCGCGGGCGTGCGGAGAGGTTCACCCTCGGCAACCTGGATGCCCGGCGCGACTGGGGCTGGGCTCCCGACTACGTGGACGCGATGGTGCGGGCCGCCCGCGCCGACGACGCGACCGACTTCGTGGTGGCGACCGGGATCAGCCACTCGGTCCGCGACTTCGTGGCCGCCGCCTGCTCCCACGCCGGCGTCTCCGACTGGGAGGATCGGATCGAGGTGGACGCGGCGTTGGTCCGGCCTGCCGACGCCACCGAGCTGGTCGGCGACGCGTCGCGGGCCCGCCGGCTGCTCGGCTGGGAGCCCACGACGCCGTTCTCCGAGATCGTGGGGCGGATGGTCGAGGCCGACCTGGCCGCGCTCGACGATCAGTCGGCGAGCAGCCCCATCAAGTAGGTGCCGTAGCCGCTCTTGAGCAGCGGCTCAGCTCGCGCCGCCAGCTCCTCGTTGCTCAGGAACCCCTGGCGCCAGGCAACCTCCTCGGGACAGCCGATCTTGGTGCCCTGCCGGTGCTCGATCGCTCGCACGTAGTTGCCGGCCTCGTTGAGGTCGTCGATGGTGCCGGTGTCGAGCCAGGCCACGCCCCGCGGGAGCACCTCGACCTGGAGATTGCCCTCGTCGAGGTAGGTGCGGTTGAGGTCGGTGATCTCGAGCTCGCCGCGCGCCGACGGCTGCAGGGCCTTCGCCCGGTCGGCGACCGTCTGGTCGTAGAAGTAGAGGCCCGGGACCGCGAAACTGCTCTTCGGCTTCGCGGGCTTCTCTTCCAGCGACAGCGCTCGGCCCTCGTCGTCGAACTCCACGACGCCGTACGCCGTGGGGTCGGCGACCCGGTAGCCGAACACCGCGGCGCCGTCCAGCTCCTTGAAGCGAGCCAGCTGGGTGCCCAGACCCGGTCCGTAGAAGAGGTTGTCGCCCAGCACCAGACCGGCGCTGCCGCCCTGGATGTGCTCCTCGCCGATCAGGAACGCCTGGGCGAGCCCATCGGGGCTCGGCTGCACGGCGTACGTGATCGAGATGCCGAACTGGCTGCCGTCACCCAGCAGCCGCACGAACTGGTCGGCCTCGTGGGGGGTCGTGATGACCAAGACGTCGCGGATCCCTGCGAGCATCAGCGTCGACAGCGGGTAGTAGATCATCGGCTTGTCGTAGACCGGCATCAGCTGCTTGCTCACCGCGAAGGTGATGGGGTGCAGCCGGGAACCGGTGCCACCGGCCAGGATGATTCCGCGCATGGGCACGGATCCTACGGTGGCGACGTGCGTCACTTGTGCCGGAGCCGCAAACACGTGATGGCGTGCGACTCCTAGGATCAACCCATGGATCGCATCCTCGTGACCGGCGGAGCCGGCTTCATCGGCTCGAACTTCGTCCACCACGTCGTCGCCAACACCGACGCCCACGTGACCGTGCTGGACAAGCTGACGTACGCCGCCACGCGGGAGTCCCTCGACGGGCTGCCGTCGGACCGGGTCGAGCTGGTGGTCGGTGACATCGCCGAGCCCGAGATCGTGGAGCCGCTGGTCGCCGGCGTGGACGCGGTCGTGCACTACGCGGCCGAGTCGCACAACGACAACAGCCTCGAGGACCCCGGCCCGTTCATCCGCACCAACATCGTCGGCACCTTCACGCTGCTCGAGGCCGTCCGCAAGCAGGACAAGCGCTTCCACCACGTCTCCACCGACGAGGTCTACGGCGACCTCGAGCTGGATGACCTGAAGCGGTTCACCGAGGACACGCCCTACAACCCGTCCTCGCCGTACTCCGCCTCGAAGGCCGGCTCGGACCACCTGGTCCGGGCGTGGGTGCGCTCCTTCGGCGTGCGGGCGACGATCTCGAACTGCTCCAACAACTACGGGCCCTGGCAGCACATCGAGAAGTTCATCCCCCGCCAGATCACCGAGGTCATCGACGGCCGCAGGCCGCGGGTGTACGGCGACGGCCTCAACGTCCGCGACTGGATCCACACCGAGGACCACTCGTCCGCCGTGCTGGCGATCCTGGAGCGCGGCCGGATCGGTGAGACCTACCTGATCGGCGCCGACGGCGAGAAGAACAATCTCGAGGTCGTGCAGGCGATCCTGCGCCACTTCGGCCGCAGCGCGGACGACATCGAGTTCGTGCGCGACCGCGCCGGCCATGACCGCCGCTACGCCATCGAGTCCGGCAAGCTGCGCCACGAGCTCGGCTGGCAGCCGCAGTACCAGGACTTCGACGCCGGCCTGCAGGCCACGATCGACTGGTACGTCGCCAACGAGGCCTGGTGGCGTCCGCACAAGGACGCCGTCGAGGCGTCGTACGCGGCGAAGGGCCAGTGATGGGGCTCCCCTCCCTGGAGACCACCCCGATCCCCGGCCTGGTCGTGTTGCGGCTCGACCTGCGCGAGGACGCCCGTGGCTGGTTCAAGGAGAACTGGCAGCGCGAGAAGATGGTCGCGCTCGGCCTGCCGGACTTCGGGCCGGTGCAGAACAACATGTCCTTCAACGCGACGCGCGGGACGACCCGGGGCATCCACACCGAGCCGTGGGACAAGTTCGTATCGGTCGCCAACGGCCGCGCGTTCGGCGCGTGGGTTGACATGCGCGAGGGCGACTCCTTCGGTGCGGTGCACACGGTCGAGCTCGATCCGGCCACTGCCGTCTTCGTGCCTCGCGGCGTCGGCAACAGCTACCAGACCCTCGAGGACGGCGTCACCTACTCCTACCTGGTCAACGAGCACTGGCGGCCGGCGACGGCGTACCCCGCCCTCGACCTCGCCGACCCGACCGCGGCGATCCCGTGGCCGATCCCGCTCGCCGAGGCCGAGATCTCCGACAAGGACCTCGCCAACCCCAGGCTCGACGCGGTGACGCCGATGCCGCCGAAGAAGACGCTGATCATCGGCTGCCGCGGCCAGCTCGGACGCGCCCTGCAGGTCGACTTCCCGGGCTCGGACCTGGTCGACCTGGACGAGCTGGACGTGACGGACGCCGAGGCTGTCGCGGCCTGGCCGTGGCACGAGTACGCGTTGGTGCTCAACGCCGCCGCCTACACCGCGGTCGACGCAGCCGAGACCCCTGACGGGCGCCGCACGGCGTGGGCGGCGAACGCCGGAGCACCGGCAACCCTCGCCGGCCTGTCGCGCGAGCACGGCTTCACCCTCGTGCACTACTCGTCGGAGTACGTCTTCGACGGCACGGCTGACGAGCACACCGAGGACGAGCCGGTCTCGCCGCTGGGGGTGTACGCCCAGTCCAAGGCGGCCGGCGACATCGCGGTCGCGACGGCCCCGCGCCACTACCTGCTGCGTACGTCGTGGGTCATCGGCGACGGCAACAACTTCGTCCGGACGATGAAGACGCTCGCCGACAAGGGCGTCTCCCCCAGCGTCGTCGGCGACCAGACCGGGCGCCTGACGTTCACCGCGGAGCTGTCGCGCGCTACCCGGCACCTGCTCGACACGGGCGCCGAGCACGGTACCTACAACCTCAGCAACGGCGGAGCGGTGATGTCATGGGCGGAGATCGCGCAGGCGGTCTACCGGCTGGCCGGCCGCGACGCGTCCGACGTCACCGCGACGACCACGGCGGCGTACTTCGCCGACAAGCCGGAGGCGTCCCCGCGACCGCTCAACAGCGCGATGAGCCTGGCCAAGATCCAGGCGACCGGGTTCGTCCCGGAGGACGCCATGGTCGCGCTGGAGAGGTACGTCAGCGCCGCCGGGTGAGGTTGGACAGCGCAGGTCGCACGTCGGCGAGGTAGACGAACGCCGCGATCGTGAAGACCAGGTTGAGCAGGCTGATCGGCCCGCCGGGCATCAAGACCTGCACGGCCAGCCCGAGTCCGAGGATGATCGACCACGCGGGCTTCGTGAGCTTGCCGGCGGCCGTGTAGGACTCCGAGGACCACAGCAACGAGTTGACGAAGGTGAAGACCTTCACGGCGAGCAGCACCAGCTCCACGACCAGCATGAAGCCCGACTCGAGACCGAAGACCGTCATCACGGGCCACAGCCTACGTGGATCCGGCGTCGCGGAGGGACGAGTCCGACCCACGCCGGTTGAGGAAGGACGGAGTCCTGTCTCAACCGGGGAGAGCACGCAGGGCGGCGACCGTAGTCACCGCCCTGCAAGGGACTCAAGGGGGTCTCGACTCCACTCAGGCGCCAGGGGCGCCTTCGCTGCTCGACCACCGGGAGGGACGATCAGTCGCCGACCTTGGCGGCGGCGTCGGTGGTCGCCTCCGCGGCCGCGGCCACCGTCTTCTTGGCAGCGGTGGAGGTCGCCTTCGCGCTGCTCTTCGGCGCGGTCGACGTCTTCTTGGCCGTCGAGGTGGCCTTCTTGGCCGCCGACTTCGTCGACTTCTTGGCGGTTGTGGTGGTCTTGCTCGCAGCGTTGGTGGCCTGCGTCTTGGTGGTCTTCGCCTTGGCGGTCGTGGTCTTCGCGGCGGTGGTGGTCGCCTTCGTCGACTCCTGGGTGCGGATCCGACCGACCAGGGTCTCGCCGCGCTTGGCGAGATCGGCGTACGCCGAGTTGGCCTCGGTCTGCAGCTCGGCGACGCGGGCCTCGATGGCCTCGCGACGCGCCTTGGCGTCCTTGGAGAGCGCGTCGATCTGGGTGGTCACGACGGTGATGGCCTGGTCGCGCAGCGCCTTCGGCTCGAGCTCGATGCTCGTGAAGCGGGCCTGCACGTCCTTCTGGACGTCGGCCAGCTGCTTCTGCAGGTCGGCGAAGGCGTCGCGGACGAAGCCGACCACGAGGTCGGTCGCGCCGACTCCGGCGTACAGCGGGCGCGCGGCCTCGGTCGGGATCTCAAAGGTCGGCAGATCAAATGCAGGCAGTTCGAACTTGGCCATGGTGTTACTCCTTCGGTTGGGTCGTCGTCCCGTTGAGGGCGAGGAACGACGCGTAGACGTCGAGCAGCGACTGCTTCTGTCGCTCGGTGAGCACGGGGTCGGCGAGGATGGCGAGCTCGACGGCTCCGCCGATGCCTTCCTCGAGGCTGACGATCCCCGCCCGCACGTACAGCTGCTCGGCGGAGATGCGCAGCGCCTTGGCCAGCTGCTGCAGGACCTGTGCAGACGGCCGGCGCAGCCCGCGCTCGATCTGGCTCAGGTACGGGTTGGAGACGCCGGCCTGCTCGGCGAGCTGACGCAACGACAGCTGTGCGCCTTCGCGCTGCTGCCGGAGGTAGTCACCGAGAGTCTCGACGGCGTTGCCGACCTTGCCCATTGCCATGTCTCCCACTGTGCTTGCAATTGCTAGCACTTGCAAGCACAGGGAGTGTGAGTCCTTCCACAGTGCTCAGAGTTACGCGCTGGCAACAGCTTGCACACAGGACGGAACGGGTCGGCAACGACTGGTCTACAACGGCCGCTCGGCGGGTGCGACCGGGCCTACGATCGAGATGTGGAGGAGCTGACGTGTGTGACGCGTGACTACGCGTGGGGTTCGACGAACCTGATCCCGCGCTTCCTCGGCACCCCTGCCGACGGCCGACCTCAGGCGGAGCTGTGGGTGGGAGCCCACCCTGCTGACCCGGCCCGACTGCCCGACGGGACCCGGCTCGACGACCACATCCGCGACCACGCGGAGAGCACGCTCGGCGACCACGCTCTCGAGACCTTCGGACCCCGGCTGCCCTACCTGGTCAAGGCTCTCGCGGCCGCGGAGCCGCTCTCACTGCAGGTCCACCCCACCTCCCAGCGCGCCCGGATCGGCTTCGAGCTCGAGAACCAGGCCGGCATCGCGGTGGGCTCTCCCGAGCGGAGCTACCAGGACTGCTTCCACAAGCCGGAGATGATCGTGGCGATCACCCGGTTCGAGGGTATGGCCGGCTTCCGCGACGTGGAGAAGACGGCGCAGATCCTGCGCCTGCTCGAGCACCCCTGGGCCGATCGGGTCGCCAAGGATCTGGACACCGCGCCGGCGTACCAGGCACTGCACTCCGTGGTGAGCGAGATCCTCGACCAGAGCGGCGACGGTCTCCGGCAGCTCGTGGGCGAGGTCGCCGAGGCGGCGGCCGCTGCCGAGCAGCGCGGGCACCAGGCCTTCCGCACGTCGGGCCGGATGTACCTCGACCGGGCCAGCGTCGAGCGGGAGAGCACGCGGCTCTTCGCCCAGACCGCCTCTCTCGCACACAAGTACCCCGCCGACCCCGGCGTACTGGTCACCCTGCTCCTCAACCATGTCGTCCTGTCCCCGGGCGAGGCGATGTTCCTCGACGCGGGCGTGGTGCACGCCTACAGCTCAGGCTTCGGCGTGGAGATCATGGCGTCGTCGGACAACGTGGTGCGCGCCGGTCTGACGCCGAAGCACGTCGACGTCCCCGAGCTGCTCCGCATCGCGAACTTCACCCCGATGCCCGCTCCGCTCTGGGAGCCGACGGCCGTCAGCTCCAACACGCTCACCTACCGGCCTCCGGTCGCGGAGTTCGCACTCACGATCGCGCGCGAGCCCGGGGACCGGCTGCCGCCCGAGGGGCCGCGGACGCTGCTGTGCCTCGAGGGCGAGCTCGTCGTGACGTCTGCCCACGCCCGCCACGAGCTCCGCCGGGGACAGACGCTCTTCGTCTCGCACTCCGACGGCGCGATCGCCCTCGAGGGCGAGGGCACGCTCGCTGTCGCGAGCGTCCCCGTCGGCTGACGGCTCGTCTCAGGCCGGGGGCCAGTCGCGTGGGCGGTCCACCCAGAGCTTGCCCTCGTGCCCGAGGGCGGCGGCATCGGCGTCGACCATGATCTCCACCAGCCGCTTGCCGTAGACCTGCGCCGTCCACCCGAGCTCGCGCCCGGCTTTGCTCGCGTCGCCGATCTGCGCCGACGGCTCGGTGGGGCGCAGGTAGCGCTCGTCGGTCCGGACGTGCTTCTCCCAGTCCAGCCCTGCGTGCTCGAACGCCGCGATCACGAAGTCGCGCACGCTGAAGCTCTTGCCGGTCGCGAGCACGTAGTCGGACGGCTGGTCAGCCTGCAGCATCCGCCACATGCCCTCGACGTACTCCGGCGCGTAGCCCCAGTCACGGATGCCGTCCAGGTTGCCCATGTAGAGGTAGTCGGCGAGGCCGGCCTGGATGCGCGCCACAGCGCGGCTGACCTTGCGGGTCACGAACGTCTCGCCGCGTCGCGGGGACTCGTGGTTGAAGAGGATGCCGCTCACCGCGAACATCCCGTATCCCTCGCGATAGATGGTGGTCGCATTGTGGGCGTAGAGCTTGGCGGCGCCGTACGGCGAGCTCGGGCGGAACGCCGTGTCCTCACGTTGTGGCGCCGGCGCGGTGCCGTACATCGCGGAGCTCGACGCTTGGTAGTAGCGGCAGTCGAGGTCCGCCGTCCGGATCGCCTCCAGGAGGCGCACGGCACCGAGCCCGACCGTGTCCGCGGTGTACTCCGGCTCGTCGAAGCTGACGCCCACGTGGGACTGCCCGGCGAGGTTGTAGATCTCGTCCGGCTGGATCCGGCGCAGGAGCCGGATCAGCCGGGACTCATCCGTGAGGTCGGCGTAGTGGAGGAACAGGCGGGTGCCCGGGTCGCGCGGGTCTTGGTACAGGTGCTCGATCCGCACGCTGTTGAACGTGGAGGACCGACGGCGCAGCCCGTGCACCTCGTAGCCCTTCGCCAGCAGCAGCTCAGCGAGATAGGACCCGTCCTGGCCGGTGATGCCGGTGATCAGCGCACGTCTCGTCACCGCCAAATCCTGTCACAGTCGGGTGGTTTCGAGGCTCGCTTCGCTCGCACCGCCGGTGGTCGAGCTCACAACACAGCGCGGATCTCGCCGACTCGCCGTCCCCCACCGAGCAGCGGCGCGTCACCGGTGCGGCGTACGGCGTCGCCGTCGACACCCGCCTCTGCGTCGACTCCGGAGCGCTGCAGCGCCGCCGCCATCACGACGGGCCGGGCGCGAGCGCCGCCGTCGTCGACCTTGAGTGCGAACGCGCGTCCGTCCCGCAGCGCCACGGCGTAGCACGCCTCGGCCCCGGCCTTGCCGACGGCGCCCGGGATGGCGCCCAGCAGCGCGCGCTCGTCGCGACGGGTGCCGGAGACCCACTCGGGGTGGGCGCGGATCGCCTCGGCCACCTGCCGCTCCGCACCATCCTCAGCGACGGCCAGGCGCCGGAACGCGCCCGCGAGTCCGACCAAGGAGGCGGACAGCAGCGGCGCGCCACAACCGTCGACGGCCTCCGCGGCCACGGGCGCGCCCGTCAGGTCCTCGACGGTCGCCAGGATCGCCTGCTGGAGCGGATGCGCCGGGTCGAGATAGGAGCTCGTGTCCCAGCCGTTGACGACACAGGTGGCGAGCATCGCCGCGTGCTTGCCCGAGCAGTTCATCTGCAGCGGCGTCCGCTGCCCGCCGGCGGCCACGACGGCATGCCACTCGGCATCCTCGAGCGGATAGTCCGGCGGTGTCTGGAGCGCGGCCTCGGACAACCCGGCCAACGCGAGGATCCGGCGTACGCCGTCGAGGTGGAACGGCTCGCCGGAGTGGGACGCGGATGCGAGAGCCAGGAGCTCGGGCGGCAGATCCAGTCCGAGCCGGACCATGCCCACCGCCTGGAGCGGCTTGTTGCTCGACCGAGGGAGGATCGGCCGCTCGGTGCTGCCGACCGACCATTCGACGGCGCCGGTCTGGTCCAGCGCGACCACCGAGCCGTAGTGGTGTCCTTCGATGAAGCCGGAACGGACGAGCTCTGCAACGACGACCGGCACAGAGACCACGGGGTTCGGCATGAGTGCAGATTAACTTCAGCGAGATGGCAGGATTGCGCCGTGCCGACGCCCGCCCCGCAGTACTGCCCGACGCCGCGTGAGCTCGACGACCTCGAGCTGTTGGCCTCCGGGGCGCTCGCGCCGACCGCAGCGTTCGACGAGCCGGGCAGCCCGGTCACGCTCACGCTGCCGCCCGAGGTCGCCACCGCAGCCGAGGAGGCCGGTGCCGTCGAACTGGTGGACCCGGAGGGACTGCCCCTCGCACGGGTCGGCGTCCCCGGCGGTGTCGTCACCCCGCTGAGCCACGCGCAGTACGGCCCGTTCCGCCGGCTCTACCTGTCGCCCGCCCGGTCCCGGGAGCTGTACGCCGGGCGCACCGTCGTCCCCGTCGTCGACGCCCTCACCGAGGACGAGATCGCCGTCCTCTCCGGCGCTGGACCGGTCCTGCTCCTCGCCCTGGTCGGCCACGGGACCCCCGGCCTGCCGGCCACCGGACTGATCCGCGCCACCCTGGCCGCGGCGGACCTGCTGCCGGACGCCGCGGTCGTCGCCGTACCCCTGGCCTCGCACGACGACGGCGAGGCAGACCATGCCCTCGGCCTGCAGGTCGTGGCCAACTACGCCGGCCCCGACCCGGTCATCGGCGTCCCCGACTCCACCGCGCCCTGCCCGCCGACGATCCAGGCCATCGTCGACCAGGAGCGCCCCGAGCCCGCCGACCAGGGCCTCGTCCTCTTCTTCACAGGCCTGTCCGGCAGCGGCAAGTCGACGCTGGCCCGGGCACTGATGGACCGGGTCCTCGAGCAGGGCGCCCGCTCGGTGACGAGCCTCGACGGCGACGTCGTACGCCGCCACCTCTCGGCCGGCCTGACCTTCTCGAAGCAGGACCGCGAGACCAACATCCGGCGGATCGGCTGGGTGGCCGCCGAGATCTCCCGGCACGGCGGGCTGGCCGTCTGCAGCCCGATCGCTCCCTTCGATGAAACCCGGCAACAGGTGCGAGAGATGGTCGAGGACGCCGGCGGCGCCTTCTTCCTCGTCCACGTCGCCACGCCGCTCGAGGAGTGCGAGCGGCGCGACCGCAAGGGGCTGTATGCGAAGGCGCGTCGAGGAGAGATCCCCGAGTTCACCGGGATCTCGTCTCCGTACGAGGAGCCGGAGGACGCCGACGTCCGCGTCGACACCACCGGCCGCACCATCGAGGAGGCCCTCGAGGACGTCCTCGACGCGCTCGCGGAGTCCGGCTACCTGGACCTGAACGGTGGTGCCCGGGCCGCGGGGGTCTCGACAAGCTCGACCAACGGTGCGAGCTCGACGAGCCTCGAGCCCATCGCTCCCCTCAACGTCCTCTTCGTCTGCACCGCCAACATCTGCCGCTCGCCGTACATGGAGCTGGTCGCCCGACAGGTCGCCGGCCCGGACGCCGAGATCACGTTCAGCAGCGCCGGCACCCACGGTTTCCGCGAGAGCGCGATGGACACTGAGATGGCGGCGCTGCTCGACGCCGTCGACCGCGAGAGCTTCCGGAGCAGGCCACTGACCGCGGCGCTGCTGCGCGACGCCGATCTGGTGCTGACCGCGGAGCACACGCACCGGCAGTTCATCCTCGACGACCACCCGGCCGACTTCCGGAAGGTCTTCACGCTCGGGCAGTTCGCCGAGGCAGCCCGCGCCACCGACCTGCGCGGCCGGGACCTGATCTCGTACGCCGGGGAGCACCGCGGACCGGCCGACCCGACGCTCGACGTACCCGACCCCTATCGGCGCGGCCCCGAAGCCGCCCAGGCTTGCGCAACCCAGCTGCAGGAGCTGCTGCGCGTCGTGGTCCCGGCGCTGGCCGACGCGAGGAGACTGCCGGCGTGAACGATGTCCTGACGACCACGTTCTTCTCGATCCTGGCCGCCGGCTTCTTCGTCGGCGTCATCGTAGGCCTGACGGGCATGGGCGGTGGCGCCCTGATGACTCCCGCACTGATCTTCCTCGGCGTGGGCGACGCTGCGACCGTCGTGACCGCCGACCTCACCGCGGCGGCGATCTACAAGTCCGGCGGCGCGGCCGTGCACGCCCGTGAGGGGTCGCCGAACTACCGACTGGCCAAGTGGCTGATCGTCGGCTCGGTGCCGATGGCCCTGCTCGGGCCGTGGATCATCCACCAGATCGCGGGTCAGGAGCCGGAGTCTCTCGACACCCTCCTCAAGACCTGCATCGGGTTCGCCCTGCTCTTCGCGGCCTCGACGTACGCCCTGCGTCTCTACATCAACCTGCGGCGCGTGCGCGGCGGCCACCCGGACGCTGACCCCAACCCACCGATCCGCCCCATCCCGACGCTGCTCGTCGGCGCCCTGGGGGGACTGCTCGTCGGCATCACCAGCGTCGGCTCGGGCTCGGTCATCATGATCGCCCTGCTGATGCTCTACCCGGGCCTGTCGGCCGTGAAGCTGGTCGGCACCGACCTCGTCCAGGCAGTCCCCCTGGTGCTCGCCGCGGCGATCTCCAACATCGCGATCAACGGGCTCGACTGGTCGATCCTCATCCCGCTCGTCATCGGCTCGACCCCCGGCACCATGATCGGCAGCCGGATCGCCCCGCGCGTGCCGCAGTCGATCATCCGACGCGGCATCGTCATCGTGCTCACGATGTCCGGCGTCGCTCTGCTGGACAAGTCGGGTTGGGCTCCGCTCGGCAAGGACGAGACGCACCCCATCCTGATCGGGGTCATCGGTCTGGTGATGCTGGCACTGGTGCCGCTGATCTGGGGACTGGTCCGCAAGACCCAGGGACTGCCGATGTTCGGCGCTCCGACCGTCACCGAGCTCGACGCGGTCGAGTACGGCGCGCCACCACCTCCCAGGTAGAGGGTCAGTCGCGGCCGTAGATGTCGCGCGTGTAGATCTTGTGGTCCACGTCCGTCAGCACGTCGGTGCGACGGTTCGTGACGATCACGTCCGCCGCCTGCTTGAACTCGTCGAGGTCCCGGATCACCCGGGAGCGGAAGAAGGTGTCACCCTCGAGGTTGGGCTCGTAGACGACCACCTCGACACCGCGAGCCTTGATCCGCTTCATCACGCCCTGCACCGATGACATCCGGAAGTTGTCGGATCCCTCCTTCATGATCAGCCGGTAGATACCCACCGTCTTCGGGCGCCGACGCAGGATGTCGTTGGCGATGAAGTCCTTGCGGGTGGTGTTGGCGTCCACGATCGCGCTGATCAGGTTCTGCGGGACGTACCGGTAGTTCGCCTGGAGCTGCTTGGTGTCCTTCGGCAGGCAGTAGCCGCCGTACCCGAAGCTCGGGTTGTTGTAGTGGTTGCCGATCCGCGGGTCGAGGCCGACGCCCTCGATGATCTGCACGGGATCGAGACCGTACGTCGCCGCGTAGGTGTCGAGCTCGTTGAAGTAGGCGACCCGCAGAGCCAGGTAGGTGTTGGAGAAGAGCTTGATCGCCTCTGCCTCGGTCGAGTCGGTGAGCAGGACCGGCACCGTCTTGTCCACGGCACCTTCGACCATCAGCTCGGCGAAGACCTTCCCCGCCTCCCCACGGTCCCCGACGACGATCCGCGACGGATGGAGGTTGTCGTAGAGCGCCCGCCCCTCGCGGAGGAACTCGGGGCTGAAGAGGATCTCGGCATCCGGATGCTCCTCGCGCATCTCCGCGGTGAAACCAACCGGCACGGTGGACTTGATGACGATGGCCGCCCCCGGGGCGATCGCGATCACGTCGCGGATGACGGCCTCGACCGACGAGGTGTCGAACTTGTTGGTGTGCGGGTCGTAGTCGGTCGGGGTCGCGATCACGACCAGCTCCGCGCCTGCGTACGCCTCGGTCTGGTCGAGGGTCGCGGTGAGGCGCAGCGCACGACAGCTGAGGTACTCCTCCAGCTCCCGGTCCTCGATGGGCGACTCCCGGCGGTTGACCAGGTCGACCCGGCGGCGATCCAGGTCGATGGCGACGACGTCGTGGTGTTGGGCGAGGATGACGGCGTTGGACAGCCCGACGTACCCGATCCCTGCAATGGCCACCTTCACGTTGTGAAGGTAAGACGCGAAACACGCCTGTAGCCGGGGTGCGCCGAACGTTCACCTGATCTTGGTAGGCGGTTCGTGCCGTGCCCCCTGCTCGCCCGGGATGGAACCGGAGGTGAGACGGCCACCGGGATCGCCCTGCGGCGGCTAAAGTGAAGCGCGTCACTCGACTTGCTCGGCGCTTCGTCCCGGACGGGCGCCGATCGCTACGATGTGGGCTGCTTGTCCCGAGGAGAGGTTTTCCCCCCGTCATGACCCAAACGCACACCGACTACCGGCTGAGTCAGCTCGACCAGCTGGAGGCGGAGTCGATCCACATCTTCCGTGAGGTCGCCGCCGAGTTCGAGAAGCCCGTCCTGATGTTCTCCGGGGGCAAGGACTCGATCGTGATGATGCGCCTTGCCGAGAAGGCGTTCTACCCCGCGAAGATCCCGTTCCCGGTGCTGCAGGTCGACACCGGCTACGACTTCCCCGAGGTGCTCGCCACGCGCGACAACTGGGTCAACCGGCTCGGCGTACGCCTGATCGTGGCGAGCGTCGAGGAGGCGATCAAGAACGGTGTGGTCGTCGATGACGGCAAGACCAGCCGCAACCGGCTCCAGATCGGCACGCTGCTCCACGCGATCGAGGAGAACGGCTTCACCGCCGCCTTCGGTGGTGGGCGCCGCGACGAGGAGAAGGCCCGCGCCAAGGAGCGGGTCTACTCGCACCGTGACGAGTTCGGTCAGTGGGACCCGAAGATGCAGCGCCCCGAGCTGTGGAGCCTCTACAACGGGCGCCTGCACGAGGGCGAGCACATGCGGATCTTCCCGATCTCCAACTGGACCGAGCTGGACATCTGGGACTACATCGGCCGCGAGGGCATCGAGATCCCGACCATCTACTTCTCTCACCAGCGTCGCGTGTTCGAGCGCGACGGCATGCTGCTGAGCGAGAGCGAGCACAACCCTCTGCGCTCCGGCGAGACCGTCGAGGAGCGCACGATCCGGTTCCGGACCGTCGGCGACCTGACGCTCACCGGCTGCGTGGAGTCCACCGCCAGCACCATTGACGAGATCATCGACGAGGTCGCCGTGGCCCGCGTGACCGAGCGCGGCGCCACTCGTGGCGACGACCGGTTCTCCGAAGCCGCCATGGAAGACCGGAAGAAGGAAGGCTACTTCTGATGGCCACCGTCAAGAGCGAGCAGATGGACCTGCTCCGTTTCGCCACCGCCGGCTCCGTCGACGACGGC
Organism: Nocardioides endophyticus; assembly: GCF_039543845.1. Taxonomy (NCBI): domain Bacteria; kingdom Bacillati; phylum Actinomycetota; class Actinomycetes; order Propionibacteriales; family Nocardioidaceae; genus Nocardioides; species Nocardioides endophyticus. The sequence continues at coordinate 100,095 of NZ_BAABKN010000015.1, read as the reverse complement.
AAGTCGACCCTCATCGGTCGCCTGCTGCTCGACTCCAAGTCGATCTTCGAGGACCAGCTCGAGGCGGTCGAGGCCACCTCGCAGTCCAAGGGCTACGACTACACCGATCTCGCACTGCTGACCGACGGCCTGCGCTCGGAGCGGGAGCAGGGCATCACGATCGATGTCGCCTACCGCTACTTCGCGACCCCGGCCCGCAAGTTCATCATCGCCGACACCCCGGGGCACGTGCAGTACACACGCAACATGGTCACCGGCGCCTCCACGGCCGACCTCGGCCTCGTGCTGGTGGACGCCCGCCAGGGCCTCACCGAGCAGTCGCGCCGCCACGCGGTGATCCTCTCCCTACTGCGGGTCCCGCACCTCGTGCTCGCGGTCAACAAGATGGACCTCGTCGACTTCTCCCAGGAGGTCTACGAGCGGATCCACGCCGAGTTCACCGCGTTCGCGACGAAGCTCAACATCCCGGACCTGGAGGTCATCCCGATCTCGGCGCTCGCGGGCGACAACGTGGTCAACCGCTCCGAGAACATGTCGTGGTACTCCGGCCCCACGCTCATGCACCACCTCGAGCACGTCCACGTGGCCTCCGACCGCGACCTGGTCGACGTCCGCTTCCCGGTGCAGTACGTCGTACGCCCGAAGTCAGACGAGCACCACGACTACCGCGGCTACGGCGGCATGGTCGCCGGCGGCGTGCTGAAGCCTGGCGACGAGGTCGTCGTGCTTCCGTCCGGCATGACCTCGAAGATCGCGGGTATCGACCTCTTCGACCAGGAGATCACCGAGGCGTTCCCGCCGATGTCGGTGACGGTCCGGCTCGAGGACGACGTGGACGTCTCTCGCGGCGACCTGATCGCCCGAGTCAACAACGCCCCGAAGCCGTCGCAGGACATCGACGCGATGGTCTGCTGGATGACCAACGAGCCGCTGCGTCCAAGGCAGAAGCTCGCCATCAAGCACACCACCCGCTCGGCGCGAGCCCTGGTCAAGGACATCCAGTACCGCTTGGACGTCAACACCTTGCACCGTGACCAGGAGACCAAGGAGCTCGGCGTCAACGAGATCGGCCGCGTCCAGCTGCGCACCACGGTGCCGCTGCTGTGCGACCCGTACTCGAAGAACCGCACCACCGGGTCCTTCATCCTCATCGACGAGGCGACCGGCGTCACAGTGGGCGCCGGCATGATCAACTCGGCTTCGTAACCTGCCCGCCATTGATGGCCTCTACGCTGAGCCCGTAGGAAGTTCGGTGCGGAGGTGCGAATGGATAAGGCCCACGAAGTCACGCTAATTACGGTGACGTATAACAGCGCTGCAACGCTTCGAAGCTGTTGGCAGACTGTGTCCAGTTCGGTGCGGTGGATTGTCGTCGACAATGCTTCCATCGATGACTCCGCTCAGGTGGCCCGCGATCTAGGCGCGGAGGTCATCTCGCTATCCGAGAATGTTGGCTTCTCTCGCGCCAACAATATAGGGCTGTCACGTTGCGATTCGAAGTACGTAGGTTTTGTCAATCCCGACATCACGATCAATGAAGATCATGTTGCCAACATGGCGCGTCACTTGGAACAGCACCCCGGCCTTGCTGCGCCGCAGTTGACATACCCGGATGGAAGCACCCAGCCAGCCGGCCGGGGCTATCCGACAATTTGGGCAAAGTTCGCTAACCGACTGTTCGGAAATCGGTCGAACTATCTGCTGTTCGCGCCACCCGGAAAGGCGGTTTCCGCGTCGTGGGCTATGGGAGCGGCCGTCTTCGGCGCAACATCGACCGTCCGTTCACTGGGTGGCTGGAACGAGCGCTTTTTTCTCTACTACGAAGACGCCGAGATCTCCCTGCGAGCGTGGAGGTCAGGTGTGCCAACCACCATCTGTGGATGCACTCCCGTCGTGCATCAATGGGCCCGCGAAACTAAAAAACTCCAGTGGAAACCGTGGCAACGCGAAATCCGTGCCGCTCGAACATTTTATCGCCTTCGGCCATATCTGTTACTGCCGAGCGCACTTCATCGAATCTATCCAAGCTACATGCGGTCTTGGCTCCAAGTCGAAACCGCCGACTGCGCCCACGCCAACCTTGACTGCACAGAAAGTGCCTGATGGTGCGGATAAGGCTCAACAAAACGTCGTTGTCGGGCTTGGTCATACTAGGCTCGAACGCGCTTCCATTTGTCCTAGCACCGGCAAGAGCTTCAGCACTGGACGTCGACGGGCGAGGCGCCTTGGCATACTTCCAAGCAGCTCTTCTGGTGATTATCAACGTATCCATCCTCGGCGCACGACCAGCCGCCTACAAGCATCACCTGAGTGGCGATAGCCGATTCTCAGTCCCTTACGGTGGCTTGGTCACATCAAGTCTCTGCGTAGCTTTCCCTGTCGGAGCGGTTTGCGTCGCTCTTGGGTACGACTACCCACGCAGCGTCATGATTGCAATCGTAATCTGTGTGGCGATTGCGCCGCTCTACACCATTCTACAGTTTGAGCTAGTAGACGCCCAGCTTCGACAATTGCAGAAACGCATCGTCATGTTGGTTGGAGTGCCCAGCTTGGTAGACGTTGGTGTTTCCAGCATCCTCCTTGCCTCTGGTCAATACTCCCTTCACGCAGCAATTGCAGTTTGTATCGCGGTGGAAGCCGCGCGAATCATGCTTGCCATGACCTTTCGGCTAGTGGACTATATCGGAAGTCACGGTGCGAACTTTGCAGATGGGCTCCTGCGGGATTGTTGGAAGCTCTCCGTTACGAATGTAGCTCCAACCATTGTTCTCAACATTGACGTCATTATCCTCGGTGCAGTCTCAACACCGCAGATCCTCGGCGTGTACGCGGTCGGAAAAATTGGTTTCACGCTGGCTCTTGTAGTCTCCAACGCTACTGAAGGCGCCGCGGTTGGAGCGTTGCTTCATCGGAGGGCTGCCGCTACTGTGCGACCTATAGTTGAGACTGCAGCACTAACCTTGCTGATCTCGGTGGCGGGCATAATTGCAGTCCTGCTGCTGTTCCCCAGCGACTTTCATGAGGCGGCGCACATCCTGCCGATGCTCGCGATCGCCGGCTTAGCGTACGGGGTAAACAGGTGGCTGCTGATCGGTCTGGCAGCCGTAAGCGGCCGAGGGGCGACGATCTTGTCGCTGGCTAATGTCGCTATCGCACTGGTCTGCTGCTTGGCAGTCGCTCAGGTTGCCCCGGACCGGGTAGTCCTCTACGCCGCGACATACCTTGCGGTCCAAGTCCTCGCGGTTGCTTGCACCAGCGCTGGGCTGAGGAGCGCATGGAGCAACATTGAGGCGAAGGTTCCCGAAACGAGCGTCGTATGACGACAGCACAGGTCACTTCGCGGCCTCCGTTCGACGATCCGGTTTCCGCGCAGACGCAATGGATCTCACTGCTGTCGATCGCTTGGCTTCTTCTCGGTGTACGAGTTGATCTCGTCTCCTTGGGCGGCTCGTCCGTCCGACTTGAGGACGTCATCCTTGCCGGCTTGGCGGCGCGACTGCTGCCGCGTCTACCTGAGTTGGCCAAGGACCGCGTCAACCTGCTGATGCTTCTGATTGCCGCGGCTTCGGTCATGAGCCTCGGGTTTGCTAGTGGCGCCGGTCGAGTTGAGGCTCCGGTCGGCTTGCTGTACGCGCTGCGTCCTCTTGAGTATTGGGTGGTGTACGCCACACTTGTGCCCGCCAAGGGGCGACTGACCGTCTCGGAATCTAGGTTGCGACGGCTCGTCTACGTGGTGGTGCTCGTGCAGGTAGCTGCAGCCTCAGCACAGGTACTGGGAGGAGTGAGCTTTGGCTTTTCAAAGTTCAGCGTCGAGCGAGGAGCGGGGCTAACAGCCGGACCATACGAGCTCGGAGCGATCTGCGTGATTGGCGGTCTGTATGCCCTCGGTCGAGGAAACCTCGCGATATTCGCGGTCGGACTCCTAGGCATTCTGCTTTCAGCGTCGCGGATCTCGCTCGTTGCCTACCTGGTGGGCGCAACTTTCCTAGTCGGGGCACTTCTGCTCAGGCGGCGGAGCACGACGACAGTCCGCCCTGGAACGGTGGGCGTCACACTCGGGAGTATGGCCTTGGTTGTGGCGCTCATTGCGTCGCCAGTCATGGGATCGATCACTTCGCCTCTTTCCGACAGGCTGACGAGTACGTCAATATTATCGACCTGGCACGATTCGCGGGAGATCGCGAGCGTCGTGCCAACCCCGCATTCGTCCATGCAGTACTTTCAGATCGCGTACGGCAGCATCTCCAGCATTCAAGAAGGCCCCTCAGCGGACAACAGCAGTCTCATCCGGTTCTATCGCTGGAATCTCCTGCTGTTTGCGTTATCTGCCGAGGGCGCTTATCTGCTCGGCTTGGGTCCATCGTTTCCGGGTCCTTCTGTCGACGGCGCACTGCTTCGCATCTTCGTCGAGACCGGTATTGTCGGCCTCCTTCTGTGGTGCGTTCTCTACGTGTCGCTCTTTAGGCGATCGGACGTAGCAGGTCGATCAGCGCTGCTTGCGACCCTCGTTGGCAGCCTCGTTATCGATCTACCGTTCGCGATGCGGGTCGCCGTACTACTACTAGTGGTACTGGCAGCAAGCCAGCGCGCATCCAACTTACAGGCCGGAGGGGAAGTCGATGGCTAATCAAGAGGTCTTCTTCGTCATGCGCTCCGACGAGGCGGTGAAGGAAGGCGGCGACTCTATACAGGTCGCGACGTACTGTCGTCGGCTGGAGAAGCTGGGGTACGTATGCCACATCGTCCCATTCGCAGTAACGATGTCATTTCCTCGATCGGCGATCGTCCATCTGGTCAACATCGACCGAATATTCGACTTTCTGTATGCCGCGCACCGGGCCAGGCAGTGCATATTGGTCGCCTCCCCCATTCATCACGACTCCGCACTTGTTCGACAAATGAGGGAGTCGGTACCGTCTCGCGGATTACGTCGCATTGTCGATCGGAGGTTTCCTGAAACGGTTCGAGAATATCTCGCTTTCATGGTCAGATCGATTCTTCGTCCGCCGATGCCGACGCGTTCCCGTCTCGGCGCAATGCTCGGCTCGGCTCGCCTATTGTGGCGTCCATGGCGGTCGGCCGGGAGCGTCCTAGCACGATGCGACCGGGTCTTTGTGTTGGCGGACGGAGAGCGCAGAGCGTTGATGCGCGACACCGGGTGGTCCGGTACGAATGCGGCACTCACTCCGAACGCAGTGGAACTCCCAGCGCAGGTCGAACTGATGGACTGGGAGGATCGAGAACCAGTGATCTTGATCGTCGGACGAGTCGAACCTAGAAAGCGAATACTCGAAGTTGCGCAGCAGGCACATCGTGCAGGTATTCCTATCCGGGTGGTCGGTGGCGTGGGCAGCGACCCGGTCTATGCTGATGAATTCCGGCGACTGGCGTCGTCGTCGAACTTCGTACATTGGGATGGCCCACGACCCCATGCTGAGGTGCTCAACATCTTCGGTAGCCATAGGGTTGTTCTGAATCTGTCCTGGGCCGAGGTCCAAAGCCTCGTCGACCTTGAGGCATCTTTGTGCGGATGCGCGGTGGTCGCCACACCGGCCGGACATAGCGCGGAATGGCTTCCGGAGTCAGTCGAAGTGCTGGACTCCTTTGATGTGACGGAGGGCCTGCTCACGGCAAAGGCGCGCACGACCGGACCGCGACCACGCGCCAACTACGCTGCAACCTGGGAGTCGACGGTCGCGGTGATCGACATGGCGTATCAAGACGCCGTCGCGAGGAAGGGGAGGTCGGAAGCGTGATTTCTGGCATTGCGGAGAGCCTGATTCGGGGTCTCATCCGACGAGTCCGTCCACGAGCTGCCGACGACAACGTCGATGTGTTCGAGCAAGCTGGCTGGGCTTGGCGAATGGGTGCGGGACCTATGTTGCGCGGAGCAGTCTGGTCCCTTCGACTCAGAGGTTTCGCGCGGCCGGTGTTCGTGGGTCGCAGAGTCCGAATCTTCTACGCCGGTCAAGTGTCTGCTGGCCGCGGCGTGTTCCTCGGCGACAACGTTCGAGTCAATGCCTTCTCGCGGAACGGCGTGCGGTTCGGCGAGCGCGTGACCATTAGAGAAAACGGATGGATCCAATGCTCGTCTTCCCCGAGCAATCCGGGCGATCAACTCGTTATAGGTTCTGATGTGTACATCGGTCCAGCAGCCATCATCGGCGTCGGCGGGCCGATCGATATCGGCGACGACTGCCAGATCGGGTCCGGCGTGACACTGATTTCGGAAAACCATGCGTCCCATCCCACCAGTACGGATCAGGGGATCGAGGTCACTCGTGCCGGCATCAAATTGGGGCGCGGCTGCTGGCTGGGTCACAGGGTGACGATTCTCGACGGCGTTACTCTCGGCGATCAGTGCACCGTAGGAGCGGGAGCCGTCGTGACCCGGTCCTTCCCGGATGGCTCCAGGATCGCTGGCGTTCCCGCACGCCAAATTGCCTCTGAGCGAACTGCGGACCGCCCGTAGTTGTTCAGCACCTCGGGCAAGGAGTCCGTTTTAGTCGAGCACCCTTGTTTTGAAAGGCGCTGTTCAGAGTCGTGGCTAGTCGGCGGGAGGGATAACCCGTGCGGGATTCCCTACAGCAATTCCGCGCGCTGGGACGTCAGAGATGACCACCGCTCCCGCGCCTATCTTCGCGTCGTCACCGATCGTCACAGCTCCGATGATGATCGCGCCTGTGCCGATCTTCACCCTCGACCCGATCGTCGGACAGTCCGAACCGGTACGGCGCGCTCCCAGCGTGACTCCTTGGTGAATCTCGACATCTCTGCCGATGATCGTTGCACCGTGAATGACGATGCCATGTGCGTGGTGTAGCCGAAGCCCTCCACCGATGTTCGTGCCGGGCGGAATTTCGACGCCAAGAATCCAGTCCACGATGACTCTGTACGCCACTCGTAACGGCCAACCCAAGAGCTTCGTGGCACGTGGGCCTTGCGCCGCCGCCGAGGTCAGTCTGAACATGAGCACGATCAGCTCGGCTTTTCGGTCACCGGCGTTCTTGCGACGATCATCGGTCAAGCGAGTACGCCATCCAAGATCGCTCACCTTGGCCTCCCGAGTTCGTCCAAAATGCGATGACGGTGCGAATCGACCCGGCCCTGAAGAGGCCCCGTTGTCCGGGGTCGGTCGTTGTCGTACCAGTCCAGGGCGCGTGCGACAGTGAAGTCGTCCCATTCGCACCAAGAGGTGGGAGCTCCAACGCTTTCCATCACTCCGGCCGTCTTCGCTGTGAAGTAAGAGACCGCGAACGACGGCACCCCTGCGCTCATGGCAAGTATTGCGCCGTGGAGACGGACGGCGACTACTGCGTTCGATCCGGCGTACAGATTGCGAAGGTCTCTCGGACCAAGCCCTTCTGGGCCCATGACGACTCTCGAGTCACTCGCCGCGTGCACGATGTCCTCGCAGATGCGCGAGTCCTGCTCGCGCTCGCCGGGTCCGCCAACCTGGGGTGTGACGAGCACCTCGGCACACCGACCGGATTGGACTAGTTCGCGCCCGAACTCAGCGAACGTGCGAACCAGTCGCTGGTTCGCTGCCTCTGCTCCAGCGTGGATCTGCGCACGGGGCACAAAGATCACACGCGCTGTCGTGCTGCCTGCGGCTACTGTGCCAGTCAGAGCGAATGCCAAGTCGGGCAGTTCCACCGGATCGGACGCCGGCAAGAGTTCGGTAGCCAGGTCGCGGGATCTCGACTCGCGAACAACCACCTCCGTCGCCACATCGAGAGCCTTGGCCATGAGCAGACGAGACCGAGGGGTCTCAAACGGCCCGAGAGTGTGCCCCCAGATATGGACCGGCACGCCGAGTGCCGCGGCCTGAAGAGCCGGCTGAAGAAGCCGGGCGAGTCTCAGGTCGGGTAGAACACGAGGACTGCGCACTGCAAAGAGGTCGCTTCCGCCGATAACAACCAGAGCCAGACAGCCAGCCAGGTGCCGGTCGGCACGACCCCGACCTCTACCCCACAGGAGCGGGAGACTCTCCAAGCTGCGGCGGGCCAGGTTCGCACGGCGCACCAGCGTTGAACCTGCGTTCTGGGGCTCCGGGTACAAGGCCGGCAGAAACTCAACGTCCGGATGACTACGTTGTAGGTGTCGGTTCCATCCAGGGTAGTCGGGGTCCGAATCCCCGAGCATCGTGTGAACGACGATTGCGCTGTTCGGCCATCGCTGCTTGGCAAGAGACACGGAGACATCGGCGATCGCAGAGTCGCCCGCATTTAGATCGTGCCAGGCATTGACAAGCACTACCCGGTCCTGGCCCATCATGCCCCTCCGTTCCAACGCACCCCGACGTGGGCCTTCATTCGTTCGTCTCGGGCGCATAGCTGTACCCATAGCCGTAGCCGTAGCCGTAGCCGTAGCCGCTGAGCCTCTTGCTTGGCACCATGTTCATGACGACGCCGACAGGTCGTACGTCGACCTGGTCCAGCCTCTTGATCGCCTGTGCGAGCTGGTCTTTGGTCGTCTTGCCGTATCGGACTACCACCAGCGCTCCGTCGGACTGCGCGGCGAGTAGCGCTGCATCAGTCACTGGGAGAAGCGGTGGCGCATCGACAATGACGACGTCATACACGGACCTCAACTCGGCGATCAATTCCTTCATCGCGTTCGACTGCAGCAGCTCTGAGGGATTAGGAGGAACGGCCCCACTAGCTAGCACGTCCAACCCGCTCACCTCATCGTGCTGAATAGCATCGCCTGAAGTCAACCGCCCCAATAGGACGGTTGTGACGCCGATGGCGTGATCCATCCCAAACATCGCCGTTGCCTTAGGCCGACGCAAGTCCGCCTCGAGGAGCAAAGTGCGGTTGCCCGCTTGCGCCATCGTCAGTGCTAGGTTTACGGAGGTGCTGGTCTTGCCTTCAGCCGGGACAGCTGAGGTAACGACAAATACTTTGTTCTGCTGATCGACCTCGACAAACTGCATATTCGTACGGAGGACGCGAAAGGCTTCAATCCGCGGCGCGTGGCTGTCCAATGAGCTGATCAACGGCTTGGAACGCGCGCCGCTGTCAAACGCGATCGTGCCCAACAATGGCGATTCGGTCGCGATTGCGACGTCGGTTGGGCTCTTGACCGTGTTATCCAAGAGTTCCCTCAACAGCGCAAGGCCGAGTCCCGCGATGACGCCCAGCACCAGCCCCAGCGCGAGGTTCCGAACGGGCTTCGGGTAGGACGGCGCCGTCGGCAACGACGCGGAGTCAACGATTGTCACCTTGATCGGTGCATCTCGTGTCCCCGGCGGTGTTTCGAGCTCACGAACCAAGTCCACGAGGCCCTCCGCGTACGCTTGCGTCAGTGCCTGCGCGCGTGCGGCGCTCGGGTCCGTGACCGAGATGTTGAGGTTGACCGTGTCGGGCACAACCTCCGCGCTGACTTTAGCGGTCAGTTCGGACGGAGAGAGATCGAGATCCAAGCTCTTGACGACGGACGTAGCTAGTTCCCGTCCCGTAACGAAGTCGGCGTACGACGTGACCCGTTGGGCCGAAAAGAGTCCGCCTTGATAGACATCATTCGAATCACTGTTCTGCGGCGTCGAAACGAAGAGTCGCGCGGTCGAGGTGTACTGCGGTGTCACCACGAACGTGTAGGCGGCGGTCGCAGAGAGCACTACTAACGTAGATGCCGTGACCAACAGCCATCGCCGTCGCAGAATACGGAGATAGTCGCGGAGTTCCAATGCTCAATTTCCCTTCACACCGGCGGTCGTACGGCGCAACGCAACCGAACTAGGTGGGCGGCACTCGCGCTCGCCTTGGAGCAAGTCGCTTCCCCGGACCAAGGAGCTGACCGATCGCCAGGGTCCGACGCTTCGCACAAGTTCGGCCATCAGCACGAACTCGCGACCACGGATGATGAATTGTTCTCTGCGACGCTGGGAGTCACCGATAGGACTGTGTCGCCAACCTGGCCCGGGCCAGTCTTCATGCGCCATGTTAGGTCACTCTTCTGCTGGGGCTTCAATTGCACGACCGCGGTGAACACCTTGCGTCCCTCGGCGTCGACGGCTGGGAAGCCGGTAATCGGGTCCCCGTCCAACGTCACGGCGGAGATGGTTCCGTTCACAGGGCCGTACAAGCGGATGAAGACGAGCTGGTCGCCACGTTTCACGCCGTAGGTCCCCCCGCCCGTGATGTAGTCGGACAACGAGGTAGCAGCATCGAGAGGCGCTTCAGAGGACAGCCGAAGGTGCCCCGTTAGCGCCTGCACATCCCCTGAGCAGTAGGTTGCGCGGAGGTCGACGTCATAGCGCAGGTAGTAGGACATCTTTGCGCCTGTCCCGTCTGCGAAGTAGACGCCGACTTGCGGCTCGGTGTCGGCGTTCGTGAGCAACTCACCGGCGACCCTCGACCCTGCCAACTCGTTTTGGACAGCCTCGTCGAAGTCGTGGACGTAGATCCTGTGTTCATCTGCGCCCTTCGCTAGAGCCGCCATCAGGTTTCGTGGCGACTCGCCGCCACCAGCGATCTTGTCGAACATTGCGCGTGCAACCACTCGGAAGAAGGCGTCTTGGTCATCTGGATCCGGGTAACGGATGTACACCTCGTGCAGCAGTTGGTCGACCGCGTTCTCCTCCGTCAGCGTCACACCGTCAGCACTGATCGATCCGATTGCCCCGAGCACGTACGAGATCGCGACAGGGTCGATCGACAGCACTCCGTCAATGCTCTCGGGTTGGACTTGCTCCCAGCGCGCCTTCCAGAGATCGGCCGCGCGGGGAAAGTCGGGTTGGAGGTTGGCGTCTAGGAAGAAGGTCCCGACGATGTCGCCGTAGATCTCTCGTTCGGCAGGAGTGAGTGGAAGAACAGGCTTCTTGGTGAAGCCGAAGCTACTGGCTGCCACCTGGCGGCCCATCAGCAGCTTGCCGTCATCCGATCGAACCAGGGAGACTGCCCCCGGAAGGCCACCTGTAGCGCGGATCTCCGCATTGTTCTGAAAGACCAGGATGTAGGTCTGCGGCCTGTCGGACCCGAGCATAGTGGGAAGAACGCGGACCGCGGTCTCGGCACTACCCAATGCCCTGGCGCCGTCGTCGACTTGCGCGGCCAACTCTCGGTACTTGCTCTTGAGCCTTTCGACGTAGCCACTGGGATCCTCAGCGGACAACCGGACGTCGGCGTCGGCGAACGCCGCATGGGCTGCCGCGGCGGGTGGCAGCAGCGCGGCCACAGCATCAGGATCGATACGGCCGTTGCTCGGCACGATCGACTCCAGATTGTCGGAAACCTCCACGAGAGGAGCGATGCCATCCCCGCTGAGATCGTCGATAACACTGCTCACGACTGCGACCCCCCGGGCATCGTCACCCAACAGCGGTAGATGCTGAAGTACCTTCCAGGTGATACCGCCGGTGCGGTCAGCGGCGTCGCCGCTGTGCTGCTTGAGGTCGGCAAGCGCCGCATCGACCGTTGCGTCGTTCCCAGATTCCAGTGCGCTCCTCAGCGTCGTTGCGTCGCCTACGGAAGCGGTGAGGTCTTGGTTGACCCGGAAGGCCGTCCAACCCACCCACGCTGCCACCAAGAGCGCCGCGCCGAGTACGATCGCCACCCAAACCTTGCGTTTGTGCATGCGGAGAACCTACCTAGCCCGCGGCATGTACTCGCCGCAGCCTCGTCAACGGAAGCCGAAACTGACGAAGGGAGCGTCGGCCTGGCCGACACTCCCTTCGTACTCGAGCCTGAGGCGGACTATCGCCGCTTCTTCTTGACGGTGATCTTGTACGACGACTTCGAGTCCTTCGTGTTGTCACCCTTGAAGACGACAGTCACGGTGTACTTGCCCGGCTTCTTCAGCGCCGGCCCAGTCACCTTGATGGGCTTGCCGTTGTAGTTCACGCGGATCGTCTTGTTGACGCCGGGGCCCTTGTACGTGACGAGGACGGTGCCCTTCGCTTTGACGTTGCCCGCAGTGCGGACCGTTATGGCGGTCTTGGGCTTCTGGCCCTGTCTGACAGTCTTGGCGCCGGCCGCCTTCGTCGTAGACGACGGGCACGGCGTGTACTGGCTCGGCTTGCAGGCGGCGGAAGCAGTCTCGGCGGAGACCGCGACGAAACCGGCGGACAGCAGGAACGCTGCGATGAGGCCGGAGATGAGCTTCTTCATTGGGACTCCCCATGAGTGCTTCGGTCTGGAGCGGCAATCCAATCATAAAGATTGGGTATGTGGGCATCGATGATGGCCATTGGCCCCCATGAGTGCCCGAGAATTTACGCCGCCGTCACGGACTCGCCAGTAGGTTTACCTCAGATGCTGGTCCCGAGTGCCGATAGTGACCCATTTGGGCTATTGAAGGCGGCAGGTGCGGCCTGGGGTCGCCTCAAAAGTTCGTGGCGTGATTCGCATCACTCGCGTCCATGGTCTGGACAGCTCAGACGCACAAGGGGCCCACACCGAGCGGTGCGGGCCCCCTTTGTTGCGGTGTTCAGATGGCGACAACGACCTCGGCGACCGCGCCGACCGACGCGACGACCTTGGTGTCCACGGGCTCGGCCTGGGGGGCCAGGGTCCGCAGCGTCCACTCGCCGTTGCCGGCGAAGAACCGGAAGTGACCACTGGCCGAGGTCGGGACCTCGGCGGTGAACTCACCGGTGCGGTCGAGCAGGCGCACGTACGCCGTACCGACCGGCTCGCCGCCGCGCAGGACCTGGCCCTGGACGATCGCTTCCTTCTTGACGTCGATGCCGTCGAGGGACAGCCCGCCCTCAGTGGCGCCGCACATCAGGCTTCCCCGGGCTCGTCGCCGAGGGCGACCGGGACGCCGACCAGGGAGCCGTACTCGGTCCAGGAGCCGTCGTAGTTCTTGACGGACTGGTGGCCGAGCAGCTCCTTGAGGACGAACCACGTGTGCGAGGAGCGCTCACCGATACGGCACAGGGCGATGGTCTCCTTGCTGTCGTCGAGACCGGCAGCGCTGTAGATCTCGCGCAGCTCGTCGTCGGACCGGAAGGTGCCGTCGTCGTTGGCCGCCTTGCTCCACGGCACGTTGATCGACGTCGGCACGTGGCCGGCGCGCTGGGCCTGCTCCTGCGGGAGGTGGGCCGGGGCGAGCAGACGGCCGGCGTACTCGTCGGGGCTGCGGACGTCGACCAGGTTCTTCACGCCGATCGCGGCGACGGTCTCGTCGCGGAACGCCCGGATCGAGAGATCCTGCTCCTGCGCGGTGTACGACGTGGTCTCGCGGCTCGGCAGGTCCGCGGTCAGCTCGCGGGAGTCGAGCTCCCACTTCTTGCGGCCGCCGTCGAGGAGCTTGACGTCCTGGTGACCGTAGAGCTTGAAGTACCAGTAGGCGTAGGCCGCGAACCAGTTGTTGTTGCCGCCGTAGAGCACGACGGTGTCGTCGTTCGCGACCCCGCGGCTCGACAGCAGCGCCTCGAACTGCTCCTTGTTGACGAAGTCACGACGCACCTGGTCCTGCAGGTCGGTCGTCCAGTCGAGCTTGATGGCGCCCTCGATGTGGCCCTTGTCGTAGGCAGTGGTGTCCTCGTCGACCTCGATCAGCACCACCTTCGGGTCGTTTAGGTTGTCCGCCACCCACTGGGCGGTGACAAGGGTGTTCTCGCGGGTCATCTGTTTCTACCTTTCTTGTGCGCCGAGGAAGGGGCGCGGGGTCTTGGATAACTTCTGGTAGGTCAGTGCGCGGTTGCGCGTTTGAAGAGGAGGTACACCTCGCAGCCGAGGCAGAACCCGAAGATCGCGTTGAGCAGGGCGGCGAGCAGGGCGAAGCCGACGGCGATCTCGCCGAGCAGGTCGAGGCCGGTGACGAAGCCGATCAGTCCGACCACCGCGAAGCCGAGGCCCACGGCCTGGGCGAACCGCGGCGGCGCCGCGTCCTCGAGCTCCCCCGGTGCTCCGAGCCGGGGCCGCACCGAGGTGCGGAAGAGCCAGGAGTACGGCGTGTGCTGTACGCCCCGGATCGCGCCGATCGCGAACACGGCCGCCTGGGCAGCCAGGAGCACGGTCGCGGCCGGACCGGGCGCCAGGAGCAGCACGCCGATCAGGACCAGGGCGGTGATCCCGGCGGCGAACTGCGGACCACGCGGGTCGATGCCGGCAGCGGAACGAGCGTGCTGCGGTGTTGTGGTGGTGGACATGTCTCTCCTGCGGACGGATGCGTGGACGGGACCACGCAGGTCAGCACGGAGGCCGAGGGCGCGGTTCGGTCAGCGCATTCGACACAGCGCCGAGCGCGTGCGGCAGTGATCCACTGCGCGGCGCTTGGTCAGCATGGTCGAGGACATGTCGACCAGAGTAGGGACGTCTCGCGTCGAGCCGACAATCCGCGTCTTGCAGATTGAGACGATTGTCCGCATGTTGGACATCACACGCTCGTCAAAGCGTTGAGAACCTGATCTTTGCGCGGCGCACCGGCCGCTCGATTGATCTCGCGACCGGCCGCGTCGAGCACCAGTGTCGTCGGCGTTCGCAGGATCCCGAGGCGGCGTACGAGCTCCAGGTGGTGCTCGGCGTCGACCTCCAGGTGCTCGACGCCGGGGACGACCGCGGCCACCTCCGACAGGGTCCGCCGGGTCGCTCGGCAGGGCGCGCAGAACGCCGAGGAGAACTGCAGGAGCGTGGCCTTCTCACCGAGCTTGGCGTCCGGGATCGCGGCCAGCACGTCAGGCCACAGGCCGTCGCTGGCCTGCGGGGGTCTCGACCCGGTCGGCGCCGGGGCGCCTCCCTGCTCGACCAGCGAGCTCGCCGCGCGGACCCGGTGGGTGCCGCGGAACCGGCCGTCGGTCAGCAGCCGGTAGAGGCCGAAGCCGACACCGAGCACGACCGCGGCGACGACGATCCAGGCTCCACTGTTCACGTCCGTGCAACGGTCGCGGCGACCGTCACATTCCGTCGATGTGAAAGCGTCACCGGTCATGAAGGTCGCGCTGGTCGTCTACTCGGTGCTCCTCGGCATCGCGCTGCTGGCGCCGACATCGGGCACGCAGTCCGGGATGGCGTCGTGGGTGAGCGACCTCGGCGTCTGGGTCGGCTTCTCGGCGGAGACCGCGAGCCAGTCGCGGGCGGAGTTCCTGTGCAACGCGGCGATCCTCGCTCCGGTGTCGGCGCTGGGCTCGCTGATCTGGGCGCGTACGACGTGGCGCGACTGGACGGCGTACGCGTTCGTCATCGCGTGCGCGGTCGAGCTCACCCAGGGAGCCCTGCTCCCTCACCGCACCGCTTCGCAGGTCGACATCGTGGCCAACACGCTCGGCGGGCTCGTCGGTGGGGTCGCGGTGCTGGTTGCTCGACGGCTCAGCCGCCGGCGAAGGGCGGCAGGAACTCCACCGACTCCCCCGGCTCGATGACGACGTCGCCCGGGTCCTCGGTGCTGACGGGCTGGTCGCCGACCAGCGTCGAGCAGACCTGGAGCACCTCGGCCAGCCGCGCGCCGGGGTGCAGTGCGACCGCGCGGCGTACGACCTCGGCCAGGGTGATCGGGCCGTCGACGGCGAGGTCGTCACCGCTCACACCGGCAGCAGCCCGGGCCGACGCCCAGTAGTGGACCCGGATGATGTCGGTCTCATTTCGCTTGGGACCTTCCAATGAGACACCCATGTTTCGGTATTGTTCACGAAGAACCAGCGATCGGCCGAAGCCCAGTGTTGCGTTTCGGTCCCCGCCCCATCCGGGAGGAGACCATCTCATGAGCACGCTCCTGCTTCTCACCAGCGCCCTCCAGCCGTCCGCCGAGGTGCTGCCCGCGCTCGCGCTGCTCGGCCACCAGGTCAAGATCCTCCCGTCCGAGGGCAGCGCCCTGCTCGAGGCCCCGGACTCCGACCTGCTGCTGGTCGACGGCCGTCAGGACCTGGCCCACGCTCGCGATCTCTGCCGGCTGATCCGCACCACCGGCACCGACGTGCCCGTGCTGCTGGTCTGCACCGAGGGCGGTCTCGCCGTCGTGCTGCACGACTGGGGCATGGACGACGTCGTCCTGCACACGTGCGGCCCCGCCGAGCTCGAGGCCCGCATCAAGCTCGCGATCGGCCGACTCAACGCACGGCGCGAGGCGGACGACCCGGAGTCGCACGTCATCCGCTCCGGCGAGGTCGTCGTCGACGACGCGACGTACACCGCCAAGATCAGTGGCCGCCCGCTCGACCTGACCTTCAAGGAGTTCGAGCTCCTGAAGTTCCTGGCCCAGCACCCCGGTCGCGTCTTCAGCCGCCAGCAGCTGCTGCAGGAGGTGTGGGGCTACGACTACTTCGGTGGCACCCGCACCGTCGACGTCCACGTCCGCCGCCTGCGCGCCAAGCTCGGCGTCGAGAACGAGACGCTGATCGGCACCGTGCGCAACGTGGGCTACCGGTTCGTGCTGCCGTCCAAGGACCAGCAGGCCGCCGCCGACGCCCGTGCGACCGAGCGGGTCGACGAGTCCGTCTGAGTCGGACCTAGTCTGGGGTCGTGATCGACCTCGACGTTGTTGCCGAAGTCGCTGCCGAGGCCGAGGCCGAGGACGGGGCGGCCCCGCTCGACGAGGCGACCTGGCGCGCGCTGCGGCACCGACCTGAGAGTGTGCGGTCCTGGGTCATCGATGACGGAGTCGCACTGCTGATCGGGGGCGAGCTGAGCCTCGTCGTACGCCCGGGCGCCCGGGGACGTGGCGTCGGGGGTGCACTCCTGGCCGACGCTCTCCCCGCCGGCCCGGTCAGCGCCTGGTCACACGGCGACCATCCGGCGGCAGCGGCGCTGGCGCGCAGTCACGGCTTCGAGCGGGTGCGGTCGCTGTGGGTGATGCGTCGACCGACCAGCAAGCCGCTCGCCGAGCTCGTCGTACCGGCAGGGCTGACGATCCAGGCCTACACCCCGGGCGATGCCGATGAGCTGATCCGGGTCAACGCCGCGGCGTTCGCACACCACCCCGAGCAAGGCTCGATGGATGCCACCGACCTGGCCGAGCGGATGGCCGAGCCGTGGTTCGACCCCGCGGGGCTGCTGCTTGCGACGGACGGAGAGCGCCTGCTCGGCTTCCACTGGACCAAGCAGCACTCCCCCGACCTCGGCGAGGTGTACGTGGTCGGCATCGACCCGGCCGCCCAGGGACGCGGCCTCGGCAAGGTGCTCACCCTGGCCGGGCTCCACCACCTCGCGGGGCGCGGTGTCGCCGAGGTGCTGCTGTACGTCGAGTCCGACAACGCGCCTGCCGTCGCCGTCTACTCAGGACTGGGCTTCACCCATGCCGACGCCGACACCCACGTGATGTACCGGCACCGCTGAACCACCTATGCTCACGGTCTGCCACAGGCCCTGCTAACGGCAGATTAGGGCGATGTATCTGCGCCGGGTCATCGACGGTGAGCTCGACGGCCTCTTCGCAGCGCTGGCGGCCATCGCACTCGAGTGGCCGAAGGGCGTCGGCAGGACCGAGACCGAGACCGAGACGCGTCGTGTCCTCACCCTCAACAAACTGGACTCGGGCCAGCGCCGTCAGATCGTGCAGGCCGACCCGGCGCCCGTCCTACGCGGCGCGCTGCCGACCTTCATCGACGAGTGGCAGCGCGTCCCCGAGGTGTGGGACGTCGTACGCCGCTGCGACGGCTACCGCCACGTCGTACAACCGGATCCTCGATGCCGCCTCGCCCGGCGAGTCCGACAGGCCGGCCAAGACCACGACGATCGGCTACCGCTACATCCTCTCCCGCCTGTGGCTGCTCGACCCGGTCCCGGGGTGGATCCCGACCGGCAACGCGTCCGCTCGCCTGCAACAGGCCCCGAAGCACCATCTCGGCGGCGAGTCCAGCAGCCTCCTCGGCGCACTGTTCGAGTCCTTGGCCGCGCTGACGGTCCGCGTCCTTGCTCAGGCGGCCGAGGCGTCCGTCGGACACCTGCGGACCCGCAACGGCGACCGGCTGCTCGACGCGGTCGTCCTCAACACCGGCGACGAGGCCTATCGCCGTCGCGACGGCATCGCCGTCGTGCCGCTGGCCCTGCTGGGCCCCCGAGGCGGCGGGCTCAGCGCAGCGGGCGCACGTGCAGGCCCACCTCGGGGTCGACGATGACCTCCTGGGCGGCCGGCATCCCGTCGACGGTCAGGTCGACGTCGAGGGGCACGTTGCGCTTGACCATCGCCAGCGCGATCGGGCCGAGCTCGTGGTGCCGAGCCGACGTGCCCACGAACCCGACGACCTTGTCGCCGTGGAGCAGCTCGGCGCCGACGGCGGGCAGCCGGTTCTCCGACCCATCGAGGTGCAGGAGCGTGAGCCGGCGCGGCGGGCGCCCCAGCGTGTGCACGCGGGCGACGGTCTCCTGGCCGCGGTAGCAGCCCTTGTCGAGGTGGACGGCGGGCCCGATCCAGCCGGCCTCGTTGGGGATCGTGCGGTGGTCGGTGTCGAGGCCGAGCCGGGGTTCGCCGCGCGCGATCCGCAACGCCTCGAAGGCCCACAGTCCGCAGGCCGGCCCGGCCGCCTCGGCGTACGCCGACAGCTGGTCGCGCGGGACCAGCTCGTAGCCGGCGTACGGTCCGTCGCCGGTGGCGGACGGCCGCCAGGTGAGGGCCAGCTCGTCGGTGACGTCGGCGACCTCCACCCGCATCATGAAGCGCATGCGGTCCAGGAACGTCACGAGCGCCTCGGCCGCCCCCGGCTCGGTGAAGGCCGTGAACGCCTCGCCGTCGTCGTACCCGAAGAAGGCGTGCTCGACGTGGCCCTGCGGGCTGAGGATCAGGACGCCGGTCCACACCTTCGGCGCGAGCGTCTCCAGGTGCTGGGTCGTCAGGGAGTGCAGCCAGGTCAGCCGGTCCGGGCCGGACACGCGCAGCACGTCGTGGTGGGAGAGGTCGACGAAGCCGGCGCCGGACTCGAGCGTGCGCTGCTCACCGTTGAAGGAGCCGTAGTGCGCGGCCACGTCGCGGTCGATGCCGTCGGCGCCGACCGCTCCGGGCAGCTGCAGCAACGGACTCGGCAATCGACTACTCACTGTCTTCCTCACACTCCACACACTCGCCGAAGATCGCCAGGTGGCCCACATCGATCGCGAACCCCTGCTCTTCGCGGAGCCGGCCCGCGAACGGAGCGACTACCTCAGGGGCAACCGAGATGACCCGGTGACAATTCCGGCAGACCAGGTGGAAGTGCACGTGGTCGGTGACGGAGTGGTACGTCGGGGCGCGGTCGGAGAGGTGGGCGTGGCGCACCAGGCCGAGCTCCTCGAGGACCTCGAGCGTGCGGTAGATCGTCGAGACGTTGACGGCGCTGGCGTGCTGCTGCACCTCGGCGAGGATCTCGTCAGGGGTGGCGTGGCCGAGCTTCTCGACCGCCTGGAGCACCAGCTGGCGCTGAGGGGTCAGCCGGTAGCCGAGGCTGTGCAGCCGGGACGCGAGCTCGTCGGTCATGGCGACTACTGCCGCTCCAGCTGCGCCCACAGGTGCGGCTGCAGCGGCTGGCCCATGGCCTCCATGTCGTAGGCGTAGAGCAGGTCACTGTTGACGTTGCCGTAGAGGCGCTTGCCTGCGGTGACCTCCTTCGCCGACTCCGTGAAGCCCACGCCCGCGGTGTGCAGCTCGAACTTGGCGACCTCGGCCTTGCCGTACCAGATCTCGGAGATGCCCGACGAGTGCGCCAGCACCAGCTCGAGGTCGCCGCCGGGGCGGCACCGCAGGAAGCCTGCCTCCTGAGCGGCGTCGCGGACCTTCTCGCCGTCCGCGTCCACGATCCACGACCGCGCGAAGTAGTGGAAGAACGGGCGGCCGTCGTGGGTGAACACCAGCTCCTGGCCGTACTCGAACGGCTCGATCGTCGGGTAGTCGCCCTTCCCGCGTCCGCCCCATCGCCCCAGCAGCCAGGCCACCGGGGCGCAGTCGGGGTGGAGGTTGTCGGGCAGCTCGAACACCATGAGGATCACTCTAGGGTGGTCGGTATGACTCGCCCACTCGTCGTGAAGGTCACCTGCGGAGCTGACGACCCGGAGCGGTCCAACCAGGGCCTCACGGTCGCGGCGACCGCGCTGAGCGCCGGCGCCTCGGTGAGCCTGTGGCTGACCGGCGAGGGCGCCTGGCTGGGGGTGGCCGGGCGCGAGGGATTCGTGCTGCCGCACGCCGCTCCGGCAGCCGACCTGGTGGCGGCGGTTGCCGCCGGAGGCCAGGTGACGGTCTGCACCCAGTGCGCCGTACGACGCGAGATCACCGAGGCCGACCTGCTGCCCGGCGTACGGATCGCGGGGGCTTCGACCTTCGTCGAGGAGGCGCTGGCTCCGGACGCCCAGGCGTTGGTGTACTGACACCGGTCACACACGGTCACTCTCAAGCACTAGTCTCAGCAGCGATGGACGCGACACCACCACGCCGACCTGACGACGAGGTCGACACAGACGCTCAGCCCACCCGTTGGTGGCAACGCAAGCCGGAGCCGGCAGCTCCGTCGACCGACGCCCCGTCGGCACCGCCGCCGCAGGCACCCGCGGCGCCCCCTCCGGCGACGCGCAAACCCGCCGACCTCGAGGCCGCGATCGAGCGGACCGCCGAGCTCAGGCGCCGCACCGAGCTGGCCGCCGCGGAGCAGGCCGCGGAGCGACTGGTCGCCGAGGAGGCCGCCGAGGCCGCTGCCCGTGCCCGGGCCGAGGCCGAGACCGCAGCCGCCGAGCACGCGGCCAAGGCGCAGGAGGCGTACGACGCCCGCCGCGCCGCCGAGGAGGCCGGCGAGGCGCACGCCGCCGAGCGGGCCCGCCTCGAGGAGGCCGCGACCGAAGCGGCCCGCGCCCGGAACGAGGCCGAGGAGGCCGCCCGCAAGCTGGTCGACTCCGCGAAGGTCGCCACCGCGCTGCGGCTCGCCGCCGAGCAGACCGCCGCCCAGGCGACCGTCGATCGGACCGCCGCCGAAGAGTCGGCGCGTGACGCCGCCGAGCGGTCCGCCGCCGCGGACGCTGCGCGGGAGCAGGCCGAGACGGCGGCTCGCGAGCAGGCCGAGGCAGCCACCGCGGCCCACGCGGCCCGGACCGAGGCCGAGGAGGCAGCACGCGCGGCCGCCGCCGGCGCCGAGGAGTCCCTGCGCGAGCTGTCGGCCACGGCCGAACAGGCGCTCCGCGACACGGCCAACGCCACCGAGCAGTCGCTGCTGGAGAGGACGTCGGCAGCCGAGTCCTCGCTGCTGGAGAAGTCGTCCACCGCCGAGGCGTCGCTGCAGGACACAGCCGCGTCGGCGCAACAGGCCCTGATGGACACCGCCAACTCCAGCCTGGAGTCGCTGCACGAGACCGCCGGTTCGGCCAGGGCCTCGCTGAAGGAGCTGGCGGCGTCGACGGAGCAGTCCTTGCGCGAGCTCGCGACCGCGACCGAGCAGTCCGTGCAGGAGCTCACCACCTCGACCGAGCAGTCCGTACGCGAGAGGGCCACGGCCGCCGAGCAGTCCGTCCGCGAGACGGCCGCCACCGCTGAGCAGTCGGTGCGCGAGACGGCCGCCACCGCCGAGCAGTCCGTGCGAGAGACGGCCGCCACCGCTGAGCAGTCGGTGCAGGAGCTCGCGACCTCCACCGAGCAGTCCGTGCGCGCCACCGCCGCCACCGCCGAGCAGTCCGTGCGCGATGCCGCGGCCGAGGCCGACCAGTCGGTACGAGCCGCCGAGGCGAGCGCCCAGCAGGCGCAGACCGACCGGGAGGCCGCCGAGGCACGGGCGACCGAGCTGGCCGCGCAGCTGGCCGCCGCCACCCAGGCACACGAGGACTTCGTCCGGGTGGCTCAGGACTCCCGCGCAGCTGCCGAGCGGGAGGCCGCCGACCAGGCCACCGCCCGGGCAGCCGCCGAGGCCACGGCCGAGGAGGCCAGCCGGATCCGGGCCGCCGCCGACGAGGCCGCGACCGAGCACGCCCGGCTCGCCGAAGAGGCTCACGTCGCCCGTACTCAGGCCGAGGAGGCCACCCGCCGGCAGGCAGCCGAGGCCGAGGCGGCCGAAGCAGCGCGCACGCGCGCCGAGGAGGCCGCCACCCGACAGGCAGAGGCGGCCGCGGCCGCCGCCGCGGGCGAGGAGGAGGCACGGCGCACCGCCGCACAGATGGCGGAGGCGCTGCAGGCCGCGAACGACGCACGGATCGCTGCCGACGAGAACGCGACCGTCCACGCCCAGCGGGCGCAGCTGGCACACGCCTCTCGGCTCTCCGCGGAGGAGGCCGCGACCGCCGCCGTCGCCGCGCGCGAGGAGGCGGAGCGGCAGGCCCGCGCCCAGCTCGACCTGGCCGCGGCCGCACACGGCGACCGCGAGGCGGCCGACCGGGCTGCCGCGGCGGCGGCCGCGCGGGCCGAGGCCGCGCAGGTCGCCCGCGAACAGGCCGAGATGCGGGCCAGCGAGCAGGCCGAGGCGGCCGCGCAGGCGGCCACCGACCAGACCGCGGCCCACCAGCGAGCGGAGCAGCAGGCTGCGGACGCCCGCGCCGCCCACGAGGCCCGCGCTGCCGCGGATGCCACCGCCCAGGAGCACGCCGCCGCCCGGGAGGCCGCCGAGCTCGCTGCGACCGAGGCGCTCGAGGCCCGCCGAGTCGCGGAGAACGATGCGCGCGCGCATGCCGAGCTCGCAGCTGCCGCCGCAGCGGAGCGGCAGGCAGCGGAGCAGAAGCTGCGCGAGGTCCTCGACGCCACGTCGGCCGCTGCGGCCCTTCAGGCCGAGGACCTGCGCGTCGCCGTGGAGGCCCGCGAGGCCGCGGAGCAGGCAGCCGCGGAGCAGGCCCGGCTCCGGGCCGAGGCCGAGGCCGTGGCCACCGAGCGCACCACCGATCGCAGCGCGGTCGAGGCCGCCGTACGCCATCAGGCCGAGATCGCCGAGGAGGCGATGCTGGAGCGGGTCGCGGCCGAAGAGAAGGCTCGCGAGCTCGCCCAGGAGATCGCCGAGGTGCGCGCCGAGCTCCTCGACCTGCAGCAGCAGAAGCGCGGCTGGCGGCGCGGCCGTTAACTCTGCGTTCACCTGAACGTCTCGCCCACTCGATGAAATGGCGAGAATCTCTGTCAACTGTTGGGATCTGCCGTGCGCTCGGGTTTATGGGCGCACAATGGCCGTATGTCTGAGAGCTCCCTGCCAGACGACAGCTGTCGGCGTTGCGGGCATGCCCGCCGGCATCCGCCCAGCGGCGTCGCCCAACTCGTCCGACGCGCCGTCGGCCGCAAGCCACAGCGCGTCGAGTGCGGCGAGCAGACCGACCTCGGCTGGGCCTGCCCCTGCCGCAGCCGCTTCCACGGGAGCTAGCTAGCTCTTCTTCAGCCCCGCCCGCAGCGCAGCGGCGATCTCGGTGTTGGCGGCGCGCGCGGACCGACCGGGGCCGACGATGTTGAAGAACCCGTGGATCAGGTCGTCGAACCGGCGCAGCTCGACCGGAGCGCCGGACTCGGCGAGCTTGTGCGCGAACGCCTCGCCCTCGTCACGCAGCGGGTCGAAGCCGGCGGTGGCGACGTACGCCGGGGCGAGCCCAGCCGGAAGCTCCGCGTATGCCGGCGACACCCGGGGATCGCGAGACTCGACGCCCACGACGTACGCCGTCTCGGCCAGGTCCATGAACGCCTTGGTGAGATAGAAGCCGTCGGCGAACAGCCGCGCGCTCGCGGTGTCACGGACGGCGTCGGTCACGGGGTAGACGAGGAGCTGGAAGGCCAGCGGCAGCCCCGTGCGGGCCGCCTCGATGGCGACGCCGATCGCCAGGTTGGCGCCGGCGGAGTCACCCCCCACCGCCAGTCGTGACGGGTCGACCTCGAGCTCGTCGGCGTGCTCGTCCACCCAGCGGTACGCCGAGATCGCGTCGTCGTACGCCGCAGGGAAGGGTTGTTCCGGGGCGAGCCGGTAGTCGATCGCGAGCACCCGGACGCCGGATCGCTCCGCGAGGAACCGACACCCGGCGTCGTGGGACTCGAGGTCGCCGTACATGAAGCCGCCGCCGTGGAAGAAGACCAGCAGTCCGCCGCGCGACAGCGACGGTGAGTAGAGGCGAGCGCGCATCCCGGCCACGGTGAGGTCCCGGACGGCACCCACCGGCTGGCGGCCGGCCGTCATCCGGGTGTGCGTGCGGATCGTCCGGCGACCCTCCGGGATCGGCAGCGTCTCCGCCCCCTGCTCGCGTGTCAGGCGCTGGAGTCGCAGCATCAGCTGGATGTCCGCGGCCAGCGGCGCCCCGTCCACCACCACCGGCCGGCCGGCCAGCACACGTTGCACTCGATGCGGGAGTGCCAGGGCCGCATGCAGCCCCCACGTCTTGGCGCGGTCGAGGGCGGTCACGAGCGCAACCTACCGTTCACCTCGCAGTGCCAGACTGAGGACATGACGCTCGACAGCCTGCAGCCGGATGCGGCCTCCAGCCATGGCGAGGGAGTCCCCGAGGAGCCCTTCGACGTCGAGCCGCCGTACGAGCCGGACGACGAGGCGCTCGCCGCGGTGGAGAAGTACGGCGACCGCTTCCTCGATCGAGAGCTCTCCTGGCTGCGGTTCAACCAGCGCGTCCTCGAGCTCGCGGAGGACCCCCACCTGCCGCTGTTGGAGCGGACCCGCTTCCTCGCGATCTTCACCAGCAACCTCGACGAGTTCTTCATGGTCCGGGTCGCCGGCCTCAAGCGGCGGATCGCCGCCGGGCTGGCCGTGCCGGCCGCCTCCGGGCTGATGCCGAGCGAGGTGCTCGAGGTGATCTGGTCGACCACCCGCGAGCTCGTCGAACGGCAGGCGCGGCTCTTCCGCGACGAGATCGTCCCGGCGCTGTCGGACGCCGGGATCGAGCTGGTCCGCTGGGACGACCTCGACCGCGAGGAGCAGAAGACCTGCAAGCGGCTCTTCAAGGACCGGGTCTTCCCGGTCCTCACGCCGCTGGCGGTGGACCCGGCGCACCCGTTCCCCTACATCTCCGGCCTGTCCCTCAACCTCGCGGTGCTCATCCGCAACCCGAAGACCGGCAAGGAGCACTTCGCGCGGGTGAAGGTGCCGCCGATCTTCTCCCGCTTCGTGCCGGTCGGCAACCAGCGCTTCGTGCCGCTGGAGGACGTCATCGGCGAGCACCTCAAGCGGCTCTTCCCGGGCATGGAGGTCCTGGAGGTCCACACCTTCCGGGTGACCCGCAACGAGGACCTCGAGGTCGAGGAGGACGACGCCGAGAACCTCCTCGCGGCTCTCGAGAAGGAGCTGCTCCGCCGCCGGTTCGGGCCGCCCGTGCGCCTGGAGGTCGAGGAGTCGATCGCCCCCCAGGTGCTCGAACTGCTGGTCTCGGAGCTCGACGTACGCGAGGAGGAGGTGTTCAAGCTCCGCGGACCCCTCGACCTGCGTGGCCTGCACGACATCGCCGACCTGCCGCGTCAGGAGCTGAAGTACCCTGCGTTCGTCCCGACCACCCACCCCCTGCTGGCGGAGGTCGAGTCGGCCGCACCCGTCGACGTCTTCAAGGCGGCCCGGCGGCACGACGTGCTGCTGCACCACCCGTACGACTCGTTCGCCACCTCGGTGCAGCGGTTCATCGAGCAGGCCGCCGCCGACCGGCACGTGCTCGCGATCAAGCAGACGCTCTACCGCACCTCCGGTGACAGCCCGATCATCGACGCCCTCATCGACGCCGCCGAGGCCGGCAAGCAGGTGCTGGTCATCGTCGAGATCAAGGCGCGCTTCGACGAGGAGGCCAACATCCGGTGGGCTCGCAAGCTGGAGCAAGCGGGCTGCCATGTCGTCTACGGCCTGGTGGGCCTCAAGACCCACTGCAAGCTGGCCATGGTGGTGCGCGACGAGCCTGACGGCATCCGCCGCTACACCCACATCGGCACCGGCAACTACAACCCCAAGACGTCGCGGCTCTACGAGGACGTCGGCCTGATCACCACCGACGAACGGATCGGCGACGACGTCGCTCACCTCTTCAACAACCTGTCCGGCTGGTCGCGCAACGCGTCGTACGACCAGCTCCTGGTGGCGCCCGACTCCGTGCGCTCGGGCCTGATCGAGCAGATCCACCGCGAGATCGCCCACCACCAGGCCGGGCGTGCAGCGGGGATCCGGCTCAAGGCCAACTCCGTCGTCGACGAGGCGGTCATCGATGCCCTCTACCTCGCCTCGCAGGCCGGAGTGACGGTCGACCTGCTCGTCCGCGGCATCTGCTCGTTGCGCCCGGGGGTGCCAGGCCTGTCGGAGACAGTGTCGGTGCGATCGGTCCTGGGGCGGTTCCTCGAGCACAGTCGGATCTTCTGGTTCGAGAACGACGGCGACCCTCAGGCGTGGATCGGCTCGGCCGACATGATGCACCGCAACCTGGACCGGCGGGTCGAGGTGCTGGTCCGACTGCCCGGCGATGACAACGTGGCGTCGATCGGCGCGCTGCTCGACCTCGCCTTCGACGAGAGCACCAGTGCGTGGGAGCTCGACAGCGCCGGACACTGGACCCGCAACGCGGGCACCGTGCATCTGCAGGAGAACCTGATCGAGGCGCAGCGCCGCCGGCGGTGACCTGAGCCACACCCCGGGGCCCGGCTTCGGCGTACGACGGGGGCGGCGCTTGCGCGATTCGGCTGGCCACCCCCTAGTCTGATCGCGTTCGTTTCCTCCTCACCAGGAGTTGTTTCGTGGGATTCCGATTCCGCCCTGTCGACACGTCGTTCTACATCCTCTTCACCGAACAGGCTCAGCACCTCGTGACCGGCGCTTCGCTCCTGGCGGAGATGCTCGCCGAAGGCGCTGACCACAACGACGTAGCCCGTCGAATGCGCGAAGCCGAGCACAATGCCGACGAGACGACGCACGCGATCGTCAAGAAGGTGAACTCGACCTTCGTGACGCCGTTCGACCGCGAGGACATCTACGCGCTGGCCTCCGGGCTCGACGACGTGATGGACCTGATGGACGAGGTCGTCGACATGATCCTGTTGTACGAGGTGAAGCTGCTGCCGCCGGAGCTGTCCACCCAGGTGGAGGTCCTCCAGCGGTGCGCGGAACTGACGGCGTCGTCGATGCCGAACCTGCAGTCGCTGCAGTCGCTCGAGGAGTACTGGATCGAGATCAACCGCCTCGAGAACGCCGGCGACAAGAACCACCGGCGTACGATCGCGAAGCTCTTCAGCGGCGAGTTCAAGACCATCGAGGTCCTGAAGCTCAAGGACATCGTCGAGTCCCTCGAGGAGGCGATCGACGCGTTCGAGAAGGTTGCCAACATCGTGGAGCAGATCGCGGTCAAGGAGTCCTGACCGGACATGGAGCTCGCGATCGTCATCACGGTCGTCGTCGTTGCCCTGGCATTCGACTACACCAACGGCTTCCACGACGCCGCCAACGCCATCGCCACCTCGGTGTCGACGCGCGCGCTCACGCCGCGCATCGCGCTGGTGCTGGCCGCGGTGATGAACTTCGTCGGCGCCCTGCTCGGCCAGGAGGTCGCGCACACGGTCAGTGACGTGATCTCACCGATGGCCGGCAACGCCGGTCTCGTCGTCATCCTCGCCGGCCTGCTCGGCGCGATCGTGTGGAACCTCGTCACCTGGTACTTCGGGCTGCCCTCCTCCTCGTCGCACGCCCTGATCGGCGGTCTCGTCGGCGCCGCGATCACGGCGGGGGCGCTCGTGCACTGGGCGACGATCGTCGACAAGGTGCTGATCCCGATGGTGCTGTCGCCGGTGTTCGGCTTCCTCGCCGCGTTCGCGGTGATGCTGGCCATCATGTGGATCTTCCGGAAGCGGAACCCGCACAAGGTCTTCCGCGGCTTCCGGATGGCCCAGACCTTCTCCGCCGCGGCGCTCGCTCTCGGCCACGGCCTGCAGGACGCTCAGAAGACGATGGGCGTCATCTTCCTGACGCTCACCTCTGCCGGCTACTACACGAACGCCGCGGGCGAGCCACAGGAGAACCTCCCCCTCTGGGTCGTCATCCTCGCCGCCTCCGCGATCTCGCTCGGGACCTACTCCGGCGGCTGGCGCATCATGCGCACCCTCGGCCGCCGGATCATCCACCTCGACCCGGCCCGCGGCTTCGCCGCCGAGTCGGTCGGCGCAGGCGTCCTCTACACCACGGCGTTCCTCTTCCACGCCCCGATCTCGACGACCCACACGATCACCTCCGCGATCATGGGCGCCGGCGCCACCAAGCGCTTCTCCGCCGTCCGCTGGGGTGTCGCCCGCTCGATCGTCGCCGCCTGGGTCCTCACCTTCCCCATGGCCGGTCTCGTCGCCGCCGGGTGCTACGTCGTACTGCATGCGGTGCTTGGGGTCTGAGGATCGCTCGTCGGGGCTGAGGGCCCGATACCCACGGACGAAATGGTTGCCATAGGCGCGGATAAGCAACCCGATCGTCCGTGGCTACCCCGACTTGTGCCTGCGCCGGTCGCGCATCACGGACCGTCACGCTGTACGGCGATATCCCAGGAACCGCTCGCGCTGCTCCGGTGACAGCGCGCGCCGCAGTTCCACGGTGTGGGTCGGGAGCCACCACGGCGGCGGCTCGATTGTCCAGGCGCACTCTTCACGGGGCAGGTACGGCGAGCGGTCCAGGGCAGCAGCGACCCGGAGCGCCATGCGCGATCGATCAGCGCGGTCAGCCGACACCAGGGTCAGGTACTCCAGCCCCACCTTGCGGAAGGCATCCTCGCGGACCAGGTCCTTCGCGCGTCGTACCCCCGCAAGATGCAGGGCTCCTTCGTACTCGACGACCAGGCCGGCGTTGAGGTCGAGGAGGTCCGGTGTTCCGATGTGCCGGCCGGAGCGGTCGAAAAGCGGTCGATTGGTGAGCGGCGGGGCGTGACCCAACTCCAGCGGCCACACCAGCCGTGCGTCGACTTCCGGCGGCGACCAGGCGTTCTCGTCGACCAGCAGGCCCGCGTCGCGAGCGCCGGGAATGCCGGTCCAGTGATAGAGCTGCTCGAAGTAGTCGAGCAGCTCTGCTCGGGAGACCAAGTCTGCGGCCGCGGCCATGTCGAAGGCTCGAACTGCCGCAACGGGAGTCGGCGCGTAGCGCATCTCGAAGGCGACCGCACACCGCGGTGACACGACCTGCAGACCACCGACGGTCTGGCGCTCCTTGGGCGGGATGAACTCCGACGTGACCTCCACGCCAAGTTGCGGTCGACGACTCCCGTGGACGACCGCGATCTTCACCGGCGCGGGCCGACCGGGGGCGTCGAAGCCGTCGAGCCAGAACGCACCGTGCCAGTGGAGCGCCGCCCACCCCGTTACCGACTGGGAGCCGCGGAGATCGTGGCTGGCTTCGAGGATGCGCTGTGCGGGCAACGTTGCGTCTACGTCTGCCGGCACGTAGAAGCCCTGGCCCGTGCGGCGCCACCGCGGGCCGCGGGCCTGGGCGCGGGTCGGGCCGGCGCGACCCAGCGGATCGATCCGCACCGGCCGGACGAGTGGCGCGCGTCCCACGTCGTACGGCGGCGGCTCGGTCAACCACATCATGTGGCCCAGGGTGCGATGTTCGAGCAGATCCTGCTCGCGTCATCCACAGCCCACCAGCGCTGACCATCCGCCATAGCGAAGGGCCCCTTTGGGTGGCAGCGGGGATAGCCACGGACGATATGGCTGGCCCCAGGGGCACGGGACGACCATTTCGTCCGTGGCTATGCCGCTTCGCTCTCCCGGCTACCCCTTCACCCCGCCCACCCCCACCTGAGCACCTTGCATTTGTCTTGTAGGAAAACGGGGGATCGGGCGGGCAGCGTCTTGCGATCGGAAGGGTTTGATCGGGTCATCACCAGGCGGACGCCTGGGGGAACCTTGGGGGAGGAACCCGCAATGCGCGCCACCACTGCACGCCGCAACGCCGTCAAGATCTTCGCGACGGTCGCCCTCGTCGCCAGCGCGGCAGCCGTCGCCGGCATCGGCACGTACGGCGCCTACACGGGCACGACGTCCGCCGACGTGAGCATCGGGAGTGCCAAGGTCAGCGTGCTGATGAACGACGACGACCAGGGCATCCACGTGGACGCCAAGGGCATGGTGCCGGGCGGCAAGGTCTGGGAGACGGCGTACGTCGTGCCGAAGGTCGGCCACGTCGTCCAGGCGGTCCGCGCGACCGTCGTGCGGTACGGCGCCGTCTGGGTCGCCCTCGGCGGCGTCGTCCTGCTCGGGCTGAGCCTGATCTGGCGGCAGGACCCACTCCGCCACCGCGCGCCGGCACCGGACGCGCGTCCGCGCCTCACCCTCATCACATCGGAGCCACGCCCATGATCACCGACGACTCGAAGTTCCTGCCGCTGCGGCCGCGCCGACTCGTGGCCGCCGCAGACGATGTGGAGCTCGGCGGGCCGGGCACCCGGTTCACGACCGGTCAGCTGGTCGACGAGCCGATCGGAGCCCGGCTGGGCTCGGGCTCGGTGCTCGAGCTGGCCGCGCGCAAGCGGTAGCCCACGCCACGCACGGTCTCCACGAACCGCACCTCGCCGCGCCGGTCTCCCAGCTTGCGTCGCAGGTTGCCCATGTGGACCTCGACGTGGTGGGTCTCACCCCAGCTCTGGCCCCAGACCTCCTGCATCAGCAGCGCCCGCGGCCACACCCGGGTCGGCGAGCGCATCAGCGTGGTGAGCAGGTCGAACTCGGTCGGGGTCAGGACGACCTCCTCGCCCGCGCGCCACGCTCGGTGGGCGTCGACATCGACGAGCAGGTCACCGTGGCGCAGCACCTCGTGCTCCGCGGCGCCCGCAGCCTCGGCGATCGCCGCGACCGGCGCCACGTCGTACGCCGCGTCGGGCACCTCGAAGAAGTGGCGCGGCCGGCGGAACATCGCGTTGACCCGTGCCTTGAGCTCGCGCACGCTGATCGGCTTGGCGAGGTAGTCGTCGGCGCCGGTCTCGAGACCGATCAGGCGGTCGATCTCCTCTGCCTGCGAGGTCACCATGACGACGTACGCGTCGGTGATCGGCCGGATCCGTCGGCACACCTCGAGGCCGTCGATCCCGGGCAGCCCGACGTCCAGCGTGACCAGGTCGGGCTTCAGCGCGGTGACCAGCGCGACTCCCTCCTGGCCGTCGGTCGCGATCGCCACCTCGAAGCCTTGCGAGGACAGCGCGAGCTCGAGGAGCGACGCGATGTCCGCGTCGTCCTCGATCACGACTGCACGACGAGGCATGATCGCTGTATCGGCACGATCAGCCGGGATCTGAGCGATCCGGTCTCGACACGCGGGTCGCGACTTCGTTCCTCAGCCGCGCCGCTTGCTTGACCACCATCAACGGGTCCGCTGGCGCGTCCCCGTCAACCGAACCGGCCGGAGATGTACGCCTCGGTGGACTCCTCGTCCGGGTTGGTGAACATCTTGTTGGTCGGGTTGAACTCCACCAGGTGCCCGGGCTCACCCGTGGCCTTGAGGTTGAAGAAGCCGGTGTCGTCGGAGACCCGCGCCGCCTGCTGCATGTTGTGGGTCACGATGACGATCGTGTACTCGGACTTCAGCTCGTGGATGAGGTCCTCGATCGCCGCGGTCGAGATCGGGTCCAGGGCCGAGCACGGCTCGTCCATGAGCAGCACCTCCGGCGACACCGCGATCGCGCGGGCGATGCAGAGGCGCTGCTGCTGACCACCGGAGAGGCCCATGCCGGGCTTGTCGAGCCGGTCCTTGACCTCGTTCCAGAGGTTGGCGCTCTTCAGCGACTTCTCGACGATCGCGTCGGCCTCGGACTTCTTCATCTTCTTCGAGTTCAGCTTCGACCCGGCGAGGACGTTGTCGTAGATCGACATCGTCGGGAACGGGTTCGGCCGCTGGAAGACCATGCCGATCTGGCGGCGTACGGCGACCGGGTCGATCGCCGGGTCGTAGAGCGACTGGCCCGACACCATCACCTTGCCCTCGACGCGGGCGCCGGGGATCACCTCGTGCATCCGGTTGAGGGTGCGCAGGAAGGTCGACTTGCCACACCCGGAGGGACCGATGAACGCGGTCACCGCCTTGGCGCGGATCGTCATGTTGACACCTTCGACGGCGAGGAAGTCGCCGTAGTAGATGTTGAGGTCGGAGACGTCGATGCTCTTGGCCATGGTTTCTCTCTCACACAGGCGCTCAGCGGCGCCGTTCGGTCTTGGGGGCGAAGTAGGCGCCGATGATGCGAGCCACGAGGTTGAGCACCATCACGATAGCGATGAGCACGAGGGCGGCACCCCACGCGCGGGCATATCCGGGCGGGTCACCCTCCATGCCGATCGGCACCACGCCGGGCGAGCTGTACTGGCTGAAGATGTAGACCGGGAGCGTCATCATCCGGCCCTCGAAGAGGTTGAAGTTGACCGAGTCGGTCGCGCCCGCGACGACCAGCAGCGGAGCCGTCTCGCCGATCACCCGCGAGATCGCGAGCACGACGCCGGTGATGATGCCGCCGAGCGCGGTCGGGAGCACCACCTTGACGATCGTGCGCCACTTCGGGATGCCGAGCGCGTACGACGCCTCGCGCAGGTCGCTCGGCACCAGCCGCAGCATCTCCTCGGCCGAGCGGACCACCGTGGGGATCATCAGCAGCGACAGCGCGACCGCGCCGCCGAAGCCGATCCGGATCGCCGGACCGAAGATCAGCACGAAGAGCGACAGCGCGAAGAGGCCGGCCACGATCGACGGGATGCCGGTCATCACGTCGACCAGGAACGTCGTGACCCGGGCGAGACGGCTGCCGCGGCCGTACTCCACCAGGTAGATCGCGGTGAAGAGACCGATCGGGATCGAGATGATCGCCGCGGCCAGGGTGACCAGGATGGTGCCCCACAGGGCGTGGTAGATGCCGCCGCCCGCGCCCACGACGTTGCGCATGTCGTAGGTCAGGAACTCGCCGTTGATGACGCCGATGCCGTTCTTGACGACCAGCCAGATCAGCCAGACGAGCGGCACGAGCACCACGCCGAAGGCCGCCCAGACCAGCGAGGTGGCGAGCCGGTCGGCGGCCGACCGCTTGCCCTCGAGAAGCAGTGCCCAGAGCGGCAGGCCGACGGCGGCCAGCGCGATCGCCAGGACCAGGCCGGCGAACGGGCTCCAGCCGAGCAGCAGTGTGAGCAGCCCGGCGATGCCGAGCGACAGCACGGCGACCAGGACCAGCGCCCACTTGGGCAGCCGTGGCTGGGCCAGGTTGGCCGTGATCGCGAAGGAGTCCGGCTCCAGCGGAGTCGTGGTGCTCATCGGGGTCCCCTCGGAGTCGTGAGCGGAGGGAGCGAAGCGGAGGGAGCGAGCGACTTCGTGGGGTGGTTCATCGGGGTCCCCTCGGAGTCGTGAGCGGAGGGAGCGAAGCGGAGGGAGCGAGCGACTTCGTGGGGTGGTTCATCGAGTCAGCTTCCTCTCGCCGCGACCGATGACCCACCGGGCCGCGAAGTTCACCGCGAAGGTGACCGCGAACAGCACCAAGCCGGTGGCGATCAGGACCGCCTGCTTGTCCGGCGAGGCCTCTTTGTAGTTGGAGGCGATGTTGGAGGCGATGGTCGCGGGGTTGGTGTCGGAGATCAGGTTGAGCGTCACCACCGGCGTCGCCGAGAGGACCATCGCGACCGCCATGGTCTCGCCGAGCGCGCGACCGAGGCCGAGCATCACCGCGGAGATCACGCCCGAGCGGGCGTACGGGAAGACCGCGAGCCGGATCATCTCCCAGCGGGTGGCGCCGAGGGCCATCGCGGCCTCCTCGTGCAGGCGCGGGGTCTGGGCGAAGACCTCACGCGAGATCGCGGTGGTGATAGGCACGACCATGATCGCCAGCACGATGCCGGCCGTGAGCATGGTCCGGCCGGTGACCGACGGCGGGCCGGCGAAGAGCGGGATGAAGCTGAGGTGGTCGTAGAGCCAGTCGATGGCCGGTCGCAGGGCCGGCGCGAGCGCCAGGCCGCCCCACAGGCCGTAGACCACGCTGGGCACCGCCGCGAGCAGGTCGATCACGTAGGCGATCGG
Source organism: Nocardioides endophyticus (assembly GCF_039543845.1). Taxonomy (NCBI): domain Bacteria; kingdom Bacillati; phylum Actinomycetota; class Actinomycetes; order Propionibacteriales; family Nocardioidaceae; genus Nocardioides; species Nocardioides endophyticus. Next base: position 66,326 of record NZ_BAABKN010000015.1, on the reverse strand, counting down.
GGAGGCGATGCGAGCGGGCGCGTAGTGGGAGATGAAGAGCGCGACGCCGATCGAGAACGGCACCGCGATCACCAGCGCCACGACGGCGGCCAGGATCGTGCCGAAGACCAGCGGGCCGACGTACGACCAGAAGTCGGTGGCGGGGGCGTAGATGTTCTCGGGAGCGCTCAGTCCCGGGAAGCCCTCGATCGCCAGGAACACGAAGACCCCGGCCAGGGCCAGCATGATCGTCAGGGCGGCGAGCCTGGCGGTGCCTGCGAAGATCCGGTCGCCGGGACGCACGACCGGCTTGTCGGCCCTCGGCGGGGACGGTGCGGTGACGGACACGGGGCTCCTGTCGGGAGTTCGTTGCTCTAGCTGTTCTTGCGGCCGTACGGCGACCCAGGTCGCGGGCCGCCGTACGTCCGACGTCGTTACTTGGCGGAGATGGCTCCGACGATGTCGGCTGCCTGGGAGGCGAGCGTCGCGTCGAGCGGAGCGGCGCCGGCCTGCTCGGCGGCAACCTGCTGGCCCTCGTCCGAGACGATGTAGGACAGGAAGCCCTTCACCAGCGCGGCCTCGTTGGCGTCGTCGTAGGTCTGGCAGGCGATCAGGTACGACGCGAGCAGCACCGGGTAGGCGCCGGACTCGGTCGTGGTCCGGTCGATCTCCATCGCCATGTCGACGTCCGCGCGACCCTCGACCGGCTTGGAGACGGCGAGCGCCTTGGCGGCACCTTCGGCGGACGGGGCGACGAACTCCTCGCCGACCTGGACCGAGACGAGGCCCAGGCCACCGGCCTGGCTCTCGTCGGCGTAGCCGATGGTGCCCTCGCCGCCCTTGACCGCGGCGACCATGCCGGAGGTGCCCTCAGCAGCCTCGCCGCCCTTGATCGGCCACACGCCGTCGGCGTCGTGCGGCCAGGCGCCGCCGCCGGCCTTGCTCAGGTAGTCGGTGAAGTTGTCCGTCGTGCCGGAGTCGTCGGAGCGGTGCACCGGCGAGATCTTCGAGTCGGGCAGCTCGACGCCGTCGTTGAGGGCGGCGATGGCCGGGTCGTTCCAGGTGGTGATCTTGCCGTCGAAGATCGACGCGACGGTCTTGGCGTCGAGGTTGAGCGAGTCGACACCCGGCACGTTGAACACGATCGCGATCGCGCTGACGTACGCCGGGACCTCGATGGCGTCGGTGCCGCCGCACCGCTCCTTGGCGGCGGTCAGCTGCCCCTCGTCGTCGCTCAGGTAGGAGTCGGAGCCGGCGAACGAGGTCGCCTTGTTGATGAAGTTCTCGCGTCCGGTGCCGGACCCGACGGCGTCGTAGGTGATGGTCACGCCGGAGTTGGCGGTCTGGAAGCCGGCGCGCCAGGCGGTCTGCGCGGACTCCTGCGAGGAGGCACCGCCGCCGGCGAGCGAGCCGCTGAGGCTGGCGGCACCGCTGCTGCTGCCGTCGCTGGCGCTGTCGGTGTCGCTGCTGTTCCCCGCGCCGCAGCCCGTGAGGGCGAGCGCGAGAACGGCGATGCCCGGCACGACTGCCCGGCGGATGGAAGTGCGGATCACTTCAAGACTCCTCTGTCTTCTCTGTCTCTGACAACAGCGAAGTTAGGGAGTCGAAGTGGACGGTTCCGGGGTCGTTGGTGAACGAGCGGTGAACTCGAATCGCCCAGATGGAGTCCGGCAGCCGCTCACGAGACGGCAATCACGTGAACAAGCCCAGGAACCCGTTGACTCACCCGGTCCGGTGGAGTTCGGTAGCGGTCACCGTGCCCTGACGCAGGTGCACCACGAGCATCGACCCGGGCTCCAGCTTGGTGTCCTCGAGACCGAGAGCGTCGAGCACGGACGGCAGCACCGGGCGGTGGGTGCACAGGACCGCAGCCTCGTCGCCGGCGACCAGGCCATCGACCACCTCGGCCACTGCCGAGGGACTCGCTCCCTCCTCACTGACCCCGTCGGCGATCTCGAGGCTCCAACCTGTCGTGTCGGCGTACGGCGTGACCGTCTCCAGGCAGCGCATGCTGCCGGAGCTCACGACCCTGGTGACGTCGTACGCCGCGAGCACCGGCACCAGCTGCTGAGCCTGGGTGCGGCCGAGCTGCACGAGCGGTCGCAGCCGGTCGTCCTGGCGCCACCCCTTCCGGGAGCGCGCGTGGCCGTGCCGGAGCACGACGACCGCGTGCGTCCTGCGGCGCTGCGGTCGGGCCTCCTTCAGCGTCGCGCGGTCGTAGTCATAGGAGAGCCGGTCCATCGCCGCGTCGTACGGCACCCACTCCACCGCGTCGATCTCGGCGTTCGGCCGGTAGTGCGACACGTCGTCGCTGCCGACCACCCGCCCGACCCAGTAGGAGACCTGCTTGGTCCGGCCGCCGGTCACCGGGTAGCGCTGCGACGACAGCGGCACGCCCAGGCGGATGTGCAGGCCGGTCTCCTCCGACACCTCGCGTACGGCGGCCGAGGTGACGTGCTCCCCCGGGTCGAGCTTGCCCTTGGGGAAGGACCAGTCGTCGTAGCGCGGGCGGTGCACCAGCAGGACGCGCTTCCCGGGGCGGAACACGACGGCGCCGGCGGCGAGCACGTCCTTCGTGGCCATGCAGTTAGTCTCACACCACCCCGGCCCGAAGAGGAGACCCACCTGTGCCCAAACGCGTGACGATCATGGTCGTGGCGGTGTTGGGGCTGGCTCTCCTCGCGGCGGCCGTCGTCGTCGGCGTCCACTGGTGGCAGGGCCGGGACGAGACCACATTCGAGCAGGCGGCGGCGTACGCACCGAGCGACGCGGAGCGCCTCTCCTGGACCAACTGGTCGGCGGTCCGCAAACAGGTCGGCTCCGACCTGGACGCAGCCTTCGACGCCGATCTGTCGTCCGCCTCGGCCCTCGTCGAGTCCGCGCCAGTGCTCGAGAGCGAGTTCGGCTTCTCCCCCGCCAACGCCGAATGGGAGCTCTTCAGCCAGTCCGCCGAGGGTGCCGTCGTCATCGTCAAGCTCCCGGACGGTGCTGCCGTCGGCGCCGTGGCCGACCACCTGGACGACCTCGGGTTCGCCCGCCCGAAGGACGACGACGGCGTGTGGATGGGCGGCGACACCCTGCTCCCGGAGGTCGGCGACAACCTCACCCCCGAGCTGCAGTACGTCGCCCTCGACGCCGACGCGGGACTCGTCCTCACGAGCGACCGCGACGACTATCTGCAGCAGGTCGTCGACGGGCTCGGCGACGACGAGATCTCCGGGCCGATGCGCTCGGTCGTCGCCGCGTCCGGGGAGCCGCTGACCGCCGCGGTGTACGACGGCGACCGGGTGTGCCGCGCCCTCGCGATGAGCCAGGCCGACGACGACGACCAGCAGACCGCCGACCGGCTGATCAAGGAGGCGGGCACCGTCGACCCGCTGACGGCGTACGCGATGTCGGTCCAGCCCGGCGGCGACGTACGCACCGTGATGGCCTTCGCCGACGACGAGCAGGCCCGCACCAACGCCGACAGCCGCTCCACCCTGGCGATCGGGCCCGCACCGGGACAGGGCGGCAACTTCGCCGAGCGGTTCTCCGTCAGCTCGGCCACCGCCGAGGGCGACCTGGTGACCCTGGACCTCAGTCCCAAGGAGGGGTCGTACGTCTTCTCCGACCTCTCGTCCGGGCCGGTGCTGTTCGCCACGTGCTGACGGTCCGTCCCGAGGACGATCAGGCCAGCTGGTAGCCAGCCTCCTCGACCGCCGCCGCGACCGACTGCGGCTCGAGCGGACCTGAGCTGACCACGGTGACGCTGCCGGACTCCAGCACGACGTCGACCGACTGGACGCCCTCGATGGCCGAGAGCTCCTCGCGCACCGCCGAGACGCAGTGCCCGCACGTCATGCCGACGACCTGCCAGGTCGCGGTCGTCGACCCCGTCACGACTTCACCAGCCGGGCGATGGCCTCGACGGCCTCGCTGATCTTCTCCTGCGCGGCTTCGTCGCTGGCGCGGGCCGCGTCCACCACGCAGTGGGCGAGGTGCTCCTCGACGAGACCGAGGGAGACCGCCTGCAGTGCCTTGGTCATCGCCGCGACCTGGGTGAGGATGTCGATGCAGTACTGCTCCTCCTCGACCATCCGCTGGAGGCCCCGGGCCTGCCCCTCGATACGTCGCAGTCGCCGGAGGTAGTCGTCCTTGCGCTGGATGTAGCCGTGCTGGTGCTCGCCGGCAACGTGCTCACTCATGTGTCCAGCATACCCCTCAGGGGTATGCGGCCACGGTTGCGACGGCTCAGGCCTCGCTCCGCGGCGAGGGCACGACGCCGAGGATCCTGTCGATCTCGTCGACAGAGAGGTGCTCGTCGGACTCACTGGCAGCGATGATCAGGTTGGTCGTCAGCTCGACCTCGCCGAGCAGATCGGAGTCCTCGAGGGAGACGTCGAACTGGTCCTGCACGTCCATCACTCCCATCCGGGTTCGGCCTGTATGCGTCGGGCCCGCACGCGCCGCCCTGGTCTCAGGCATCGTCTGACCTCCCCTAACGGCCAGCCTGCCCGACGGTCACGCCGACAAACGCGGCAACCGGAAATCTGACCCGTCCGGGCCATGCTCGCCTGCTCCGAAGGGAACTGGCCGGGGAGCAACCGGGGGCCACAAAGGATGAAGGGGCCCCACCCTCGCGGGTGGAGCCCCTTCAGGCCGCCGCTCGGACGACCGTCAGATCACAGCGCGCGGACGTTCTCCGCCTGCGGGCCCTTGGGACCCTGGGTGACCTCGAACTCGACCTTCTGGTTCTCGTCCAGGGACTTGTAGCCCTGGGTCTGAATCGCCGAGTAGTGAACGAAGACGTCGTCGCCGCCGCCGTCCTGAGCGATGAAGCCGAAGCCCTTTTCTGCGTTGAACCACTTAACAGTGCCCTGAGCCATGTGCTCGTTACTCCTCTGTCGGGGCGAGAGACCGTCACTTCGACGGTCCCACATCAGGTGCGGTGACACGTCGCTCCGACTTCGCATGAGTGGTAGGCCCACGAAAGAAGAAACGCCGTTGGATCACAAACTCCGCCGGCGTCATACCTGCTGGAACTTGCACCTGTTGCAGAAGACACGTTACCAACCATCGCTCCGGATCGAACCTTCTCGGCCCGGTTTTCTCAGTTCGCGGATGAAGGTTGTGCTAAGACGACGTGACGAGCAGCGCTCCCTGGCCTCGCCGAGACTCCGGCGGACCACCCTCTCCGGGTGAGCCGCAGGAGGCTCGGGGAACGCGAGGGAGCCCATGAACGGTGTCGTCGGAGACCTCCTCCGCCGCGGCGGCCTGGATCAAGATCGTGCTCGGCGCGCTGCTCCTGCTCTTCGGCGTACGGCAGTGGCGCAGGCGTCCGAAGGCCGGCGAGGTCGCCGCCCTCCCGACGTGGATGGCCGCGATCGACTCGTTCACCTTCGTCAAGGCGCTCGGGCTCGGGCTCCTGCTGTCGGCCGTCAACCCCAAGAACCTGTTGATGTGCATCGCGGCCGGCTCCGCGATCGGGAGCGCGGGGCTGGGGACCAGCGAAGTGGTCGCCGCGATCGCGATCTTCACCCTGATCGCCGCGAGCACCGGTGGCGGTGCCCGTCGTCGGCTTCCTCGTCGCGCACGAGCGGCTGCGTCAGCCGCTGGACGAGCTGCGCACTGGCTGCAGGCCAACCACGTCGCCGTGATGAGCGTCCTGCTGCTCGTGATCGGCGTGGTGCTGCTCGGCCAGGGCATCGGCGGGCTCTGACCCACCGAGCCGGAAAAATAGAAACAAGCCGCGCTGGCGTCTCGGGTCACCAGCGCGGCTTGTGATCGCAACTTTAATGACCGATCCGACCGGCCCCAAGTGGTTCGTACCGGTCTTGCGGAAACCTTGAAGAAGACTCAGCGGCCGCCAGGCTCGTCGACGACGAGCCCGACGCGCAGCTCCTCCGCGGACTGTGGTGCAGCTTGCGGCCCAGGAGCGGCCGCTTGTCGTCATGCAGCGGGAATGCGACAGACGCCCGGCCCGGGCGGCCGAAGCGGCCGACCCGGACCGGGCGTACTCCAACCCTCAGGCCCTGCCTGTCCGCCGACTGCGCCACACGAGCACTGCACCGCCCGCGAGCAACAGCGCGGCGATCCCGAGGAGGCCCATAGCCGGGCCGCCGAGGTTCGGCAGCACTCCGTCGCCGTCGTCTGTCCCGGCCTCGGTGCCACCGACGTCGCCCTCGTCGCCCTCGTCGCCGTCGTCGCCGTGCAGGTTCGAGTCGACCTCGGCAGCGAACGTGTTCACGACGGTCACGTCGCGGTCGCGGTCGACCACCACCTTCCCGTCGGCTCGCCCGTCACCTCGACGACCTTCGCGGAAGCTCACGACGACCAGGTCCGCGACGTCGACCTCCTCGATCGTGCAGGTCGCACCGAGCGGGACACCGATCGTCCGGTGCTTGCCGTCGCGGAGCGTGAACGCCGCGTCCTGGGGACGCAGCTCGACCGGGCCCTCGTCGGTGACACACAAGACCTCGAAGGAGTAGGGGCCTGCCGGCCCGTTCACGACCTTCTTCGTGACCGTGAGGTCGGCGGCGTCGAACTCGTTGGTGACCACGATGGTGCCGGGCTGACCGTCGAGCACCAACGGTGCGGCGGGACCCCCGTGGTCGACCATGGACTCCGTCGCGCCGCCATTGTCGGTCTCGACCGCCCAGCACTTCGCTCCGACGGGCAGGTCCGGCACCGTGACCGACTGGTCTGCCGTCACGGTGTACGGCTGGGCCGTGATGATCGGCGTCTCGACACCGCCCTGCGGCAGGACGCACGTCACGGCGACGTCGTACTCCCGACCCTCGGCGTAGCGGGCGGCGTCACCCGTCACGACCTTGTCGATGACCAGACTGGTGCGGGCGAAGGTGTTGGTGACCTCCAGCTCCAGCGCCTGCACGTCGCTCGGCTGGCCGGCGACCACCGTCAGACCGTCGTCGTACGAGCGAGCGTTCGCGACGTGGCTGCTCGCCCCGCCGGTGTTGCTCTCGACGGCCCAGCAGCGTGCTCCGACGGGCAGCAGCACCGGGTCGCCCAGGGCGTCCTCCAGCTCGATCCGCTCGCCACCCTTGATCGCGACCGGCCTGGAGTAGAGGACGTTCGTGGGTGCGCCCAACGCACAGGTGACGTCGACGGTGAACACCGCCCCGGTGGCGTACGACGCCCCGGCCGCGGCGCCGTCGAGCGCCTTGCGGAGCGCGACCGTCCCCGCCGAGAACTCGTTGGTGAACGTCGCGGCGACGGTGTTGTCGTCGGCGTTCTCGACGATCGTCACGGTCACCGGCGCCGGGGTGGCGTCGGCGCCGCCGTCGTCGGTCTCGGTCACCGTGCACTCGGCGCCGACCGGCAGCGAGAGCGGCACGTCAGCGGTCAGCTCGGTCTCACCCGCGGGCCGCGAGATCGTCACCGTCACGGGAGCGATCGCCGTGCCCTCGAACGTGCACGCCACGTCGTACTCGAACGGCCCGTCGGGCAGCGAGGCACCGGTCCCGGCGACGAGCTTGCGGATCTGCAGGTGCCCCTCCTCGAAGGTGTTGGTCACCGTCAGAGTCAGCGGTGTCGTCGCACCCGGCGTGACGAGCAAGCCCGCCGACGGCGTCACGGTCGACGAGGTCGCGCCACCGCTGTCGAGCTCGGTCGCGGTGCAGGTCGAGCCGACCGGAGCGTCGAGCGTCTCGCTGTCGTCACCGACCAGGTCGACGGTCACGGGGAAACCGGTAGCCGTCTCTCCGTCCATCGCGCACAGCACCTGGACGGGGTACGTCGTGGCCGCGCCGTACGACGCGGCGTCACCCTCGACGGACTTCACGAGCTCGATCTCCGCGAGCGGGTAGCTGTTGGTGACGGTCACCGACGCGGCGGGCGCCGGGTCGGGGCCGAGCTGCGGGTCGATCGTGACGACCGCGGGGTCGTCGGCCGGGTGGTTGGTGACGCCGCCGTACGCGTCGGTCTCCCACACCTTGCAGATCGCACCGCCGGGCAGCCCGGTCACCTGGTCCGACTCCCCCGGCCGCAGCGTGAGGGTGCCCGTGGCGACGACCTGGTCGGGGTTGCCGACCGGCTCGATGTGGCACGAGTAGTCGATGTCGAACTCACGGTCGTCGACCGGCAGGTCACCCGGGTTGTCCAGGAGCTGCTTCTCGACGCGCAGGGTGCCGTACGCCGTCGCGACACCGACCTGGATCGGCTCCGTCGGGGGCAGCACGCGGGTGCTGCCGTTGCCCCGCCGGGTGGTCTCGGCGTGTCCGAAGGAGTTCCAGGCGATCGTCGGGTCGGAGACCTGCGCAACCTCGAGCGGCGTGTCCATCGAGAACGTGATGCTCACGCCGTCGCCCGGGGCGAGCGGCGTCGGCCACGCGACGCGCAGCTGCGCGGCGACGGCGGCGGCGCTGAAGTCGGCCGCCCAGGTGCCGGCGGCGCACGCGTCGGTCATCGACAGGTCGTCGGTGCACACGCCCGCCTCACTGTCGGCGTACGTCGTGGTCAGCGTGCCGCTGCCGACCAGCGCCGGCTCGGTCGCGAGGCGCGGCCGGTGGTCCCACTCGGTACCGCGGTCGGTGCCGCTGAGCACCACGCCCTTGTCGCCCTGCACCGGGAACCGGTCGATGATCCGCATCGCCGTGGCCGGCTCCGTGCCCGCGTTGACCATCCGAAGGAGGTAGTCGTAGCGGTCGCCCGGGTTCACCAACGCGACACAGGGGTACGCCGTGTAGGTCCGGCCACCCTCGGTCCGTGACGGGCAGGCCGGGTCGCCGACGGCGACCGGCTCGAGGTTGCGGTTGTCCCACCAGCCGAGCTCGTCGTTGCCGGCGACCCACTTGCGGGCCTCGAACGCCGCTCCGGCCTTGGTCGTGACGGCCGCGGAGTCCGTGCACCAGGTGCCGGAGCCGAACGTGCCGTCAGTCGACGTGCCCGTCCCGGCCGCGCAGGCCAGGTCGTCGGCGGGAGAGGTGGCACCCATCTGGTTGGTGTTCACCTGGCCCTCCGTCACCCCCGGAGCGAGCCGCACCTGGACCTCGATCGTGAACGTCGTGCCGGGTCGCATCACCCAGTCGCCGAAGGACCAGTGCAGCTCGGAGATCCGGCCGCTGCTGCTCGTGGTGGTGAAGGTCGGCGTGGGCACGTCGTCGGTGCCGGCGGGCACCTGCGCGTCGACGACGCGGTAGCCGGTGCCGCTCTGGAAGGCCTCGTCGAAGGTGAGGCCGGCCGGCAGGCGGTCGGTGACGCGGACGTGCGGCAGGTCGGCCGTGCCGGAGTTGGTCACCTTCAGCCGGAACGGCGCGGTCTCGCCGGGCGAGATGGCGGTGTTCGGCGTCTTCTCGACGTCGAGCTGCGGGGCGCCGTCGACCAGGTCGAGCGTGGCGTCGACCGGGTCGACGGTGGCGAGCGTGCCGGCGGTCTGCAGCCGGGTCTCGTAGCCTGCCGACGCGGTGTTGTCGAGCTCCATCGGCGGCGCCGTGTCGGCGTCGGAGCGCAGCGTGCTGCGCGGGTGCACGTCGAGGACGACGACGCCCGTGCAGTTCATCGGGGTGGGCGTGCCCTCGCAGGGGCGCAGCGAGTAGTCGCCGTCCGAGTTGGTGAAGGTCAGCCGCACGCCGATGACGTCCGCAGCGGTGACGCCACCCGGGAGCGGGTAGTTCGCACCGCTCGCGACCGGCGTGCCGGTCACCCAGCCGGAGGACGTGAGGGCGTCGACCTGGATGCGGTTCGCGCCCACCGGGAACGCGACCGAGCGGACCTTCCCGAAGTCGACCGCGTCGAAGAAGTCGGTGTCCTCGTCGGTGACCTGAAGGCGCTTGGCGCTCACGTTGCCGGTGTTGGCGACGGCCAGCCGGAGCTGCGCGGTCTGCTGCGGGACACCCGCGATCGGCGCCGGGAGCTGACCCGGCGCGATCGACTTGTTCAGCGCGGCCCCGCTCGAGGCCGGCGCGGTGACGACCTCGGCCGAGCAGACCGGGTCGCCGGTCCAGCCGACGGCGCCGGCCGTGAAGCAGTTGCTCAGCTGCACGCCGTCGGGCACCCCGTCACGACGGACCGTCACCAGGTCGAGGAAGACACGCTTGGTCGGCGTCAGCTCGCCGTCGACGAGGAGTCGGACACCCGTGGCGCGGGTCAGCAGCGCTGCGTCGGAGGCGGCGTACGCCACCCAGGAGTCGGCATCCGGGTCGAAGACCTCGACATCCACATCCGGCGTGCCGGAGTCCTTGCGGACGGTCGCGGAGACCAGTGACAGCACCGTGAAGGGGTTGTCTGCGGCCCGGGGCTCACCGCCCGCGTCGACCGGCGGGTCGTTGAGCACCGGGTCGACGAGGGCGACGTTGCCGTTGTTGGTCAGCGTCAGCGAGAACGGGATCGGCTGGCCTGGCGGGACCGTGCTCTGGCCCACCGTCTTCACGCCGCTGCCGCTGGCGCGGTGCAGCTCGACGGAGAGGGTGGCGCAGGCGTTGCCGCTCGTGGTGCCGGTGCTGTTGGAGACGTCCGCCTGCGCGCGGTAGGCAGCGCAGTTGCCGACTCCGGGCGACGAGCCGTTCGGCAGGTCGTCGACGGTCACGTCGTCATTGAGGGTGCCGTGCAGGTCGAGGTACGACGTGGAGCCGATCGCGATCGACGGGCTCCCGTCGCCGTCCACGCCGGTGTAGACGACCTCGATGCCGCTGACCCGAGTGCCCGCTCGCGCGACGTCGACCGTCCCCGAGGCGGAGAGGTCCTGCTCGAGGTCGGCGCTGCCGTCGGCGTACGTCACCACGAGGTGCGCGGTCGTCGCCCCGGTCGGGAAGCGCAGCCGCACCTTCGTGGTGTCGAGCTTCTCGAACTCCGAGGCCGGTGCACCCGCGTCGGGCTCGGTGATCCGGATCTGACGCAGCGGGAACGCCGAGTTGTTGCGGATCGCGACCGTGGCCGAGACCGGGGCGTGCTCGCCGACCACGGCGTACTCGCCGGTGTCGCGGGTGAAGTTGCCGTTGGTGTCCGCGACGAAGGTCTTCTGGGCGGTCACCAGGACGGTGTCCGGCAGCACGTCGTAGGACGCGCACACCGACGCGCCGCTGGTCAGCGTGTCCGTCTCGTCGATCGCGCCGGGGACCGCGCAGTTGCTGAGCGTGAGCTTGCTGGTCGGCGTGAGGTCGGTGCCGTCGGACCGCAGGGTGTCACGGAGCTGGAGGTCGAGGCGGACCTTGCCTCCGGTGGCGTCGTACGGCAGCGGGTCGCCGGCGCTGTCGATGAAGACCACCCGCACTCCGGTGACGTTGCCGGGCGGCACGCCGCCGGGCAGACCGAGTGGACCGGCCGACGAGGCGACCGGCCCCCCAGACCAGTCGCTCTCGTCGGCACAGTCCGAACCCGCCGCCGTGCAGACCAGCAGCCGCGCGCGGTCGGCACCGGCGGGGAACGAGACGAGCTCGACGGCCGTGAGGTCGAAGTGCTCGTACGTCGCGGGGGTCGCGTCCGTGACGCGCAGCTCGCCCACGCTCACCGAGCTCGACGACGCGTTGCGCACGCCGAGCGTCACCGTCGTGTGCTCACTGCTGCCGGCGATCGCCGAGCCGTCGGTCCACGACTTGGTGGCCACCGGCTTGACGTCGCGCGGCACGGATACGGGCAGCACGTTGTCGGCGGACGCCGACGGTGCGTTGTCGGCGACCGTCGTCGCGGTGTTGGTGATCTCGGCGCCGTTCGGCATCGAGGAGTTCGCGGGCAGGCGCATCCCGATCTCGAAGACCCGGGTCGCGCCGTCGTTGAGGCCGACCTCGCCGACCGGCGCCTGGAGCGGCTCGACGAACCGGACGGTCAACGTGCGGGCCGCGGCGTCGTACTCGATCACCCTGGTGTCGGTCGACGACGGCAGGGACGTCACGTCGAGCCCCGCAGGCAGTACGTCGGTCACCGTCTGGTTGACGCAGCCCGCCGTCAGGCCGGAGCAACGGGCGGTCAGCGTGTAGGTGAACTGCGCGCCCGGGGTCACCGCCGACCCGTCCAGGCTGCTCTCCTTGGTGATGCCCACCTGAGACTGCGCGGGCGCCGCTTCGGCCGCTCCCTGAGATCCCGCCGTGATGGCCGCCAGCGTCAAAGCCGCCGCCATGAGTGCTCTGGTCGCGAATCTCCCGCGCCGCCAGGTGTTGCTCATCGTCTGTCCCCACATCTGTTGTCGCTGTGCCTCGCATCGGGCATGAGCCCGAACACGAGGTGAGGGACGCCCGAAGGGCTGCTCGCTTACGGCCTCCGCGAGATCGGGTTCGAGAGGTCTAGACCAAGCCGATCGACGGACTGGACCGGCGGGTGAACCAGCGGGTGAAATCCGGCCGATACTCGTCCGATCGACCCGTGGAACCCCCATGGCCGACGACCCTGGACGCGGTGCCGAGGTCGTGGACGACCTAGTCCTGACTCGAAGCACTCCGAGGAGATCGAGCCCCATGACCGCGTTCCTGGAACGTGAGTCCGCGAGCGACCTCGACCTCATCTCCGCCGCTCGGAACGGTGATGACGAGGCGGTGGCGGAGCTCTACGTGCGTCACCACGACGCCGCGGCGCGGTATGCCCGCAGACTGGCGGATCCGACCACCGCCGAGGACCTCGTCGCCGAGGCGTTCGCCAAGCTGCTCGAGAGCATCCGGGCCGGCGGTGGCCCGTCGCAGGCGTTCCGGCCCTACCTGCTGCGCACCGTCCACAACGTCTACGTCAACCACGTGCGCCGCGACAGCCGGCACGCCTGGATCGAGGACGCGGACGACCTCGACGTCCCCGTGCCCGACTCCGTGGACCAGCGCCGGGAGTCGACGGTCCTCGCCGCGGCGTTCGCCTCGCTGCCCGAACGCTGGCAGGCGGTGCTGTGGCACACCGCGGTCGAGGGTGAGGACCACGAGACCGTCGGCAGGATGCTGGGGCTCAAGGCGAACGCCGTGGCGGCCTTGGCGTTCCGCTCGCGTGAAGGTCTGCGTCGGGCCTACCTCGAGGCGCACCTGGGTGGCATGCGCGACGAGGCCTGCGGACCGTACCGCGAGCAGCTGGCGGCGTACGTGCGCGGTCGCGTGCGCGGCCGTCGGCGCCAGCGGCTCGAGGAGCACCTCACGCAGTGCCCCGACTGCACCGCGGGCTACCTCGAGCTGGGCGCGATCGGCTCCGACCTGGGAGCGGTGCTCGCACCCGCCGTACTCGGGGTCACGGCCGCGGGGTACGCCAGCGCCTCGGCCGGCATCGGCGGCGGCGCCGGCGGCGTCGCTGCTCTGTTCCGTGGCCGCAGCCTGCGGACCTCGCTGGCGGCCGCCGCGGCGGCCGCCGTGGTCGTCGCCGTGGCAGCCGGTGGCTTCGCCTTGGTCGTCGGCCGCGGCGATCCGGACGGGACAGTCTCCGCCGACCCACCCGGCGAGGCGGTCGTAGCGACCACGGACCCGTCGGCCAGCTCTCCCGCGGCGCCGCCGGCCGACTCCCCCGACCCGACCCGGCCGGTCGACCCGACCGTGACCTCTGCCGGGTCGCTGCCGACCACGACCGCGGCGACCACCCCCGCGGTCGTGCCCACCCGGTCACCGTCGAGCCGCCCGGACCCGACGTCGCGGCCGACGACGTCCTCTCCCAGCCCGACGGGTGCCCCCTCGCCCACCACGCGCCCGACGGCCTCCCCCAGCATCTCGCCTTCGGTGACGCCGACCGTGCCGCCGTCGGAGACACCGACTCCGACTCCGACTCCGACGCCGACGCCGACGCCGACGCCGACCATCGACCCGACGACCCACGAGGACCTGGCGATCGGGTCGGGATCGCACGCCTACTACGGGCCACACCACCACGTGCAGATGTCGGTCACGGCGCTGCTCGACCCGACGATCCTCACGATCGACGTCCACGGCCTGCAGAGCTTCACGGTGCACACCGAGACGACGTACCTGGCGGCGACCTGCGCGCAGGCGGGTGTCGACGGGGACGTCACCACGATCACCTGCCAGCTCGCGCCGGGCCAGGGCACGTTCGCGATCGACGTCGTCGTGGCGGGCCAGCTCGACGCCGTCGCCCGGGTCTCTGCCGTGGACAACGTCGACCCCGACCCGGCGAACAATGAGCTGGTCTTCCAGAGCTGAGCCGACTGAGCGACCTGGTCCAGTCCAGACGGACCGGATCGCGAACGGCCGTAAGCACCCGCGCGCCCGCGGGTCTTCTCCTCGCCGGCGCCGCACGTCCCCACGGCGGCGCCGGCCCTGACCGAGGAAGCGTAGTGGTGGAAGCAGGAGGTGACGGACCATGCACGACCTCAGCGAGGCCCTGGGACCTGACGAGCGGTCGGCCCTCGTCGCCCTGTGGGCCGAGGAGCTCGCCCGCGGGTGGATCCCGAAGCGGTCCGACCTCGAGGCCGCACTGCACGTCGTGCGGAGCCAGCTCCCGTGAGCCCCCACCACCGCCTCGACGAGCAGCTCGAGGAGCTGAGCCGCGGCCGGCTGGTCTTCGACGCGCGCCGACGGCGGCTGACCGCGCGGGACGCCAGCGGCAGCGTGCGGCACGAGCTGGAGATCACCGAGACCGAGCTGCGCGGACTGCTGCAGCGGCTGCTTCTCGCCGCACCGCAACCCCTGGACGACGAACCGCTCGCGGTCGGCGCACGCCTCCTGCTCACCCACCTCGACGACGAGGCGGAGGGACGCGACTCCTAGTGTCAGTCCAGGAGGCCGATCCGGTTGGCCTTGCGCACCGCATCGGCACGGCCCGAGACCCGCAGCTTGCGGTAGAGGGACGACGCCTGGGACTTGACCGTGTTGCGGGAGACGAACAGCTCGCGACCCACCTCCTCGAGAGACAACCCGCGCGCGAGCGCCTCCAGCACGGCGGCCTCCCGCGGCGTCAGCTCGGGCAGCTCGTCGACGACGTCGTACGGCGCACGCGTCCGCGCCTCACGCAGCCGGTCAGCGAGCTGGCGAAGGCCCGGCACGGTTCGGGCGTGCCGGGCGAGCAGCGACATCGGGACGTGGGTGAGCGGCAGCACCAGCCGGTCCCGCCGTACGCACTCGAGGGCCTGGGCGAGCGCATCCGCGGCCCCCGCCCCTGCCCCGGTCTCGTCGAGGCACCAGGCGCGCAGCACCAGCGACTCGAGGCTCACCAGCGCGGACGGGTCACCGGCCGCGTCCACCACGTCGAGCAGCCCTAGCGCCTCCTCCGGTCGACCGACCACCCGCTCCAGGCGAGCCCGCGCGAGCAGGACGTGCACGTCGTCGACGTCGGTCTCGGTCAGCAGCCGCGAGGCGACTGCGGTGCGACCGAGCGAGATGCACAGATCGGCCTCCACCGCGGCGAGCAGGCCCTGGAGCCAGCCGGTCTCGCGCCGACGGGTCATCGCACCTCGGGTCGCGGCGATCTCGGCTCGAACCCTGCTGCGGCCGCCCCAGAGCAGGGCGTGCTCGGCCTCCGCCCACGCGGCGAACGGCCAGAGCTGGTCACGGATGATCCCGTCGGCGCGCAGCCGGGTGAGCGCGTCCGCGGACCGCTCTCGGTCCAGCGAGTGCAGCGCGTCGAGAGCCGCCGCGATCCGGCCCCCGGCGCCAGTGCTGCGTTCGACCCAGTGCGCGGTCGCCGGCCGGTCGCCCGTGACGGCCGCGCACAGGGCGAGGTCGTCGGCCGCACCATCCGCGACGCGCAGCATCCGGGTGGCAGCGACGACGTCACCCGCCAGCAGCCGGGTGCGGCCGGCCTCGAGCGCAGCACGTGCGATGGGCGGCGGGGCGGCCCCACCCTCCAGGCCCGCCGGGTCGACGACGGTCTCGACGCGGTCTGCGAGGTCGAGCGCGGAGCGCTGCTCCCCGCGACTGCGGTCGCGCACCATCAGCAACGTCAGCAGGGCCAGCACGTCGGGCTCGCCCGCGCGGTCGACGAGATCCTCGGCCGAGGCCGACCGGAGCTCGGCCTCCCACGCGCGGACGGCGGGCGACGACGGGGTCGGGTCGTCGGGGAGGACCACCTGACGTCCGATCTCGGCGCGCGGGTGGCCACGCACCTCGGTGGCCGGGATCTCCAGGAGGTCGGCGTCGGCCACCGCCCACCAGTGCCGTTCGACGATCTCGACGGCGAGCGCCCAGCATCGACCGTGCACGGCCTGCTCCAACGCCGGCCGGGGCTCCTCGGCGTCCAGCCAGAACCGGGTGACCCGTTGGTGCACCTCGACCTCCGGCCCGAGCTCGCGCTCGTCGTACCGGCTCCGGAAGAAGTCGCGCATCAGCGGAGGCAGCCGCACGATCGGCTCACCCTCGCTGACCAGCGGGTCCAGGATGCCGAGCGCCTCGAGGGTGATCCGGGCCGGGTCGTCGAGAGGGCCCGTTGCGGCTATCACCGCGCCGTACGTCGGGCGCTCCACGAGCGCGGTACGGCACAGCGCGGCGAGCGCCGTCGGCGGGAGCGCCGGCGCCACGTTGACCCCGAGGAACCAGCCCACATGACGCGGCGACCAGGCGGCCACCGACCTCGAACCGGTGTTGGGCAGTGGCTCCAGCCCGGTACGGACCAGGGCCGGCCAGCCGCCGACCGAGGTCCAGATCGACTCGGCCTCATCGGAGGTGAGAGTCAGCCCGTGCTGCCGCGCGAGAGTCTCGATCTCGGGGACGGTGAACTGCAGGTCACTCAGTCCGAGCACCCGGCTCTCCGCCTCGAGGAGCGCCTTCGCGACCGGGTCGAGGCGACGTCGCAGGCAGACGACCAGGTGCACCTCCCGGCAGTCGCGGACGATCTCGACCAGGGCATCGCCGATCGCCTCGACGATGGGTTCCGCGTTGTTGACGACCACCGCCAGCCGGCGGTCGAGCCCGCGCAGCCCGCGCCGCAGCCGGCGCAGCGTCGTGTCGAGGTCCGCATCGACCGGCTCTCCGGCGTGCCGCGCGAGGGCGGCGACGACGGCAGCAGGGTCGTCGACCTCACCGTCCAGCCAGATGACGTCGTCACCTGCCTCGCGGGCGGACGACGCCCACTGCACCGCCAGCACCGCCTTGCCGGCGCCGGACGGAGCGAGAAGCAGGGTGATCGGCGACCAGTGGTCGAGGACCTCCAGCAGCCGTGGCCGGACGAGGAAGTCGCCGTTCACTCTCGGCAGAGGTGTAGCGGTCCCCATGGCGTCTCCCATCTTGCCTGCTCCCTGTGAGACGCCGGGACCGGCCGCTTCCTTACGCGCCCTCGGGGACGAGGTCCGCTGCAGGCCTCGTCGGCGGGGCCACTAGGCTCTCGCCAGAGGTTCTGTTCCGTAGCGGGGTCCGTCGAGGGTGCCGTCGACCGGAAGCCAGGACCCCCGGGCCCCTAGCTCAATTGGCAGAGCATCGGACTTTTAATCCGCGGGTTGTGGGTTCGAGTCCCACGGGGCCTACCGAACGGTCATCCCACCGAGCGGCCGGGCAACCGGGCTACTCCGACCCCAGGGTTTCTGGGAGGCCCTGTTCAGCGCTGCCGGGGAGTCCCTAGCCTCTGGCGAAGATTGAACCGTCGGTGGCCCGAGACGCCGGCGGTTCATTCCTTTTCGGGGACCCGGTCAGTGGTGTCGAACCAGTACCGGCGCTTGCCGTTGCGCGTGTCCTCGTAGACGCCTCCGCAGCGCTCGATCGTGCGCCGCGAGGCCTCGTTGTCGTCGTCGCAGGTGACGAGGGCGCGCTCGATCGCGAGCTCGCCGGCGCGTCGTACGGCGAGGGCCAGGGCTCGGGAGGCATGTCCCTCGCGGCGGCGCGACGGGCGCACCGAGTAGCCGATGTGGCCGCCCTCCTCGAGCAGCCAGGGCGAGAGCGAGTGGCGCAGCGCGAGGTAGCCGACGAACTCCTCGGGGTCGCCGTCGGCGATCCAGAAGTAGGTGCAGTGCACCCAGTCGCCGGGCATCTCGGTCGCCGGGTCGGCCTGGGCGAGGAGGTGGTCGACGATCTTGCGGCAACCCTCCTCGGTGACGTCGATCGGCTCGAAGTCCCACAGGCCGTACCCGTGCTGGGTCGACCCGGCGTCGACGAACTCGGCGACGGCCGCCGCCCAGGACTCGCGCAGCCGGAGGCCGGGGCGCACCAGAGACGTCACGTCCCCATCCCATCAGACCGCAGAACTGGAACGTGTTCTAGGATCGCTCGGTGGCCGACACCGAGGACATCACCCCAGAGCAGGTCGAGCGGGAGCAGGCCCTCTACGGCCCGTTCACCGAGGTCGTGCGCGAGCTCGTCGACGCGACGATCCGCACTCAGATCGACGAGGACGAGGCCCGCGCGATCAAGGACGAGCTCGAGGGCATCGTGGAGCGGATGCGGACCCGCCAGCTCGACGGGCCGTACGCCGTCAACAACCGCGGCCGACACTGGGGCAACACCGTCGTCGGGCTGCGCAACGCGGTCGCGCCGCCGCTGCACATCGACCGGGAGAGCACCGGCCGCGTCTGGTCGAGCTTCCACCTGGGCGCGGCGTACGAAGGCCCTCCGGGACTGGTGCACGGCGGGGTGTCCGCGCTGGTCCTCGACCAGCTGCTCGGCGAGGCGACCGGCGCGGGCGGTCGGCCCGGCATGACCGCCAGCCTGACGCTGATCTACCGCCGCGCCACGCCGCTCGGCGACCTGCGCGGCGAGGCGTGGATCGAGCGCACCGAGGGGATCAAGACCTGGGCGCGCGGCAACCTCTCCGACGACGAGGGCGTCACGGTCGAGGCCGAAGGACTCTTCATCCTGCCGCGCTGGGCCCGCGAGAAGCCCCCGCAGGAGCAGCCGACGTCCTTCGAGTAGGCCTCAGCCGACGCTGGACGCCTGCTCGACGGGTACGCCGCGCTCGCCGGCGTCGGTGAGCCGCGCCTCCTCGAGCGCCCGCTCCTCGAGCTCTGCCCGACGGGTGGTCTCGAGCATGGCCCGCGCGGCGTCGTACGCCCCGGGGTCGGAGACCAAGTCGGTCGCGCCTCGCTTGAGCCGGCTGAGCGCGCTGCGCGCGAAGATCTGCTGCTCGGTCGTGGTGCGCTCGGAGCGGCCGCGGCCGATGAACGAGACCGCCCAGTGCAGCAGCGCCGTGACCCGGCTCTTGAAGCCGGTGATGTAGATCAGGTGCAGCGCGAGCCACATCAGCCAGGCGAGCACGCCCGTGACCCGGAGCTTGCCGATCAGGGCGACCGCCCGGAACCGGCTGATGATCGCCATCGAGCCCTTGTCGAAGTAGTGGAACGGGCCGGCTGATGGCTTGGACTTCAGCCGGTTGTCGATCTCCTTGGCGGCGTACTTGGCGCCCTGGATCGCGACCTGCGCGACGCCCGGGAGATGGTCGAGGTTGATCATGTCGCCGACGACGAAGACCTCGGGGTGGCCCGGGAGGGTGAGGTCGGGGTTGACCGCGATCCGGCCGGCGCGGTCCAACGGCGCCCCGGTCTGCTCGGAGAGGGTGCGACCCAGCGGGTTGGCCTGCACGCCGGCCGCCCAGATCTTGGCGACGCTCTCGATCCGCTCGACGCGGCCGTCCTTGAACTTCATCTCGATGCCACGCTCGTCGACGTCGGTCACCATCGCGCCGAGGATGACCTCGACGCCGAGCTTCTCGAGCTCGGACTTCGCCTTGATGCCGAGCTTCTCGCCGAACGGCGGGAGCACCTGGGGCGCGGCGTCGACCAGGATCACGCGGGCCTGGCGGGTGTTGATCGACCGGAAGTCCTTGTGCAGCGTGCGGTGCGCGAGCTCGGCGATCTGACCGGCCATCTCGACGCCGGTCGGACCGGCGCCCACGACCACGAAGGTCAGCAGGTGGTCGACGTTCTCGCCCCGGGTCGCCCCGATCTCGGCCATCTCGAAGGCGCCGAAGATCCGGCCGCGCAGCTCGAGGGCGTCGTCGATGCTCTTCATGCCGGGCGCGAACTCGGCGAAGTGGTCGTTGCCGAAGTAGGACTGGCCAGCGCCGGCCGCGACGATCAGGGAGTCGTACGGCGTGACCGTCGAGCGGCCGAGCACCTGCGACGTGACGGTGTGCGCGTCCAGGTCGATGTCGGTGACCTCACCGAGGAGCACCTGGGCGTTCTTCTGGCTGCTCAGGATCTCGCGCGTCGGCGGCGCGATCTCGCCCTGCGACAGGATGCCGGTCGCCACCTGGTAGAGCAGCGGCTGGAAGAGGTGGTGGGTCGTCTTCGCGACGATGGTGACGTCGACGTCGGAGCGGCGCAGCTGCTTGGTCCCGAACAGTCCGCCGAAGCCCGAGCCGATGATCACCACCCGGTGCCGGTCTGCTGTCTGCGTGGTCGGCTGCGTTGCTGCCATGACCGAACCTTTCACTCCCGTTCGTTGGATCGTGCCAAGAGAACACGCTCCGCGGTACCCATTGTTCCGCTCCACCCCCGGATTCCCGCAATCCGGGGGGTCTTCTCGATCACACGACCCCGCACCGATCACTTCCGTTGCGGCAACCGGTCTGGACCGTTGAAATCGAAAGGCTGTCGCGAGGTTTCGCCGCGATTTCGCAGGGGTACACGAGCCGCGTCTGGCAACAACTTGATCAGCCTTTCTGTGGAGAACGCTTGTGCCGCTGAACAGGCCCGCCCTCTCGCTGGGCTCGGGTCCCCGCGGCGTGCAAGACGCACGCCGTTGGGTGGTTCAGACCTGCCACGACATCGGCCGCCACGACCTCACCGAGTGTGCCGAGCTCGGGGTCTCCGAGCTGGTCACGAACGCCCTCCTCCACGCCGTCCCCCCGCTCAAGGTCCGGGTCCGCGGTACGGCGGAGCACCCGCGGGTCGAGGTCCACGACGGCTCCCCCGAGCTGCCGATGATGCCCACCGCCGGAGGAGCCGAGGACGACGACCTGCTGCTCACCTTCGGCCGCGGGCTGGGCATCGTCGCCCGCTGCGCCACCGCCTGGGGAGTCGACCTCGAGGAGCGCGGCAAGACGGTCTGGTTCGCCCCCGCGACCCAGCCCGGCGGCGAACCCGTGGAGGGCCGGGTCACCGGCGAGCAGCCGGTGAGCGACCGCGTGCCCGGCCCCGACGAGTTGCGGATCGACATCGTCGGCGTACCCCGGCGGATGTTCGTCGAGTTCCAGGGCCACTACCGCGAGCTGCGCCGCGAGGTCCGACTGCTCGCACTGGCCCACGAGTCCGTCTACCCGCTCGCCAAGGACCTCTCCGAGCTCTTCGGCGCCCTCGAGAGCGATCTGCGCGAGGGCATCGGCGCCGACCAGATCGACCAGGCGCTCGGCACCGGGGACGCCACGGCAGACCTGCGGGTCGCGATGCCGCGCGAGACTGCGGCCACCATCGGGCGGTTCATCGAGCTGCTCGATCTGGCCGACGAGTTCTGCCGGGAGAAGCGGCTGCTGTCGCTGGCCCGCACCCCTGACCAGCAGCGCTTCCAGCGCTGGTTCCTCAGCGAGTTCGTCCGGCAGGAGCGCGGCGAGGCACCGCTCCCGTGGCAGGATGCGCCCGTGTCACGGGACGAGAACCAGAGCAGCCTGTCGTGACCGCAGGCGCCCCGGCGCCGCGGATCGTGGCCGCGGTAGCCGTCGGTGGTGCGGTCGGGGCGTTGGCGCGGTGGGGCCTGACGGGGGCGTTCCCGAACGACGTCGACGGCTTCCCGTGGACGATCTTTGCGATCAACGTCGCTGGCTCCTTCGTGCTCGCCCTGCTCCCCGCGCTCGCCGTCGTACGCCGGTCCCGGCTGGTCACGGTCGGTCTCGGGCCCGGCGTCCTCGGCGGGTTCACGACGCTGTCCGCGTACTCCGAGGAGGCGCGGGCGCTGCTCGACCACGGACGCACCGCCACCGCCGGGCTCTACCTGGTCGGCACCCTGGCCGCCTGCCTGGTCGCGGTGGCCGTCGCCGACCACTGGTCGTCGGCGTCTCAGCGGGAGGCGTTCGAGGCCGAGGGGGGCGACGAATGACTGCGCTCCTAGTCGCTCTCGGGGCGGCGCTCGGCGCCCCGCTCCGGTTCCTCGTCGCAAGCACGTACGACCGGCCGGGCGGGCTGCCCGTCGGGACGATGGTCGTCAACGTCTTGGGCTCGGGTCTGCTCGGCGCGTTCTCGGCGATGGCGCTGTCGGGTCACGCCATGGCGCTGCTGGGCACCGGCTTCTGCGGCGGGTTCACGACGTACTCGGCGTTCGCGGTGCAGACCCACGGCCTCGGCCCGCGGCGAGGCACGGCGTACGCCGTCGTCACGATCGCGGTGTCGCTCGCCGCGTGCGCGCTGGGGTTCTGGGTTGTGGCTTGACAGTCGGCTCACCGGGCCTCGACGCGCTCGATCACGCATAGCCGAGATCGTGCAGGCGGGCGTCGTCGATGCCGAAGTGGTGGGCGATCTCGTGCACGACGGTGATGCGGACCTCCTTCTCGAGCTCCTCCTCGCTCTCGCACATGTCGAGGAGCGGGTTGCGGAAGATGAAGATGCGGTCCGGGAGCTCCATCATCGGGTCGCCCCAGCGCTCGGTCAGCGCGATCCCGTCGTACAGCCCCAGGAGGTCGGGGTCATCGGCCGGCGGCTCGTCGTCGACGAGCACCGCGACGTTGCGCACGAGGGACGCGATCTCGTCGGGGATCCCGTCGAGCGCGCGGTCCACGAGGGAGTCGAACTCCACGGGACCCATCTCGACCGGCATGCGGTCATTGTGGCGGGTGAGCGGAAATGATCGAAGCCCCTCCCACCTGGGAGGGGCTTCGATCTTCTGCGACCCCGACGGGACTCGAACCCGCGGCCTCCGCCGTGACAGGGCGGCGCGCTAACCAACTGCGCTACGGGGCCATGGTGGTGCTGTTCTGCCTGTTGCTGCCTCACTGGTGAAGCGGTGGAACTCTAACCCATGGTCGTCGCCGACTCCCAATCGAGGTCGGCCCACCCGCACCCGACGCGGAGCCGCGCCGAGATCTCGCGGCCGGTCCCCGGAGATTCTCCGGGGACCGGCTGCCGATGCGGCATCGCCAGGATGTCAGCGAAGCTGCTTCTGGATGGCGCGGTAGGCGGCCAACTGGGCCTTCAGCTGGGCCTTCTTGGCACCGTGTGCCTTCTTGATGTGCCGGGCGAGCACCTTGATCTTCGCTGCCACCTTCGCCTTCACCTTGGCCGGCACGACCTCCTTGACGACTGTGTGGTCCTTGACGATCGTCTCGGTCACGGTCTGGGTCTCGGTCTTCGTGACGACGTCCATCGGCGGGAAGATCGGCGAGATGTCGGTGCCGTTGCGGAAGACGTCGAACTGGTCCTGGACGGACCCGATCGGGGCCGCCCAGTCCGACAGCTCCGGCCCGACGCCCGTGACGTTGCCGCGGTCGACGGCGGGGTTCGGACCCGACGTCGCGTCGTTGGCGCGGATGTTCTTGACCTGCAAGCCCTTGTCGTTGACCGTGACCTCGACGTAGGTCTGGACGTGCTCCTGGTTCTCGACCGAGTTGGCCCAGTGCCGCACGTGCGCCTGCGCGTGGTTGCCGGTCTGCACCGACTGCGGGCCGCCGATCTTCGTGTCCGGGCCGTATCCGCCCTTGCTCGCATCCGGCTCCGTCAGGTCGTAGTACTTCGAGCCGGAGGCGGTGTTGGCCGTCACGTAGACGACGCCACCCTCCTTCTCGACGACGGTCTGCTGACCGGGCTGCTCGTTGGCGTCGGCCTTGACCGGCGCCGAACCCAGTGCCGTGCCCTTGAGGGCGTAGGTGCGCGAGTAGGAGTGGTCGTGGCCCTGCAGGACCAGGTCGACGCCGAGATCGGAGAACGCCTTGGTGAAGTCGCCGCGACGCTGCTGGTTGTCGGTGTCGTTGGCGTGGTCGGCCGGCGAGTAGATCGAGTGGTGGTAGACGAGCACGACGTGCTTGATGCCGGCGTCCTTCTGTGCCTGGATCGTCTGCGTGACGAAGGCGACGTGGGCAGGGTCGCTGCCGTTGCCCGCGGAGTAGGCATTGGAGTTCAGGTCGATGAACAGCACGCCCTTCCACTTGTACCAGTAGTCGCCGCCCGACAGCTGCGACTTGCTCGCCGCGTTGGTGTACATGGCGTCACTGCGGTCGACGGTCTCCGGCAGCGCGAAGTGCTGCTCGTACGCGTAGCCCGAGACGTCGTGGTTGCCGATGGTGGCGGCCCACGGGACCGAGCGCAGCTGGTCGGGCTGGAGGAAGTTGTCCCACTCCGTCTCGTTGTTGGCGGTGTTGACCTGGTCGCCGCCGGAGACGTAGAGCTCCGCCTTGGGGCTCTGCTTCTCGGTCTGGTCCATCGTCCATTCCCAGCCCTCGCCGTCGGTCTCGGGATCACCGGAGGAGCCGATCTGCGGGTCACCGAAGAAGAGGAACTGGAAGTCGCCGTTGCCGAAGGTGCCGGTCTTGAAGGAGGAGACGCTCGAGACGTTCGTCGAGGAGCCCTTCTCGGCCACGCGGTAGTAGTAGGTGGTGTTCGCCTTGAGACCGCTCAGCTTCACCTTGCCGTTGTAGTTGGTGAGCGCGACGCCGGTCTTGGCGTCCGTGGTCGTGTTCGCGTCGACGGTCGCGGGGACCACGGTCTTGTCCGAGAAGTCCTGCTTGGTGGCGAGCTCCACGGACTCCCCGGCGGACGGATCGGTGGCGGAGTACCAGGCCACCGTGCGCGAGGTCTCGTCGTTGCCGACGCCGAGCACGAGGCCCGTGACCGAGAAGGCGACGGGGTCGGCCCCGTTGGCGGAGAGCGTTGCCCCGGTGCCCATGACGGCACCGGCGGCCAGCGACACGGTCGCGATTCCGACGCCGAGGCGGCGACGGGTGAGATTGAACATCATGAAATGCAGTTCCCTTCGGATCCGAGAAAGGGGTGGTGAGTTGACTGCTCAACCTCTCGACATCCAGCGACCGGCCGGTGAACAGGAGGCGTGCGCGGGGGCCACTCCAGTCGAACGATCTGCCCATGGCGGGCGGGCGACGGCGGGCCGTGCATGAACGGGAGGCGACGGGCCGTTGAACGCATCGCGGCCAGCACCATCCGCTTTGGAACGTCTCGGCAGGACGGGTAGAAACGACCGCGCCCAGTCCCCATCTTCGGAGAGGCGCCCCGTGCTGCCCCGCATCGTCCGGCTGCTCCCCAGTACCGCCGCACTCGCCGCGGTGCTGGTCACCGTCTCGGCCTGCTCGTCGTCCACGTCCGGTACGACGACCACCACGCCTTCGGCCTCGTCGCCGTCCTCGTCCGTGCCGGCGAGCCCGACTCCGTCCGCCGCCACGATCCTCGGTGCCGACGGTGGACCAGTCGTGCCCTCGCCCGGCTCGGGCACGCTGGGGCCGGGGTTCGTCACGCCGACGGCACCGCCACCGCCGGGCGGCACGATGACGCCGTCCCCGGGATCCTGGTCGGGAGTGACGGTCCCGGCCGGCTACCGCGTCGCCCTCATCGCGACCGACGACTCCGTGGCCGCACGGCACCTCCGCAGCGCGGCCGAGGCCTGGGCTGCCGCCCACGAGGTCCACGTGACGGTGGTGCCCGCCCACGACCCGGCGGCGTACCTCGCGGCCATCCAGAACGCGATCGACCTCCACCCGGACCTGGTGGTCAGCGCCGGCGACCCGCTCGCCGACCCCCTGTCCGTGGTCACCGCGAGCTGGCCCGATCAGGAGTTCCTCCTCCTCGGCGCCGAGCTCGCGGAGCCGACGTTCAACGTCACGAGCGCGGTGTGGAAGGGCACGACCGCGCGAGGCGGCGGAAGCGGCACCGGGAACGCCTGGAGGTACGACCCCTCGACGTTCACGGTCGAGCGGGCACGTCGCGCGCTCGACGCCGGCGTCGCCGCGGTGCTGCGCGGCTACGCCGGCTTCGTCGTCCGGGTCGACTGAGACGACCGAGATCGACGGAGCCCGGTGCCCGGCCACGAGGGCCGGGCACCGGGCTCCGGATGTTGCCGGTCAGGTCAGCGCTTGCCCTTCACCTTGACCGCCTTGCTGGTCACCGTGCCCGGCGTCCAGTCACCCCGGGTGCCGGTGACGCGGACGATGACCCTCTTGCCCTTCAGCTTCGGCGTCAGCTTGAGCTTGGCGCCGTGGCCGACGACCTTGCCGTTGGCCAGCCACACGTAGCTGAACCGGGTCCCCGTGCTCCAGGCTCCGGCGTGGAGGTTGACGGACAGGGTCCTGCCGACCTTGGCCGCACCCGTGATCTGGACCGCGTGGGTCGCGACCTTCGGGCGGACGGGAGTCCGCACGGTGGCCGTGACCGGACCGGCGCCACCCACGGGGGTGATGCTCACCTGGTAGTCCGTGCCGCCGGCGAGACCGGAGAAGACGACCCCGTCCGGCGCGTCCGACCATGCCTGGCTGATCGCGACGACCCGTCCGGCGTGGCTCAGCTCGACCTGGAGCACGAACCGCTCCGAGCCGGCCGTCCACCGCACCCGGACCTGCGACCAGGAAGGTGCGCTGGCCGTCACCTGGGACACCGTCGGCACCGGGAGTACCGTCGCCGTGGCGGAGGCCCGGGAGAAGTTCGACCTGCCGTTCACGTTCCTGGCCGCGACGTACGCCGAGTAGTCGCCCGCGGCGAGGCCGGTGAACGTGTGGCTCTTCTCGGTGCCCGCGACCTCCACCTCGGTGCCGTTGCTCAGCTGCACCGTGTAGGCCGTGATCGTCGCGCCACCGTCATCCGGTGCCTGCCAGCTGATCGTGACCGCCTGGCCGACGGCCGAGATGCCGGGCTGGGCCGGGACCTCGGGCTTGTTGCTCGCGATCGGGACGTCCGTCGCGTACTCACCCGCCGGCGACGAGCCGAGGGCGTTGACCGCCTTCACGCTCGCCCGGTACTGCTGGCCGCGCTTGAGCCCGGTGAAGGTGTACGACGTGGTGTCGTCGTCGACGGTGACCGGCTCCACCCCCGTGAGCTGCACGGTGTAGCCGGTGACCGGGGAGTTGCCGTCGTACGTCGGCGCTGCCCAGGACACGGTGATGCTCTGGCCGGATGCCGTTGCCGAGACCGCCTGCGGCGCATCGGGCGCCGAGGAGGCCTTGAGCTCCAGGCCGTCGATCGCCGCCTCGAGGCTGGTCGCCTGGTCGGCGTACTCCTCGTCGGTGGCGGTCGCCGCCTTGAGCATTGCCGCCGAGTCCGTCAGGACCGTCGTCAGCGCCTCGGCCGTGGCCTTGGTGTAGCGGTCGAGGACGAGCGCCCCGGCGTCCGCGACGGCCGCGACCAGCGACCGCTGGGCGCGCGGCGCCAGCTGCCCGCCGGCGAGCAGCAGGGTGCGGTTCGCACTGGTCACCTCCGATGCGACAGCCGTCTCGTCGGCGAGGACCGCCTCCGCGGTGGCCATCGCGTCGGTGAAGATCCGGAAGTCGACGT
Organism: Nocardioides endophyticus; assembly: GCF_039543845.1. Lineage (NCBI taxonomy): Bacteria > Bacillati > Actinomycetota > Actinomycetes > Propionibacteriales > Nocardioidaceae > Nocardioides > Nocardioides endophyticus. The sequence goes on along the minus strand of NZ_BAABKN010000015.1, from coordinate 39,166 downwards.
CGACGTAGCGGTCACCGTCGGCCAGCTCCGGCTGGTACTGGTCGTAGAGCCTCTTCAGACCGGTCTTGTCGACGCCGTAGTTGAACGTGAACGAGTCGAGGTTCGCCACGAACGGGTGGTTGGCGTCCGGGATGTCCGTGTGCAGGACGAGGATCACCTTGTGGGTCCCGCTGATCGCGGTCGGGAGAGCCACCTTGGCCGTGCCCGCGTTGGACCAGCCCGAGCCGGTCACCGGGAGCGGAGCGGTGACCACCGGGTCGCCGGCCACGGTGTCGAGGAAGACGTCGATCCGGGAGTTGTTGCCACAGCGTGAGGAGTTGTTGACGTAGTGCACCGACATCGACGTCGCCGTGCCGGCGAACGTCTGGGCGTCGTACTCGAGCACGTTGCCGTCGTGGGTCCCACCGACGTTGACGCCGGAGGTGCCGTCGTTCCATCCGCTGAACGACTCCGTCTTGAGCTCGGTGCCCGTCCACGCGGTCCGGTCCTCGAACTCGACCTTGAGCCCGTCGGACTTCACCGGGTCAGGGACGACGAGCGCGAGGTTGCCGATGTTGCCAACGTAGGGACGGTCGGCGGTGTAGGTGCCGCGCAGGACGATGTAGACGTCGTGCTTGCCGGTGATCCCGGCCGGCAGGTTCACCGTGGCGGTGCCGTCGAGGTTCCACGCGGCGCCGGTCGCCGGCAGCGGGACGTTCACCAGCTTGGTGCCGTCGCGCGAGTCGAGGTAGACGTCCATGTTGGCGTCAGGAGCGACCCGGTTGGAGTTGTTGATGTAATGCACCGAGAGCTTCGTCGGCGACTGGGGGAACTCGACACCCGCCCAGCGCACCCAGTCACCGTTGTGGGTGTTGGCGATGGCGGTGAAGCTGCCTGCGGCACCCGTGTCGGTCTCGATCTTCATGGTGTTGCTGCCGACGCTGACGCCGTCGCCGCCCCACTCGGCTCGCGCCTCGGGGGTGAGCACGATGTCGTTGTCGACCGGCTCCTCGTCCGGCGTGCCGGACTCGGCGAACTGCATGAAGTCGAAGTTGCCGACCCAGTGCAGCGCGGTGTCCCCTGCTGAAGGGTTGGAGCCGGTGAAGACGAAGTAGACCGTCGCGGGCGCGGCGTCGACCAGCGCCTGCACGTTCGCCAGGTCAGCGGTCGCGGTGGCATAGGTGCCGAACGTGCTGCCCGTCGGCGGGGTCGCGACCGTCGCCAGCAGCGGACCGTCGACGGCCCCGAGGCGCACCTGGACGGCGGCGTTGGCGTAGCCGTCCGCGGAGGCACCCGTGTAGCGGACCTGGATCTGGTCCGGCAGCTGGTCCGCACCGAAGGTGATGCCGTTGAACGCGATCCACGAGGCCGGACGGACACCGCCGATGCCGGTCGGCTCGTTGCCGAGCGCACCGCCCGACCACGAGTCGTGCTTCTCGGCCTCGAGCCTGCGGTAGCCGCCCTGGCTCAGGGCCAGGCCGTCGATCGCAGCGGTGAGGGTGGCGTCGGCGTTGTTGATGTCGTCGTCGGTGGCCGTCGCGTCGGCCAGGACCGTCCTGGCGCTGGCCCGGGCCGCGGTCAGTGCGGCGAAGGTCGAGCCGTCGTAGTTGCCCGCGACGACCAGCCGTGCCTCGTCGTACGTCGCCTGCAGCGTCGCGCGCCAGTGGCTGGTGACCACGATGGCGAACGGGTCGAGCATCGAGAGGCCCTTGCCCGTGACGGCCGACGCCGCGACACCGCTGAGGGCGGCGTCGGTCAGCCGAACCGCGAACTTGACCTTCGCGAGCTTCGGCAGCGTGCCGGTCACCTTGACCGCCACGGTGGCGTCGCTGGTCCGGGTGACCATGGCGGCGACGCCGTCCGGCAGCCCGGAGACCGAGACCTTGCCGTTGCTGGTGAGCTCGTCGCCGGTCGCGCCGGCGAACGTCGCGCCGGCGAGCGTCATCGTGATGGTGCCGTCGACCTTGCCGTCCGCGTCAGCGGCGACCGTCGCCTTGTCCGAGGTCACGCTCGCCGTGGCCGGCGTACCGTCCCCGGCGGTGCTCAGCGAGTAGGCCGGCTTGCCGTCCGTGCCCCATTGGGAGGCGGTGGAGCCCATCGTGACGTCGAAGGAGCCGTTGCCGACGATGTCGGAGTAGTCGACCCAGGTGTTGCCGTAGGCCTTGCCGTCGAGCTCGGCCTCCTGGATGTAGTAGTCGTCGGTCGAGACGCCGTCGGCGGTGATGCTGAAGGTGGTGCCGTCGGCGTGGGCGATGTCGACGCGCGGGAAGAACGGCGAGCCGACCTGGTACTGCGAGGAGCCGGCGGTCACCGGGTAGAGACCGAGCGCTGCTCCCACGAACGTCGCCGACATCGCGCCGGTGTCATCGTCCATGGTCGGCAGGAAGCCCAGCGGCTCGTTCTTGAAGACCTTCGTCTTGATCGGCGGGGTCAGGTGACCGTTGCTCGACGGCGGGTTGTTGCCGTCGGTGCCGCCGGTGGCGATGTAGTTCTGCCAGGTCGCCTTGGTGTACAGGTCGCGGACCCACTTCTGGGTCTTCGCCGGCTCGCCGAGGTAGTTGAAGAGGTACGGCGTCTGCAGGTCGACCTCGTTGGCGTTGGACTTGAGCATCCGCGTCCCGTCGTCGGGCGCCTGCATGCCGAAGTAGTGGCTGAGCGCCTTCTGCGTGGCCGCCTTGCCGCCCATCGCGGTGACGAGGCCGGCCATGTCGTGGGAGGGGTACCAGTTGAACTGCCACAGGGTGCCCTGGTAGAGGTTCACGGCCTGGAACTGTTCCAGGTCTGCCGAGGTCCAGGCGCCCGCGGCGTTCCTCGAGTCGAGCACGGAGACCGGTGTGCCGTCCTCCGCGGTCCACGCGCCCGGCCGCAGCACGTTCTCGTAGTTGCCGGCGCGAGCGGCGTACGACGTGGCGTCGGCCTTCTTGCCGAGCGCGGTGGCGATCACCGAGAGCGCGTAGTCGTCGTACGACGTCGCGACGGTCGTGCCCGGGTCGCCGGCGATGTAGCCGAGGGACTGGTTGGCCGCGTTGTAGGTGTTGGAGTTCGCCACGAGCGCCGGGAAGGCCTGTGCGAGCCGGTCGAGGTGCACGCCCTTGGAGACGGCGTCGGCGATCACGATCGCGGAGCGCTCGAAGCGGACCGTCGGCACGGCCATGGTGCGGCTGTTCAGCGTCGCGTTGCCGACGTTGGCGTCGTCGGCGTAGAGGTCCACGAGCGACTGCACGACGTCGGCGTACATGTCCGGGTACATGGTGGCCAGCACCGAGTACTTGCGGAAGTCGTCCCAGGTGCCCCAGCCGTCGTAGTGCGTGTAGCCGTCGGCGCGGTGGATGGCGCCGTCGACGCCGCGGTAGGTGCCGGCGGTGCTGGTGGCGTTGGTCGGGGTGGCGAGCATCCGGTAGAGGCTCGTGTAGAAGATCTTCTCCAGGTCCCCGTCGGGGTCGGTGGCCGTGCTCGAGGTGACGGCGACCTTGCCCAGCGTCTCCTGCCAGTCGTCGTGCGCGTCCTGGCGGACGTCGTCGAACGACTTGCCGGTCAGCTCGGCCGCCTGGTCCTTGCGCGCCTGCGCGACGCTGACGGGTGACAGCGTGGTGTTGAGCTGGACGGCCTCGCCGTCGGTCACGTCGAAGCTGATGACGGCGCCGGTGTCGGTGCCCTCGCGGTGCGTGGCGTCGCCGAGCTTGGTGCCGTTGCCCCAGGTCTGCACGCTCGTGACCGGCTTGTCCGTCACTGCGTCGAAGTAGAGCTGGTAGTTGTAGCCGTTGAAGCGGCCCGCGACGGTGCCGAAGAGCTCCGCGCGGCCGTCGGCGAGCATCTTGACCGTGAGCTCGGAGCCGTTGCGGCCGGTGAAGTTGTTCTGCAGGTCGAGGACGAGCGACGCCTGTCCGGCCTGGGGGAAGGTGAACCGCTCCAGGCCGGTGCGGACCGTCGCGGTCAGCTCGGAGTTGATCGTGCCCTGCGCGGCCTGCAGGCCGACCTGGTAGTAGCCCGGCTCCGCGGTCTCGTCACTGTGCGAGAACGGCAGCGGGTAGGTGGCGGTTGAGGGCCGGTCGGTGTAGCTGTTGTACGTCGGCACGACGAGCAGGTCGCCACCGCCGCCGGAGCCTCCGACGCCGTCGAGGTTGGTGAGCGTGAAGCCCGCGATCTTGCCCTGCGCGTAGTCGTAGCCGGAGTGCGTACGACCCGGCGAGGTCATCGGGTTGGGCTTGGCCAGGCCGTGGGGCACCTGCGCGCCCGGCAGGTTCTGGCCGTTGTCACCCTGGGTCGACATGAACGGGTTGACGAGCTCGGTGTAGTCGGTCTCCGGCGCGGAGGCCGCGGTGGCCACGCCGGCGGGCGCGACCACGGCGAGGCTCGCCGCCGCGACTGCGGCGGCGACGGCGGAGAGGATGAGACGGGGCGGACGAGCACGGCGTGAGCGCGAGATGGGCATGCAGTCGCTTCCTTGGACGAGGCGGGGATGGCCGAGAGGCCGCAAGGAACCTAGGGACGGATTGCAACGTTTCAGCATCCGGCGGGGCGCATCCAGACGACGCCCGTCTGTCGACCGGGTGAATGACCCCCGCGGCCGCGGGGTGGCGGGGTCGGCGCCGGAACGCCGGCGAGGTCGCCCGCTCGGTGATTGACGGGCCGCAGGGCCCGAACAGGCCTCGGTGGCACCCCCAACGGGATTCGAACCTGTGCTACCGCCGTGAAAGGGCGAGCGAGGGACCGACGGGTGACGATGACAACTGACGAATGTGCAGGTCAGGGCCAATTTCCGTGGCTTGGCGTCGTTGGGTCTCGATGACCGTTTTCGACCCTTGTGTTGCCCTTGTGTTGCCCCAGACGCCCATAGCAGTTCTTGCTATGCCACGTGTATGACCAGGCGGAGCGACGTACTACGCGAGGTGATGCGGGAGACTCGCACCCCCCAGAGCAGGCTGTCGCTTGTCGGGGGTTCACCAGCCCAGCATCAGTGGCTTCCTCTCGGACCGGGTCGACCTGAGCGACGAGATGCTCGACCGGCTGCTCTCCTGCATGGGCTACCGGCTCGAAGTCGTGCGCCGACCCGTTCGCCCACACCTCACTCGTTCGGTCGAGCGGTCGTGGCAGCTGCACCGCCAACTCTCCACCCACCTCACCGGCGAGACGCTGACCAAGTGGCGGCCCACGATCTTGAGCAACCTCAAGCGGCTCCAGGGCAGCGTCCAGGGCCAACCGCACACACGCAACCTCGACCGCTGGCGCGAGCTCGTCCGCAACGGCGACGTCTCCGGCCTCCGCCGCATGATGACCGGTCTCGATGACGACTCCATCGAGATGCGCGAGGTCTCCCCTCTGGGCGGGCTGCTGCCCCAGGACGAACGCTCGCAGGCTCTCGGGCTGGTGGGCTGATGCGCCGCGATCAGCTGGAGCACGCAATCCACACGGCGTGTCAGATCATCGAACAGCCTGCCGTGATCATCATCGGCTCCCAAGCAATTCTCGGGACATACAGCGAGGACCAACTCCCCGATGCGGCGACGATGTCGGTCGAGGTCGACGTCCTCCCAATCGCCGACACCAATGGCGAGACCGCTCGCCTCGCCGACGTGATCGAGGGAGTCGCCGGCGAGTGGTCCCCCTTCGAACAGCAACACGGCTTCAGCATCGACGGTGTGTCGACCTCGACACCGCCGTACTCCCCGATGGTTGGCTCGACCGGCTGGTCAAGGTCCAGGACGCCAACACGGCCGATGCGACTGGCGAGCAAACCTTCACCGGCTGGTGCCTGGATAAGGAAGACCTCTGCGTCGCCAAGCTCTGCGCATTCCGCGAGAAGGACCGCAGCTTCGTCGCCGCCCTCCTGGAAGCCAGCCTGGTCGACGCTGACCTGATCGCAGCCCGGATACCTACGGTCCCCCGCGCGCACATACCGACGACCGAGCGGGCACTCGCCTGGCTCGGCTCGCAGACGTGGCACTAAGAGCCTCGACTGGCTGATTGTGCGGGTGGAGCGGCGCCAGCAGTCTTTGTGGCTACGCGGACTCGGAGAGGCGTCCGAAGCCGCTCCGGTGGAACACCAGGGGCAGGGAGGTGTCGGTGTGCTCGACTGCGTGCAGCTGAAGGATCACGATCGTGTGGTCGCCGGCTTCGACCTCGTTGTAGATCGTGCAGTCGAACCGGGCCAGTCCCTCGTCGAGGGTGATGGCCCCATCCTCGGACGAGGTCACCGCAACGTCGTCGAACCGGTGCTTGACCGGTCCGGCCAGCCGGCGGCAAACCTCCCCGTGGTGGTCGGCCAGGACCGTGAGGCCGAGGTGGTCGGCGCGCCGCAGATCGGGCCAGGTCTTGGACGTGTTGGCGACCGAGAAGGAGACGAGCGGCGGGTCGAGGCTGACCGAGGTGAATGAGCTCGCGGCGAGACCGGTCCTCTGTCCGTCGACCTCGGCGGCGACGGCGACGACTCCGCTGGGAAACACCCCGAAGGCCTGCCTGAGCATGGCGGGATCGAGGTCCTGGTTGGTGGTGAGGGTGGAGACGGTCATGCGAGTGCTCCTGCCTGGGCGAGGGCGTCGACCGTGGGACGGACCTTGGCCAGCCATTCGACGTAGGCGGCTGGATCGTCGTGACGACTGTCGAGGACGTAGTGCCCGCGGACCGTGGTTCCGCCGATCTCCGTCAGCACGGGACGCAGAGTGAGCTCGGGGGCCAGCGCGTGAGCCGGCCCGGCGCCGAGCATGAGGGGAACGGCGACCCCGGAAAGCCCAGTGGTCGAGAAGCGGTCGAGGAAGAGCTTGAGGAGTCCGGTGTACGTCGCCTTGTAGGTGGGGCAGGCGACCACGACCAGGTCGGCAGCACCGACCTGCTCGACCAGGGAGGTCACCGTCGGGTCGTCCCAGCTGAGGAGACTCCCACCGAGCGTGGCCAGGTCGAGCACGAGGTCGGCCTCCCGCCCCGAGAGCTCGCGTGCGATGTAAGTCGCGGCTGCGAGCGTGCGGGAGGCCGGCTTCGGGTTGCCAACGACTACTGCGGTGGTCACGAGACGATCCGCCCCGAGCCGAAGGGAACCGAGGCCGCGGTCGCCGCGACCGGCGCAGGGTGGGTCCACAGACCACGCCTGGTCAACTCGGGGAGCACGCCCTCGCCGAACCAGTACGACTCCTCGAGGTGCGGATATCCCGACATCACGAACTCCTCGATCCCGACCTCGGCGTACTGCTCGACCAGGTCAGCGATCTCGGTGAAAGAACCGACCATCGCGGTGCCGGCTCCGCCACGCACAAGACCGACTCCGGCCCACAGGTTGGGGTAGACCTCCAGCGAGTCCTTGCTGCCCGCGTTGAGGTCGAGCATCCGCCGTTGACCGACGGACTCGCTGCGCTTGAGCCCGGCCTGCACCTTGGCGATCTGGTCCTGGCTGATGCCGCTAAGGAGTCGGTCGCTCTCGGCCCAGGCAGCTTCGGAGGTGTCCCGCGCGATCGTGTGAAGCCGGATGCCGAACCTCACTTGACCCTCGCGGCCCTCGTCCGCCGCGAGCTTGCGGATCCACTCGACCTTCTCGCGGACCGCCTCTGGCGGCTCGCCCCAGGTGAGGTAGACGTCGACGTGCTTGGCAGCTACCCGGCCCGCGGCTTCCGATGAGCCGCCGAAGTAGATCTCGGGCAGGGGGTCGGGGATCTGGTCGAGCGTCGCGTTCTCGAGCTGGTAGTACTTCCCGTCGTAGGTGACGGTCCCGCCGGCCCAGAGCGAGCGGACGACGTGCAGGAACTCCTCACATCGTTCGTAGCGGCCGTCCTTGTCGAGGAAGTCGCCGTACATGCGCTGCTCGTGCGACTCGCCGCCGGTGACCACGTTGAGCAGCAGTCGCCCACCGGAGAGGTTCTGGAAGGTGCCGGCCATCTGGGCCGAGAGGAACGGCGACGTGAGACCAGGACGGAAGGCGACCAGGAACTTCAGCCGCTCGGAGAGGCTGCTGATCATTGCGGTGGATACCCACGCGTCCTCGCACCACGCACCGGTCGGCGTCAGGGCGGCGTCGAAGCCGAGCTGCTCCGCGCTTCGAGCGATCTGGCCGAGGTAGGGAACCGAGGCAGGCCGGCCCGCGGCGCCGGCGCTGACGCCGTGCCCTCCTGCGACGACCTGTCGGCCGTCGCCACCGTTGGTGGGCAGGAACCAATGGAACTTGAGCTGGTCGGTCATGTCGTCGCCTCCGGTCAGAGCTGTCCGTGGTTGGGCGGAAGGGTGCCGTCGAGCGCGTGGCGTCCGAGGTGGCGGATCTTCCAGGCCGCTGGGTCGTGCAGGGTGTGGGTGCGGGCGTTGCGCCAGTGCCGGTTGAGGTTGAGCGAGTCGAGGGCCGAACGGGTGCCGCTGACCTCGAAGAGTCGACTCGCTGCGTCGATCGAGGCTTGCGTCGTGGCGGCCCGCGCTGCGGCGACGGCGAGGCTGGCGGCGCCCGCGGTCTCGGTCGTCAGGTCCGCGTCGGCTCGGTCGACCGCTCGGCCCGCCTCGGTCACGAGCGCCTCGGCTCCCCGGACCGCGAGCTCCATCTCCCCGAACGCTTGGACGACCGTCGGGTCGTCGGCGTGGCGCTCGAGGCCCAGCTCGGAGAGCGCATCTGGGTAGGGACGGCTCTTCGTGGTGACGAACTCCGCTGCCTCAGTGATCGAGGCGCGCGCGATTCCTGCGTCGATGGCGGCATGCAGGAGCTGAGCGAAGGCGCCGTAGGTCTGAGGACCGTCGAACGTGAGGTGCCAGGGCGTCACGCGGTCGGCAGGGACGTTCACCTCGTCAAGGCGCACGGTGCCGCTGGCCGTGGTGCGCTGCCCCATGCCGTCCCAGTCGTCGACGACCGTGACGCCCACGGCGTGGCGCTCGACCCACGCGACATGCATCGGCCCGTCCTCGTCGAGGTGGGCGAGCACGGGGATCCAGTCGGCGAGGAGGGCGCCCGTGGCGTAGCCCTTCTCGCCGGACAGGACCCAGCCACCCGCCGCGGGCCGCAGCGTGGTCCGGAAGTCGCGGACGTGCTTGGTCCCGATCTCCGACTGGGCATTGCCGAACCGCTTGCCGGCGAGAACCTCGCCGAAGAAGTACGCCTGCTGGTCCGGCGAGGCGGCGTGGCGCAGCGCGTTGACGTAGACGAAGTGGCTGTGCGGGATCTGGGCGATGCTCGGGTCCCCGGCCGCGAGCAGTCGGAAGACATCGGCAACCACCTCCGCGGAGAGGTCGGCGCCGCCGTGCTCGGCGGGCACGGTGATGGCGAGCAGTCCGGACTCGGAGAGCTCGTCGATCTCGGCCACCGGTATCACCCGGTCGACGTCACGGCCGGCGGCGCCCTTGGCGAACCGCTCGCCAAGGTCGGCCGCGACAGCGGCCGCCTCGGCGGCGATCAGCACGGGGACAGCCATCAGACCCGCTCCAGCTCCGCCGCTTCGAGCTCGCGGACGATGGGGAGGACCTCACGACCGAAGTACTGGACGTCCTCCTGGAAGTGCAGGAAGCCCAGCAGGAACAGGTTCACGCCCTGGCGCTTGTACTCGAGCATGCGGCGGGCGATCTGCTCGGGCGTCCCGATGAGGCCGGTGCGGAAGCCGTCGTTGTACTGGACGAGGTCCTTGAAGTCGGAGTCCTGCCACATGCCCTTCTTGTCGCCCGTCGACTGACCGGCCTGCTTGACGGCGGAGCCGAAGCCCTCGACCGCCTCGACGTCGGCCTTCTCGACGATCTCGTCGAGGACGGCGTGCGCCTCAGCCTCGGTGTCACGACCGATCAGGAAGCCGTTGACGCCGAACCGCACGTGCCCACCACGGCCGTTGACCGCAGCGACGTCGCTGACGTCCTGGATCTGCTCGGCGATGCCTTCGGGCGAGTTGCCGTTCATGAAGTACCAGTCGGTCACACGACCACCCATGCCGCGGGCGTCCGTCGAGTTGCCGCCCATGAAGATCTCCGGGTGCGGGCGACCAGGTACGTCGTACGGCTTCGGCTTGAGGTCGAAGTCATGGAGGCGGTAGAAGTCGCCGTTCAGCTCGGCGTGGTCGCTCGTCCAGATCTCGCGCAGGTAGCGGATGAACTCCTCCGAGCGGCGGTAGCGCTCGCCGTGCTCGAGCCACGGCTCGCCGAGCTTGGTGAACTCATCCTTGAACCAGCCGCTGACGACGTTCACGCAGAAGCGGCCCTTGGTGTACTGGTCGGAGCTAGCGACCAGCTTGGCCAGGACGCCCGGCTGCCACAGCCCAGGGTGCACCGCGGCGATCACCTTGAGGCGCTCGGTCGCCAGGGCGATGGCGAGGCTGATCGACGTCGACTCGTGCTGGTAGGCCGCGCCGTAGCCGGCCATGTAGCGCACCTGCGACAAGGCGTAGTCGAAGCCGTTGTTCTCGGCGAGGCGGCCGAGCTCGATGTTGTAGTCGAGGCTCCAGTCGGTGCGCTGCTCGATCTTGCTGACCACCAGGCCACCACTGACGTTGGGCACCCAGTAGGCGAACTTCAGGGGCTCGTGGGCCCGGTCGACGGTCGGCTCGCTCATCACAACTCCTCTAAGGCGGTTATCTACATCAGATTGCTTGACTTTGTCGCGCGATGCAAGGCGAGACGGTGCATCAGGCGTCGGAAGCCGCGACGGGACGATAGGCACGACCTATCACCCGGCGCGGCGGCGGCGGCTCACGTGTACCAAGTGGGCTCAGGGATCTCGCCGAGGAGCGCGTAGCGGCCCACCTCCGCACGCTTGTGCGCCACGGGGTCGTGGAGGCTGTGGGTGCGGATGTTGCGCCAGAAGATATCGAGGCCGACCGAGCTGGAGCTGGCTCGAGCGCCGGTCACCTCGAAGACGCGGGTCCCGATCTCCAGCCCCACGTCGATGGCCACCTGCTTGGCTGCCGCGATGACGACGGCCGCCTCGCCTCGCTCCTGCGCCGTGACGGTGTCGGCGTGCGTGTTGATCGCCTCGATCAGGACTGCCGCCCTCTCGGTCAGCGCCTCCGCAGCCCAGAGCTTGGAGCGCAGGTCACCGTAGGCCTCGAGGACGTAGAACTCCTCGCTGCTGCGCTCCTTCACGTCTGCGGCGTAGGGCCAAGGCCGGGTGCGCTCCCGCGTGTAGGTCGCCGCGGTCGCGAGCGCTCCCTCGGCGATGCCCACGTACATGTTGGCGAAGATCAGCTGGATCAGCGGCACGTTGAGGGTGTTGTAGACCCGCGGCGCGAACTCGTGACCGCCATCATCCGTGGTGACGTAGCCCGCTGCAGCCTCCCAGGGGACACGAACGCCGTCGATGACCACGCCGCCACTCTCGGTGAGGCGCTGCCCGAGGCTGTCCCAGTCCCCCTTGAACTGGATGGCGGGCTGGTCGGTGGGCACGATGGCGAAGACGTGCTTCTCGGTCCCCTCTATAACTCCCTCGAGCACGGTGACGTCGCTGACCTGGCCGCCGGTGGAGAACGACTTCTCACCTCGGTAGACGAGCTCACCGTCCTCTTCGGTGATGACCAGGTCGTTGTCACGTGGATTGACGGCTCCTCCGTAGAACCAGGCGTTCTCCGTGGCCTGCTGCTCGACGGCAGCCACCTGCTCGGGTGTCGCGACCAGGCGGGCGGCCCAAGCCCAGAGGTAGTGGTAGCCGAGCAGCTGGCCGATCGAGCCGTCGCCGGCGGAGACGGCCCGGACCACCCGGAGCGCCGTCGCCCAGTCCTGGCCGGCGCCCCCGTGCTCGACAGGCCCGAGGATCGTGACGAGCCCGCTGTCCTTCAGGAGCCGCACCTCGGCGTACGGCGTGGCGTTCGCACGGTCCCGCATCACGGCGTCGACCGCCAACTGGGAGGCGACATCACGACCACGCTGAACCCAACCCTCGGGATCCGTGGGCGCAGGTCCCCAGTCCGCGCGAGTAGCGGCAGTGGTTTCGGTGAGTGTCATGGTGTCTCGCTCTCGGCAATGATGCGATAGTCGTTGTCTAGTAACCTAGTCGTCTTTAGCGACTACGCAAGGTGCAGGCACCTCGACAGCACACGGAAATGCCGACGGGGCCAGCGGATTCGCCTTTCACCCGGAGTCCGTGGACAGAGGAGACCGTCGTGCGGATCGAGCAGTTGGAGTACGTCGCCGCGGTGACGCAGCACGGCTCGTTGCGGCGCGCCAGCGAGCGGTTGCACATCTCTCAGCCCGCCCTGAGCGAGGCCGTCAGCAAGCTCGAACGCGAGCTCGGCGTGACGCTGCTCGACCGACGTCGCTCCGGCGCTCGAATCAGCCGTCGAGGCCAGGTCCTGCTGCAGAAAATGGTGGAGGTGCTTGAGGCCGTTGACCGTCTCAAGGTCGCGGCGGAAGACCAACACACGGCGAGCCTCACCGTCAGGGTGGGCACCGTGAATGCGGCCACCTCGACGCTCCTGGTTCCAGCGGCCCGCACCTTCCAGGACACGGTGCCGGGAACGACCGTCGAGATCCTCAACATCCAACAGGCAGAGATCCACCAGGCCCTCATCGAGGGTTCGCTCGACCTCGGCCTGGTCAACGTCCTAGCAGGGGACGAGCCGATCCTGCACCTGGTCGGCACCGATCTCCTGCACGGGCGGCCGGTGGTGGTACTCCCCACCGACCACCCACTCTCGGCCCAGGACGAGGTCACCGTCGAGCAGCTCCGCGAGGATCGGTTCGTGGCGATGCGGGCGGGCTACCTGATGCACCGGTTCGCGCACCGGCTCTTCGGCACTTCCATGCCACGGGTCATCCACGCCACCGACGGCGCCGAGATGGGCAAGCTGATGGTGTCCGAGGGCCTGGGCGTGTCCGTGCTGCCCGACTACAGCGTGATCGGCGACCCGCTCGAGCGGGGAGGCATGATCACCACGCGTCCCATTGCCGGAGACCGGACTCGAGTCACCCTCGTCCTGCTTCAGCGCCAGACCGACCATGTGCCGGCCGCAGTACGCGAGCTGCACGCCTCCCTCGTGGCGAAGGCCCGCAGCGCCGTGGCCTGAACGCTGCGGCGGACCCGGTCGCGGTCCGCCGCAGCGACAAGGCTCAGCTGTCCGAGACGGGAGCCAGCTGACCCTGCAGGTTCGGGTCGTCGTTGGTCGCGAGGTACTCCTGGACGCGAGGGTCGAAGAAGATCTTCTCGAGCTTCGCGACCTGCGGGTCGTCGACGTACTTCGAGCCCACCACCAGTTGTCCGGCGAACTCCTTCGGCGCGTCGGGCGCGTAGATTTTGTCCGACTCCGGGGTCCCGGCGTCGACGAAGGACATGTTGTAGTCGATGACCGCGTCGACCGAGTCGAGCGTGCGGGGGCCCGCGCCGTACTCCATGTAGGTGAACTTGTAGCCGTTCGGGTTTGTGGCGATGTCGGCTTCGGTGGCTGCCCACGGGTCGAGGCCGTCCTTGAACGTGAGCTTGCCGGCGCGCTCGAGGATCCACAGCGCCTGCGCGGTGTTGGCGGGGTCGTTCAGCAGCGCGATCGTGGCGCCCTGCGGCAGCTCCTCGAGGGAGCCGTACTTGCTGGAGTAGATCGAGTAGGACCACTGGAAGACCGGCCCGAGCGCGGTCAGTTTCATGCCGGTCGAGTCGAGAACCTGCGCCAGCCAGTGCTTGTGCTGGTAGATATTGGCGATGTACTTGCCGTCCGCGGTGGCCTGGTCGAGCTGGTTGCCGTCCTCGATGCCGACTCCCTTGATCGTGACGCCGTAGTCGGGCGCGATGTCCTTGTTCAGATAGCCCAGGAACGCCTGCTCGGAAGCCGAGCTGGCCTGGAAGGCGATGCTGAAGTCGTTGGAGAACGCACTTCCGTCCATCGCCTTCTTGTCGTCCCCGGTGAAGCGAAGAACGAGGGCGACGACGATGACCAGGACGATGACGCCTGCGAGTGCCGGAATCAGCCATCGTCGCGGGCGGCCTCCGAGGTCGAGGTCACTGTGATTGGGCTCTGTTCGCGAGCCCGAGGGCTGTTGGGTGGTGGACATGACGGTTCCTTTCGAGACGCACGAGCGCGCGGGCTGACACCCGAGCAGGTGCTGCCCGGGCGCGAGGGGTGATGCTCAGGTCAGTGGGTGAGGGAGCGGACCACGCGATCACCGGTGAACTGGATGGCCTGGACGAGGACGACAAGCAGGACGATGCAGGCGATCATGATGCTGTTGTCGAAGCGCCTGTAGCCGTAGTTGACGGCCAGATAGCCGATGCCGCCAGAGCCGATGGCGCCGGCGATGGCGGAGTACTCGATCATCGCGATGACGTTGAGCGTCAGGCCGGCCGCCAGGCCTGGGAGCGCCTCGCGCAGCTGGATGCCGGACATGATCTGCCACCTGCTGGCGCCGGTGGCCAGGCCGACGTCGAGGAGGTCTCGAGGAACCTCTCGCACGGCATTCTCGGTCAGCCGGGCGAAGAAGGCGACGCCCGCCACTGACATCGGGATGATGGCGGCCTTGAAGCCGATCGTGGTCCCGAAGACCAGCTTGGTGACCGGGATGATCGCTGCCATCAGGACGAGGAACGGCAGTGACCGTCCCAGGTTGGCGACCCAGCTGATCGACACGTGCACGACGCGGTGAGGGGTCAGCCCCAGGGGCGAGGTGTTGAAGATGAGCAGCCCGAGCGGGCCGCCGAGCAGCACCACGATCGTCATGACGACGGCGACCATGCGGGCGGTCTCTGCGAGCGCCGGTAGCAGCAGGTCGGGTACGTCGGGCCAGGGAGTGGCGATGAGGGGCGTGAGGGCGCTCATGCCGCGGGCTCCGCGTTGCGACGAGTATCGGAGACCGAGCTGAGCCCTACCGGGCTGGTCGGCTCCGCCACCACTCCATGGCTGCGGAAATGGTCAGCGACACGCTTCTCGTCGAGCCTGGGATCCAGACCCACCGTGAGACGACCGACCGGGAGCTGTGCGGCCTCCTCGATGAGAGCGGCCAGCACGGCGACGTCCGAGCCGAGGTCGCGACTCACCTCGGCGAGCCAGAACGGTGAGACGTCACCTTCGAGCCGGAGCCGCCACTGACGCAGCTCCGGCGCGGCGACCACCGGTGGCATCGGGAGGAGGGCCGTCGCGAGCGGTGAGTCAGAGCGACGGACGACGTCGGCCACGCTTCCCTGCTCGATGATCCTGCCGTGGTCGAGCTGGGCGACGTGGTCGGCGATCCCGCGGACGACGTCCATCTCGTGGGTGATCACCAGGATGGTCACTCCGAGGTCGTCGCGGAGCTCGGTGAGCAGGGCGAGGATCGCCCGGGTGGAATCGGGGTCCAGGCCCGACGTGGCCTCGTCCGAGAGCAGCACGGAGGGCTTCAGGGCCAGACCTCGGGCGATCCCGATCCGCTGGCGCTGACCGCCGGACAGCTGGGACGGGTAGTGGTTCGCGCGGTTGAGCATCCCCACCCTCTCGAGCAGGTCGCCGACGCGGCGTCGCACCTCAGCCTCGGCCAGACCTTGGTTGCGCATCGGCAGAGCGACGTTCTGCGCGGCGGTGAGGCGGCGCAACAGGTTGGCCGACTGGAAGACCGTCCCGATCTGCTGACGCGCCCGGCGCAGGTCACGGCCCGACAGCGCGGCCAGGTCGGCGCCACTGACGGCGATGCTCCCGGTCGTGGGTCGTTCGAGCAGGTTCACGCATCGAGCGAGGGTGCTCTTGCCGGCGCCACTGGGTCCGACCACAGCGGCGATCCGGCCGTCTTCGACGCGTAGGTCGATGCCGTCGAGAACGGTCGTAGCGCCGTACCTCTTGGTCAATCCGGAGATCTCGATCATGGGTCGTCCCTGTCATCGGTCGAACAATCTTGAGTGACTTTATGGACTTAGACTGGTCTGGCAAGGGATGCGCGTCACAAATGCTGCACGGTTTCGCCGAGCCCCCGCTCGGCAGGTCAGAGCACGGGGCGGTTTGGGACGTCGCTCAAACTGGATATTGTTACTAGACATAGCCGAGTTGCGCGACGGCGCATCTCTTCACTGCTACGCAGGAGCATCCATGAGCACCCAGACCGAGGACCACTCGACGAGCCATGCCCCGACGACCGACACCCCGGTGAGGCCAGGGTCGCCCGAGTTACGAATTCTCCTCGACCGCATCGCCATCGACGCAGATCTTCGCGACCGGGACCGCGTCGCGCCGTACGAGCAGATCGCGTGGGCGAAGCGAGCAGGACTGGGGCGGCTACGAGTCCCGGTTTCCGAGGGGGGCGGCGGAGCCACCCTTCGCGAGTTCTTCGCGACGCTGATCGCGCTGGCGGAGGCAGACTCCAACGTCGCGCACATCCTGCGCACGCACTTCTGGTTCGTCGAGCAGCAGCTCGTAGCCGTCGACCCGGCGGCCCGGGCCCGCGGCTTGGCCGTCATCACCGCCGACCAGCTGGTCGGCAACGGCTTCAGCGAGCAGAGCAAGCACGCAGTCGGCCTGCACTTCGACACGACGATCACCCCCCACCCCGATGGCGGATACCGGCTCAACGGGGTGAAGTTCTACTCGACCGGGACCATGTACTGCGACCACACCCAGATCTGGGCATCCTCCGGCGACCACAGCATCGCCGGCGCAGTCGTGCCGATCGACCGCGACGGCGTCACCGTCGAGGACGACTGGGACGGATTCGGCCAGCGACTCACAGGCACCGGCACCACACGGCTGGACGATGTCGCGGTCTACGACGAGGAGTTCTTCGACCTGGGTGACCCCGACGATCAGCCGACCGGCTACATGGGCGCTTTCCTACAGCTCTACCTGCAGGCGGTTACTGCGGGCATCTTGCGCAGCGTGCGGAACGACGCTGTGTCACTCGTACAGCGGCGTGCCCGCAACTTCAGCCACGCCGCGAGCGGCTCGGCCACGGACGACCGACAGGTGCTCCAGGTCGTGGGCGAAATCTCGGCGGATGCCTTCGCGGCGGAGGCCATCGTCCTGGCGGCCGCAGACACCATCCAGATGGCCTTCGACTCGGTCGTCGACGGCACCCCCGACCCGACAGCGTCCGAAGCCGCCCAGCTCGCCGCTGCGCAGGCCAAGATCGCGATCGACCGGTTCTCGTACGCCACCGCCGCCAAGCTCTTCGACGTCGGCGGCGCCTCGGCGACGCAGAGGGTCCACAACCTCGACCGTCACTGGCGCAACGCTCGGGTCGCATCGACCCACAATCCGACGTTCCTCAAGGCGTCCGCGGTTGGGGACCATCACGTCAACGGCGCATCCTTCCCGGGCAACGCCTACTTCTGAGGAGCGTTCATGGCGTGCGTCGCCGCGGTTCCGTCACGCCGTGGCGTCCCTCCATCGCCGCGATGATCTCCTGCGTAGTCGCGGTCTGGCCGAGCGCTGGAACCCGTTGCGAGGCTGAGCTCGTGCCCTGCCGAGTCGGACTGATGACGGCGTCGGTCACGACCACAACGCCGCCCGCCCCGAGGGCTGCCGTTGGGGCTTCGGCAAGCTTCGCATGAGGTGGACGCAGCTCAAAGGGTTCTGCCCAGTTGCTCGTTGCCGCCGCCTGCATGCCACGCCGTCACTGCCGCTGCGCCGGGCGTGATCACTGGGCAGGGGGAGTGTCGCACCAAAGCGGCGGTCTCCTCTCATGGCCACCCGACTCGTGATCAGTAACCACCAGGCGGAGCCGGTGGAGATCCAGTGGGAGCTGCCCTTCTGCGGCGGTGTCCTCGAGGTGCATGCCTGGACCGACCCGGACGCCCCGACCCAGATCGAGTTCTGGCACGACGACGGCCACCGCTTCTTCGTGGTCCTGCGCGGCATCGACGAGCCCGACGCCCGGGCCTGGCGGTGGGGGAAGACCGACCGGACCGGCGTCTTCACCGAGGAGAACCTCGGCGCACCCACCCCACCCAATCCGAGGGTCGAGCTGCTCGTAGCCCACGCCAATGCGCTGACCACCGAGCGGGTGGAGCACGCATCGTGACGACGTCCGAACCCGAATGGCACGTGCCGCCCTACACCCACGTCACCACCACCGGCACCTACGAGACCTACAGCGGCAACGAGTCCTTGAACTTCCGGGGCTTCATGATCCTGGTCCACGACGGCCGGCGCTGGCCAAAGTGACCATCGGCGACTGGGCCGACCGCTGGCTTCCGGGGCAGGCGCATCTCAAGCCGACCACCTACGAGCGGTACGCCGGCATCCTGCGCACGCACGTCCACCCGAGATGGGGCAGCGTCAAGCTCGCAAACGTCTCCCATGCCGACGTACAAGCCTGGATCACCGCGCTGGGCGAAGGAGGACTCACCCGCCACCGTCCAGAAGATCCACCGCGTCCTCGGTCTGATCCTGGACATGGCCGTCAACGACGGGCGACTCGCTCGCAACGTCGCCGACGGCGTCAACCTGCCGCGGGTCGCCAAGCACGAGCATCTGTACCTGACCCATGACCAGGTCGATGACCTCGCCCATGCCACCGGTTTTCCAGCCGAGCCGAGCAAGCACGCCGCCTACGACACCCGCTCGAATGAGACCTCGCGCCTTGCCGTGCTGTTCCTCGCCTACACGGGCGTCAGGTTCGGCGAACTGGCGGCCTTGCGTGTCCGGCGACTCGACCAGCCCCGACGACGCGCCGGCATCACCGAGTCAGTGACCTCGGTCCAGGGTCACGGCCTGGGTCTGGGGAACGCCCAAGACCCACCAACGCCGCGAGGTCCCGATCCCAGCCTTCCTGGTTGATGAGCTTGAGCGTCACGTCGCGCACAAGGCTCCCGACGAGCTCGTCTTCTGCACACTCAGGAGCGGAGAGCCGCCGCGGGTGAGCACGTTCCGCAAACAGTTCGGTGCGGCTGCTCGGGCCATCGGCATCCCGGGCCTGCACCCATACCAGCTCCGCCACACCGCCGCCAGTCTCGCCATCGCCAGCGGCGCGGACGTGAAGGTCGTCCAGCAGATGCTCGGCCACGCCTCCGCGACGATGACCCTGGACACCTACGGTCACCTGTTCGACGACCGCCTCGACGAGGTCGGCGATGCCATGGACGCAGCCCGAACAGTGGCCCAGCAGCGGCGCGCGGCTGTCCGTCTTGTTGCCCCAGTGTTGCCCCAGCCATCTGGGGCCACCGAAGCCGCTGAAGGTCCGCCAGGCGTTTCCGCAGGTCAGGACACGATTGTGCCGTTGCACCCCCAACGGGATTCGAACCCGTGCTACCGCCGTGAAAGGGCGGGGTCCTGGGCCGCTAGACGATGGGGGCCGGACGCACGCAGAAGCATAGAGGTCGGCCGGTTCCGGCACGAATTCGAGTCAGTCACCCAACACGGCGAGCTGGAGCATCACGGCGAAGCGCTGCCGGGGGTCGCGCAGGTCGACCTGGCCCACCTCCGCGACCCGCCGGAGTCGGTAGCGGAACGTGTTGGGGTGCACGTACAGCCGCTCCGACGCCAGGGCGACGTCGCCGAACGCGTCGAGCCAGGCCTGCAGGGTGTCGACCAGGTGGGCGGAGTGTTCGCGGTCGTACTGCATCAGCCGGCCGAGGGGCCCGGTCGGCCGCTCGCTGCGGGCCGCCGCCAGGTCGCGCAGCTCGAGGACCAGTGCGTCGGTCTGGACGTCGGTCAGCCGGACCACCTGCTTGTCGACCGGGCGCTCCCGCATGACGCGCAGGATGCGGTCGGTCGCCGTCCGCGCCTCGACGATCTCCGGCACGGTCCTCGCGGCGCCGCCCACCGCGACCACGGCCTGCGACCGGTCACCGATCCGTTCGAGGAAGTCCGTGGCGAGCTGGACAGCGCGCTGCTCGCTCTCGTCAGCGGAGCCGCTCGCCGCGGCGAGGCCGTAGACGACACCACCGAGGAGCGCGGCCGCCGATCGGGGGTTGACGGCGTTGAGGTGCAGCGCGAAGGCATCGGCGAGCCGCTGCAGCTCATGGGTCATGGAGGCGTCCGCAGACGACAGCGGACCCGCGAGCGTGACCCCGAAGACCACGAGCGACGTGTCGACCAGACCGAGTCGCTCGAGCGCCTCTCGCGCGCCGGTCCCGCCCTCGATGGCCGAGCTGACGAGGTCGGCACGGACCCGCCGGCGTACGTCGGCACCGGCACGGACCCGCAGCAGGTGCAGGGCGACGAGCTTGGCGGCGTCGACCAGCGACTCGCTGCGCTCGGCACTGAGAGGGCTGGGGACGGCCGCCCAGATGGAGCCGATCACCTCGTCACCGGCGCGCACGGCGATCGCGACCCGGGGCATCGAGAAGGCACTGCCCTGGTCGCCGGCGGGCTCGATGAAGACGGGCTGGTCGGTGCGGTAGAGCTCGCCGAAGACCCCACGCTCGTTGAGGATCCGGGAGTAGCGCTCGGGCACCTGGCGACCGAGGATCGTCTCGACCCGGGACGGGTCCGCCTCGTCCTGGCGGCCGGAGAAGGCGAGCACGCGCGAGCTGCGGTCCTCGATGGTGATGGGGGCGTCGAGCAGCGAGGCGATCGCGTTGGCGACGGCGAACAGGTCACCCGACGGCAGCCCGCCGAGGGTCTCCTCGTCGGCGACGCGGACGTCGCCCTCCGCGAGCAGCGAGCGCAGCATCGCCGCGAGGTGCGCCCAGGGCGCGCCGCGGCTGAGCCCGAGCAGCGCGACGCCGGCGGCGTCGGCCGCGACGCGGACCTCCGGTGTCGCCTGGACCGGGCCGCGGACCACCAGGCCGGCGGCTCCTCCGGCGCCGAGCACCCCGAGGAGAGCGACGACCTGCTCCGGATCCTCGACCCCGACACCGAGCACCAGCGCGTGGGGCGGCAGGGCCGGGGCGTCCACCGGGTCGTGGATGACGACGCCGCCGATCTCCTCGGTGCTCTCGGCGTCGCCGTGCACGAGATCGAGCAGGGTGGCCCCGAGGTCGTCCAAGACGCGGCCGAGGCTGGCGCGCGGGCGTGCGGTCGGGACCGGGGTCATGGCGACCGCCAGCCTACGGCTGCTCAGACGGTCAGCCACTCGGTCGCCGTTGTCACCTCGGCGAGGGCGTCCTCCAGCGGGGTGACGCCGAGCCCCGGCCCGGTCGGTACGCCGAGGTGGCCGTCGTCGAGGACGAACGGCGCCGTGAGGTCGCGGTGGTAGTAGCGACCCGACCCCGACGTGTCGCCGGGCAGCGTGAAGCCCGGGAGTGCGGCGAGGGCGACGTTGGCCGCCCGGCCGAGGCCGGTCTCGAGCATCCCGCCGCACCACACCGGCACGCCGTTCGCGACACAGACGTCGTGGATCCTCCGGGCCTCGAGGTAGCCGCCGACCCGGCCCGGCTTGATGTTGACGATCGCCGCCGCACCGAGCCGGATCGCCGCCGCCGCTGACTGCGCGGACACGATCGACTCGTCGAGGCAGACCGGCGTCCGGATCTGCTTCGCGAGGTCGGCGTGGCCGAGCACGTCCTCCTCGTCGAGCGGCTGCTCGATCAGCAGCAGGTCGAAGGGGTCGAGCTTCGCCAGGTGGCGGGCGTCGGCGAGCGTGTACGCCGTGTTGGCGTCGACCTGGAGGAGCACGTCGTCGCCGTACTGCTCACGGACCGCACGGACCGGCTCGACGTCCCAGCCCGGCTCGATCTTGAGCTTGATCCGGACGTAGCCCTCGTCGAGGTAGCCGCCGACGGCGTCGACAAGGGCGGGGACGCTGTCCATGATCCCGACCGAGACCCCGCAGGGGACCCGCTCGTGCACGGCTCCGAGTGCGCTGCCGAAGGAGCGGCCCTGCGCCCGCAGCTCGGCGTCGAGGACGCCCATCTCCAGTGCGGCCTTGGCCATCCGGTGCCCCTTGAACGGCGCCAGCACCGTCGCCACCCGATGCGCCTCCAGCGGTCCGGAGGCCGCGAGCGCGGGTACCAGGAAGCGCTGCAGCACGTCGGCAGCGGCGTCGTTGTACTCCGAGGAGTAGAGCGGGTCCGCCATCGCGACGCACTCCCCCCAGCCCTCGCCTTCGTCCGTGACCACGCGCAGCAGCATCAGCTCGCGGGCGGTCTGGGTCCCGAACGACGTCCGGAAGGGCGAGACCAGCGGCATGCTGACCCGCCGCAGCTCGACTCCGGTCAGCTTCACGCGTCTCTCCTCACGACGTACCAGCCACTGCGGTCGAAGCCGGCGATCCGGGCATCGTCCGCGAGCAGGGCGAACAACGCCTCGCGCACCGCGAGCCGCCACTTCTGGGCGAGCGCCGGGTCGGCGGCGCGCAGCGCACCGATGTCCGGAGGTACGGCGACCAGGCTGGTCGCCCCGTCCAGCGGGCCCGGCTCGGGGCCGCCGTCGGCCCCGATGCCGAGGGCGACGACGGCCCCCGCCGAGAGCTCCTCGGCGAGCAGCGCCGGAGTGGTCCTCCCGGCGCACGCGGCGACGACGGCCGGGTCGCGCAGGCTCCACCGCACGAGCAGCCGGTCGGAGTCGTCGTCGCCGTTGATCGTGTCGAGCATCGCGCCGTAGAAGTTCGGCAGGTACTCGGCCGGCCGGGCCGCGAGCTTGACCAGGTTGAACCAGGCGTTGCGGCTCACCAGCGGGTCGAAGGTCCAGGCGATCTCCGAGACACCGCGCAGCATCGCCCAGGCACGCTGGTGCAGCTTGAGCGCGAAGCCGACGTGGCGCCCGAGCACGTCGCCCGACACTCCGGCGATGTGGCTGTGCAACGCGTCGTCCGCGGGGGCGTGGAAGAAGCCCACGCACGCGCCGACCAGGCGGCCACCCTCGAACGCGCCGCCGACGTAGTTGCCGGCCTTGGTGAACGCACGCAGGAGCTCCAGCGTCATCGGCGGGTTGGCGTCGCGGCCCCAGATGCTCGCGTACAGGCCGACCACGGCCGCCAGGTCGTCGAGCTCCGAGACCTCGCGCACCGACACGCCCGCCGCCAGCGCCGCCGCGTCGGCCGCCTGGACGGCCTCGTCCAGGTCCTGGTCGACCGCGCCGACGCTCGTCAGTCTCGTCACGCTTCCCATGCTGCTGCGCTCCTCCGGGCTCGTCATGGTCGTGCGGCACCAGCCGTGAGGACCGAGTTCGTCGGCTGCGCCAGCAGGTCGGCGACCAGGGCGGTGAGCAGCGCGGTCCGATCGGGCAGCTCGTCCACGAGCACGTGCTCATCGTCGGCGTGCGCCCCGCCGCCTACGGCACCGAGGCCGTCGAGCGTCGGAGTGCCGACCCCTGCGGTGAAGTTGCCGTCCGAGGCGCCCCCGACGGAGGCCGACGTCGGAGCCGGCAGGCCGAGGCGTACGGCGAGGGTGCTCGCTCGATCGAACAGCGCGGCCGAGGCCGACGCCTCGAGCGGCGGCCGGTTCGGCCCACCGGTGACCTCGAGCACGGCGCCCGGCAGGACAGGACAGAGCGCGCGCATCGCCGCGTCCACCCGGTCCTGCTCCTCGATGGTCCGCACCCGTACGTCGACGGAGAACGACCCCGCGGCCGGGACGGTGTTGGTGGTGGTGCCGGCGCGGCTCGCCGTCGGCGTGACCGTCGTGCCGACCCCGGGTCGTCCGAGCGCGACGACCGCGATGGCCTGGTGGGCGAGCTCGACGGTGGCGTTGACACCGGCCTCGGGCTCGAGGCCCGCGTGCGCGGCGCGGCCGACCGCGCGGACGTCGTACAGGGAGACGCCCTTGCGCTCGGTCTTGAGGGCGCCGCCGTCGGCGGAGGCCTCCAGGACCAGCGCGGCCTCCGCAGCCCGAGCCTCGTCCTCGATCAGGCTTCGCGAGCTCGGCGAGCCGAGCTCCTCGTCGCCGGTGACGAGCAGGGTGACACCGTCCACTCCGGCGAGCGCGTGGAAGGCCATCACCAGCCCGACCTTCATGTCGAAGCTGCCCGGTCCGCGCAGCACGCCGTCCTCGACCGTGCAGGGGTGCGTCGCCAGCGAGCCCAGGGGCCAGACCGTGTCGTGGTGGCCGAGCACGAGCATCCGCGACGGCTCGCTGCCGAGCCGCCAGCGCAGGTGAGTGCGCCCGTCGAGCACGATCCGCTCGGGCTCGACGCCGAGCCGGCGCGCGCCGACGCGGGCGACCACCTCGGCCGACCGGGCGACGGCCGCGAGGTCGCCGGAGGGCGACTCGCACTCGACCAGCTCGCGGACGTCGTCGAGCATTGCCTCGAGGTCCATCAGTCAACCCGCGGCGTCGCGCGCACACCGAAGTGCACGTAGCGCTCCCCGGTCGGCAGCTCGTAGAAGGTCACCGGCGCCCAGGTGTCCGCGCCCGGAGGCCGGACCGCGAAGAGCGCGGGGCCGACCGGCACCATCGGGTACTCGTCGACCGGGTCCGGCACCACCTCGGCCAGCGGCCCGAGGACCGTGGTGCGCAGCCGGGGGCCGGCGTCGCCCTCCGGCGCGAGCACCTCCATGCGCACCGAGGAGCGCGCGTAGGTGCCGACGTACGGCGCGACGTCGACGTCGACCGGCGTGGCCGGCGGTGCGAACGGCGTCGACATCTCCACGCCGGCGACCTCGCGGAAGATCTCTCGGTAGAGGTCCTCGTAGAGGTCACGCGTGTTGCCGCCGTTGGCGAGCAGCGCGACCGCGACTCCCCCATGACCGGCCGAGCCGGGGAGCAGCCGCAGGAACCCCGCCTGACCGAGGGTGTTGCCGTCGTGACCGATCAGGCGCTCGCCGTCCCAGCCGAACCGGATCCAGCCGAGCCCCCAGGAGTCACCGAGGATGAACTTGTCCGGCAGGTCGGCCTCGTGGCGGGTCATCGCCTCGGTCGACTCCGGCGAGAGCACCTGCGTGCCGTCGGGCGCGCGTCCGCCGGAGAGGTGCATCTTCGCGAAGCCGAGCACGTCGCGGACCGTCGACTTGATCAGTCCGGCGGGACCCACCGAGCGAGGCAGGTCCCAGACCGACGTGGGGATCTGCTCACCGTCGGCATCGACGTGCCCGACGGCGGCGGCGAAGAGGATCGCCTCCTCGGCCAGGGTGACGGTGTGGCCGAGGCCGAGCGGCGTGAACAGCCGCTCCTTCATCGCCTGGTCCCAGGTCTGGTCGGTGAGCTTCTCGATCACCCGGCCGAGCAGCGACCAGCCTGAGTTGCAGTAGGACCAGGTGGCGCCGAGTGGGTGGTTCTGCGCGACATCGACGAGCAGCTCGGTGTACTTCTCCAGGGCGTCGTCGCCGCGTCCGGTGTCGGTGAACACGTCGCCGTCGATGCCGCTGGTGTGCGTCAACAGGTGCCAGATCGTCACCTGCTTGGTGACGTCGGGGTCGGAGAGCTGCAGCTCGGGGACGACCTCGATCACCGGGGTGTCGAGCGCGATCTTCCCCTCGTCGACCAGCTGCATGACGACGGTCGCCGTCCACACCTTGCTGATCGAGCCGATCTGGAAGACCGAGTCGGTGGTCGCCGGCTGGCCGGTGCGCTTGTTGAGGACGCCGTACGCCGCCTCGGCGAGGTCGTCCCCGTCGAGGATGCCGAGCTGTGCACCAGGCACGTGGTGCTTCTCGGCGAGCACCTCGAGGCGACGCTGCCAGTGGGCGAGGTCGAGGCGCGGGCGTCCGCCGCGCACGGCGTACCGCTCGACCCAGTCGACGACCCGACGGGCGTAGTCGAGCCGCTGCGAGGGCGGGCCGAGCAGGATGAAGACATGGGAGGCGCCCGGGTAGAGCACCAGCTCGGTGGGTACGCCGCAGTCGCGCAGCGAGGTGTGCCACTGCTGGGCCTGGCCGACCGGGCAGGTGAGGTCGTCCTTGCCGTGCAGCACCAGGGTCGGCGTCGCCACGTAGCCGACACGCGTGATCGGAGACATCGCGGCGTAGGCCTCGGGGTCGTCCCAGGGCGCGCCGCCCAGCTCGTAGCGGCCCATCAGCGCGCCGTCGTCGCTGGAGCCGTACTCGCTGACCAGGTCGCTCACGATCCCGCCGGCGACGGCCGCCTTGAACCGGTCGTCGTGGGCGGTCAGCCAGGCGGTCATGAACCCGCCGTAGCTGTAGCCGGTGACCGCGAGCCGCTCGGGGTCGGCGAGCCCCTCGGCCACCAGGGTGTCGATCGGCTCGAGGAAGTCGAGGTGGTCCGCGACACCCCATGCACCGTGGACCCCGTCGTAGAACGCCTCGCCGTAGCCGTCGCTGCCGCGCGGGTTGACCAGCAGCACCGCCCAGCCCTTCGCGGCCAGCTCCTGGTGGTAGAAGTGCATCTCGTCAGCGGCGGCGTTCCAGGCGTTGTGCGGCCCGCCGTGCACGTCGAGCAGGAGCGGCAGCGGACCCTGGAGCTCGGGGTCGCGGACCAGCCAGGCCTGGACCTCGGTGCCGTCGGTGATCGTGAAGGTGCGCTCCTCGCGGACGAACAGCTCGACATCAGCGAGGCCGTGGTCGGTCAGCACCGTCTCGGCTCCGGACGCGAGGTCGAGCGCCACGATCTCGCCGTACGACGTCGGGGTCGCCAGGGCGACGACGGCCATGCTGCCGGCGACCGAGAGACCGGAGACGACGCGGCCGTCCCCGGCGAGGATCGGGCCCTGCTCGTCCCAGAGGTGCGAGCAACCGCGGTCGCGGATCGCGAAGAGAATCCGGCCGTCGGTGGTCTCGACCGGACGGGCGCCGGGGTACGCCGGGCCGCCGGGCATCACGTTGCGGTCGAGGTGGCGGGTGAGGTCGACGGGCGCGCCGCCGTCGAGCGGGACGCTCACCAGGTGGGCGTGCCCGAGGCTCAGGCTCGGGTGCCCGACGACGAGCAGGCTCTGGCCGTCGGCGGCGTACGAGACGGTGCCGGCGATGCCGTCCTCGAACGCGACGACGCGCGGCTCGGCCTTGGGGTCGGTGACGTCGAGGAGGTGCACGGCCGTGCGGAGGGTGAGGTCACTGTCCGCGCCGAGCTTGCGGGCGAAGGCGAGAGTGCTGCCGTCGGGCGACCAGGCGGGCTGGCCGGCGTGGTCGCCGTCTGTGAGCTGCCGGCATGCACCGGACTCGAGGTCGACCAGGTGCAGCTGGTTGCGGACCGCACCGAACATGCCGGCGCCGTCGGCCTGGTAGTCGACGCCCGACGTGGCGAGCGGGCCGCTGCCGTCGGTGGGGTCGCCGGGGTTCACAGGGGACGTGAAGGCGATGCGGTCGCCCTCCGGGCTCCACACCGGCGCACCGGCGCCCAGCGGCAGGTCGGTGACCTTCTCCGGCTCGCCACCGTCGGTCCGGAGCACGTGCACCTGACCGTCACGGAGGAAGGCGAGCCGCGAGCCGTCCGGCGACCAGACCGGCGCGATGTCGCTGCTGCCCGTGGTGAGACGGCGCGCGGCGCCGCCGGCGACAGGGACGGTCCAGAGCTGGTCGACGTTGCGGTCCTCGTCGGCGTCGAGGGTGCGCAGCACGTAGACGACGCGGGTGCCGTCGGGCGACAGCGCAGGCTGCGACGGCACCGCGAGAGAGGTGAGGTCGTCGATGGTGGTGCGGCGGGTCATCGGAGGCTCCTGGTGGTCGATCCGGGTACGGCGGCGAGCAGCTCGCGGGTGTAGTCGTGTTCGGGCGCGGCCAGCACCTGCGCGGTGGGGCCCTGCTCGACGATCCGGCCGTCGCGCATGACGGCGACGTGCGTCGCGACGTACCGCACGACGGCGAGGTTGTGGGAGATGAACAGCATCGAGAGGCCGAGCTCGGCCTGGAGCTCCCGCACCAGGTTGAGCACGGCGCCCTGGATCGAGACGTCGAGGGCCGAGGTGATCTCGTCGGCGATGACGACCTCCGGCCGGCCGGCGAGGGCGCGGGCCAGCGCGACCCGCTGGCGCTGGCCGCCGGAGAGCTCCGCGGGCCGTGCGGACGCGCGCGTCGGGTCGAGGTGCACGAGCTCCAGCAACCGCTCGACCTCGGCCCGTCCCTGCGCGCGAGAGGTCCCGCGCGGCATCGCCTCCGCGATGCTCTCGCCGATGCTCATCCGGGGGTCGAGCGAGGAGTAGGGGTCTTGGAACACCATCTGCAGCGGCCGGCGCCGACCGCGTGTCGGCACCGGTTGGTCTCCCAGCAGGATCCGGCCGGCGTACGGCGCGAGGCCGACCGCCGCCCGGGCCAGGGTGGACTTGCCGGAGCCGGACTCCCCCACGAGGCCGACGACCTGGCCCCCGGGCACGGTGAGGCTGACGCCGTCGACGGCGACGGTCTGGCCGTAGCGGACGGTGACGTCCTCGAAGCGCAGCTCGTTCACGGCGTCTCTACCTCCACCATCTGGCGGTCCTCGATCTCGATGTCCACCGGCTCGCCCGCGTGCCAGCAGGCCACCCGGCGTCCGCCAGCGTCGGCCTCCAGTGGCGGCTCCTGCGCGCGACAGCGGTCGGTCACCAGCGGGCACCGGGCGGCGTATGCGCACCCGGGCGGCACGTCGGCGGGGTCGACCGGCCGGCCCGGGATCACCGCGAGCGGCTGGTCGAGATCGGTGTCCATGTCCGGCACCGCGGCGACGAGTGCCCGGGTGTAGGGGTGCCGGGCGGTGGCGGCCAGGTCGGCGGCGGGGAGGTCCTCGACGATCTTGCCGGCGTACATGACGAGCACCCGGTCGCAGACCTGGCCGACGACGGCGACGTCGTGGCTGATCAGCACCAGCGCGACGTCGTCGGCGGCGCGGATCGAGGCGAGCAGGTCGAGCACCTGCTGCTGCACCGTCACGTCGAGGGCGGTGGTCGGCTCGTCGGCAACGATCAGCGCGGGCGTGCCCATCAGGCCCATCCCGATCATCGCGCGCTGCCGCATCCCGCCCGAGAACTCGTGCGGGTACTGGTGCGCCCGGTGCTCCGGGTCGGCGATCCGGACCGCGCGCATCCGGTCGACCGCCCGGGCCAGCGCGGACCGGCGGTCCAGACCCTGGTGGTGGCGGGCGACCTCAGCGAGCTGGCCGCCCATCCGCTTCGTCGGGTTGAACGATGTCATCGGGTCCTGGAAGACCATCGCCAGCGAGGTGCCGAGCAGCTTGCGCAGGAGCTTGCTGTCGGCCGCGCGGAGGTCGTGGCCGAGCAGCTCGAGCCGGCTCGCGTCGACCCGTCCTGGATCGCCGACCAGCCGGCTGACGGCGAGGGCGGTCAGCGACTTGCCGGAGCCCGACTCCCCCACGACGCCGACCGCCTCGCCGCGGCGTACGGCGAAGGTGACGCCGCGGACCGGACGGATCGGACCGGCGGGGCCGGGGAAGGTGACCTCGAGGTCGCGGACGTCGAGCACCACGTCGTCGGCGTCGTGGTGGCTGTCGTCGATCGGAGGGGGCGCCTCCATCGCAGGCACGGACGGCGGCAGTTCGATCCCTGCGACGACACCGACGCCGAGGACCTTGGCGACGGACTCGCCGAACAGGTTGAACGCGAGTCCCGCGACGACCACGGCGACGCCGGGTGCGAGCGCGGCGGCCGGGTTGACGTAGATCGAGCCGATGCCGTCGAAGAGCAGCCGACCCCAGTCGTACGACGGCTGCTGCACGCCGAGGCCGAGGAACGACAGGCCGGCGAAGGACAGCAGCGCGCCGCCCGCCCCGATGGTGGCGTTGACGACCAGCGGCTCGGAGATGTTGGGGAGCACGTGGCGGAAGAGGATCCGCACCCGGCCGACGCCCGCGACGCGGGCGGCGTCGACGAAGTCCCGCGACGACACCGACGCGACGAGGGTCCGGGTGAGTCGACCGAACGCCGGTGCCCCGGCGAGTCCGATCGCGAGGACCGCACCGGTGGCGCCGACGCCGAAGACGACCGCGAAGAAGAGAGCGAGCAGCAGGCCGGGGAACGCGACCGCGATGTTGACGCCGGCGTTGACGATCCGCCCGCTGCGTCGGCCGAGCACGAAGGACGCGGTGCCGAGCAGGAGCCCCACGACCACGGCGATAGCGGTGGCGGCCAGTGCCAGCTCGACGGAGAGCCGGGTCGCGACCAGGGTCCGGAAGAAGATGTCGCGACCCAGGTTGTCGGTGCCGGCCCAGTGGTCGGCGGACGGCCCGGCCAGGATGTTGCCGGTGTCGACGGCGTCCGCGTCGTCGCTCCAGAGGATCGGCGCGACGACGGCGAGCAGCAGGACACCGACCGTCAGGACCGTGGCGGTGAGGCCGACCGGCGTACGGATGACGCTCTTGAGGCGCGACACGTCCTCAGTCCTCCCGGATCATCGAGCGCGGGTCGAGCAGCGCGAGCGCGACGTCGACCAGGGTGTTGACGAGCAGCACGCCGACGCCGTACACGAGCACGATGGCCTGCACGACCTGGTAGTCCTTGTTGAGGATGGACGACACGATGGTGCTGCCGAGCCCGGGCCAGGCGAAGACGTTCTCGACCAGCACCGTCCCGGCGACCATCGCGCTGAGGATCAGACCACCGAGGGTGAGCGACGCGGTCAGTGCGTTGGGCAGGGCGTGGCCGAGATAGATCGTCCGCCGCGGCAGCCGCTTGGCGCGCGCCGTACGGACGAAGTCGGCGTCGAGCACGCTGACCATCTCGACCCGGATGATCCGCGACAGGATCGCGGCCGGCCCGATCGCCAGCGACAGCACTGGCAGGACGTACGCCGAGGGGGTGTCGTTGCCGGCGACCGGGAGCCAGCCCAGGCTGACTCCGAACACGTAGACCAGGACGACTCCGATGACGAAGTCGGGGATGATCCCGAGCACGACGCTGCTGGTGGTGAACGCCAGCTCGGTGCGCCGGCCGTGGCCGCGACGGGTGAGCACGCCCATCGTGACTCCCAACGGCACCGCGACCGCGACCGCGAACACAAAGGCAAGCAGGGCCAGCGTCAACGTGGCGGGCAGCCGCTGCGAGATCACCTCCGAGACCGGGAGCTGCGAGATCATCGAGGTGCCGAGGTCGCCGGTGAAGAGGCCCTGCAGGTAGTGCCAGTACTGCGCCAGGATCGGGTCGTCAAGACCCATCTCGTCACGCTTGGCCGCGACCAGGGCGGCCGGTGCCGTCGGGCCGAGGGCCGCGCGCACCGGGTCGCCGGGGATCAGGTGGAGCATCAGGAACGACGCCGTGACGAGCACCCACAGCGAGACCAGTAGGCGCCCGGTTCGGCGTACGCCGAACCGGAGCCACGCGTGGGAGCCGAGCCTCCCGACGCGCGGGGTGGCGGCGATCGCCGAGTTCGCCAGTGCCATGGACTACTTCGCCAGCATTCGGATGCTGGTCGGCACGAGCTGGCCCGGGGTCTCGAACTCGGCGCCGTTGCCGAACGTCTTCACCACGTTGTTGGCGAAGGGCACGATGTCGGCCGCGGAGACGAGCGACGACTCGGCGTCGAGCCAGGCGTCGCAGCCGTCGGTGCCGGGCTGGGCGCTCGCCGCGGCCACGCCGTCGGTGTAGTTCTTGTTGTCGATCCCCGAGAAGTTGGTGCCGCCGTCGGCCAGGCCGGCGCCGGACAGGAACGGGACCAGCTGATCGGGGCTGTTGACGTTGAGCGGGACCCAGGCGATGTCCCAGTCGCCGGTGCCGAAGATGGCTCCCTGCAGAGCGGTCTCGTCCACGCCCTTCGCGGTCACCTTGACGCCCGCTGCCTCCCACTGCTGGACGGCGAGCTCGGCGGCGGCCGCGACGGCACTGCCGGCAGCGCTGGAGTAGAGGAAGGTCAGCTCCGGCTTGCCGGCGAGCGCGGTCTTGGCCGCGTCCACGTCCTGCGCCGGGAGCGCGCCGGAGACCGAGTCACCCGGGCAGGCGACCGGCTGGATCGCGGCCAGGGTGGTGGCCGGCGTACCCGCGTCGGCGGTGGACACCGACGCGAGCTCGGCGAGGTCGAGCGCCTGGGTGAGAGCCATCCGCACCGCCGGGTCGCTCGTCGCGTGCCCGTCGTTGTGGTTGTACCACTGCTCGCCCTGCAGCGCGGGCGTCCCGTAGGAGAACAGGTTCTGGGCCTCGAGGCGCTTGGCGTCGGGGCCGATGACCTGGGCGGCGTTGACGTCGCCGGCGGCCAGCAGGTTGGCGGCGGTGCCCTCGTTCTCGATGATCTTCATGACGACCGTCTCGGGCATGCCCTTCTCGGCGGTCGTGGCGCCGTCGGGGCCCCACGTGTAGCCGTCGCGGACCTCGTACGTGTAGTGGTCGCCCGGTGCCGCCTCGGTCAGCACGTACGGGCCGGTGCCGGCCGTCCCGGCGGCCAGGGACTTGCGGTCCTTCATCCCGGCGTCGCAGACCATCGGCAGGCTGGCGAGGCCGTTGAGCACGAACGGCGCGGGCTGGGCCAGCGTGATCGTGACGGTGCCCGCGGCGTCGTCCGCCTTCGCGGTCGCGCCCGCCGGCAGGAAGGTGCCGAGGTAGGCGCTCTTGTTCTTCGGGTCCCCGACGTAGGCGATGTTGTCGGCGGCGGTCGTCGCCGTGAAGTCGCTGCCGTCGGAGCAGGTGATGCCTTCGTTGAGGGTCAGCGTGACGGTCTTGCCGTCGACCTTCCAGTCGCTGGCGAGCTGGGACTCGATCGCACCGGTGTCGGCGTTGATCGCGACCAGGTTGTCGTAGCCGAGCTGGTTCATCGTGAACAGCTGGCTGCTGGCGGAGGACTGCGGGTCGAGCTTGCCGGGGTCGCCCTTGAGCGCCATCGTGAACGTGGCGCCGTCGACGTAGTCGCTGCTGCCGTTGTCTCCGGACGTGGAGCCACCATCGCTCCCGCCGCACCCGGCGAGAAGGGCGGCGGTCACGCCGAGGCTGATGGCAGTGACGGCTAGCTTCATGGAGGTTCCTGTCGTCGCGGTGGTCATGGCGGTGCTCAGGCTCCGGCGCGCCGGATGGCGCGACCGACGTGCAGGTAGAGGGCGCGACCGTCACCGTCGTCACCGACGAAGGCGTGCGGCATGTGCATGCCGTGGTCGGGCTCGAGCGGGATCAGGCTGTCCTCGCTGTAGTAGACGAGCTCCTTGCGCTCCGGCTTCTCGCCGAGCTCCTCGAACATGCCCTTCGGGATCATCTCGATCCAGACCCGGCCCTCGTCGTCCTGACTGACGATCATGTCGCCGACCTCGGTGGAGTAGGTGCCGGCGTACCGGCTCGCGTCGACCGCCGGAGGGTCGGCGGGCGGCACCGGAAGCGTCGGCAGGTGGGTGTCGGTGAGCTCGTCGAAGACGTGGCCGTACACCTCCTCGTAGAGCGAGATGATGTCGCCGCCGTTGGTGAGCAGCGCGACCGCGACGCCGGCCTCCGGGACGATCCGCAGGAAGGCGTTCTGGCCGATCGTGCTGCCGTCGTGGCCGATGATCGCGCCGTCGGGGGTGTCGAACCGCTCGAAGCCCAGGCCCCAGGACGTCCCCATCAGGCCGAGGTCGGGGAGCTCGACCTCCTTGGCGTGCATGCGCGCCGCGGTGCCGGGCGCGAGCACCTGCGTGCCGTCCTCGGCCTTGCCGTCGTGCATGTGCATGGCCGCGAACTTCAGCAGGTCGCGGGGGCGCATCGAGAGCATCGAACCAGCCGGAGCGTTCGAGCGCGCGAAGGTCCAGTACGGCGCAGGCCGGTAGCCGGCGCCCGGCTCGAGCTCGATGTGGCCCAGCGCGGCGCGGAACATGATCGCCTCGTAGGGGTTCGTCGCCGCGTGCGTGAGGCCGAGCGGGGCGAACAGGTGCTCGCGCAGGCAGGCGTCGTACGTCTTCTCGCGGAGCACCTCGACCAGCCGGCCGAGCACGCAGAAGCCGGCGTTGTTGTACGAGAAGCGCTCGCCCACCGGGAACAGCTGGGGTACCTCGTGCAGCACGCCGAGGTACTTCTCGACGCAGTCGTCACCGACCCCGGTGTCGGTGAAGATGTCGCCCTCGAAGCCCGCGGTGTGGGTGAGGAGCTGGCGGGCGGTGATCACCGCGGCCGACGCTTCGTCGCCGATCGTGAACTCCGGCAGGTAGGTGCGCACCGGGACGTCGAGGTCGAGCATGCCCTCGTCGACCAGCTGCATGACGAGCGTGCTCGTCCAGAGCTTGGTGATCGAGCCGATCTGGAAGACCGAGTCGGGGGTCGCCTCCACTCCGGTGGCCCGGTTGAGGACCCCCGCGGCGCCGTCGACGACCTCACCACCGGCGAGGACGGCCCAGGCCGCGGCCGGGACGTCGTACTTCTCGAGAAGCGCCGGCATCCGATCGGCGATCCAGGCCTGGACGTCTTCGAGGTTGCTCATGCGGCACACGCTAAGAGCCGGATCTCCCGGGGTGTTCGTCCGATCCGACGAGGTTGCCCGGCCTCTCCCGTCGAAGTCGACGAACCGGCATGCACGCGCGCGACACTAGCCTGCGAGACGTGCCCGCTCTCCCTGCCGCCGACGTCTCGTCGACGCGCGTACGGGCGCGCGCCGTGGACGGGAACGCGATGCTCACCCGGATCACCTCGATCCTCGGACCGTTCAGCATCGACCGGTTCGAGTACGTCGTGGGTCCCGAAGCCGACGCACTCGTGGAGATCGGCGTGCGCGGCGACGCCTGGCAGGTCGAGCGGGTCGCCGCGAAGATCAACCGCCTGATCGGCGTCCGCGACGTCGTGATCGACCCCGCCGCCTGAAGGCTGGTCCGGTTTTCGCCCACCCCCGTCCGCTCCTGTATGGTTTCCGTCGCTTGGCCAGGTAGCTCAGTTGGTACGAGCGTCCGCCTGAAAAGTGGAAGGTCGGCGGTTCGACCCCGCCCCTGGCCACAGGCACCGTAGGTCGCTGACCTGCAGCGAGACCCCCGCTGAAGCATCAGCGGGGGTCTTTGTGCAGGGGGACTCGTTGCAGTTGCCCTTGCTGCCCGCCATTTCGCCTCTCTGGACCGACTCGTTCCCGACAGGCTCTCGGCGCAGTGGCGCGTCGGCGTCAGTCCCTGATCTCCCGCTGCCGCGGTCCGCGCGGTTTCGGTACGCAGGACGTGACCACCGGCAATAGCCTCAGCTCGTGCCGCTGCCGACGGCACACGAGATCGTTGACGTTGTTTCGACTTTGCGCGGCGACGGACACCCTCACAAAAGTAGGACTGCCTGCCGCATTACCGGTGGACGCGTGATATCCGGGCGATCTCCCCGCCGCAGATTCCTATAACCCGGTCACGCGGGCTCGCTGTTCGACTAGCCTTCGCTAACGCGAGCCGACTGGCGCCAGACAACGCGCTGCAAAGTGCGGACAGCAGACGGATGGAGTGACTTTGAGCAGCCGGGTTATCAACGCTGGCGTCCTCGTTAACAACCATTCGCTTTCACTGAAGCGCCAACCCATTCTCAAGGACCTGATCACGATCGTGCGCGAGGGCGAACGACCCCTCAATATTATCGTCGGCGCCGGCGCCTCGATGGGGTCCGGGCTGCCCTCATGGGCTCGACTAGTCGACAACATGATCTCGCGCATCGTCAGCGAGCCGACCCAAGAGCTGATCCGGGGGCTCGAGTCATCGAACCTGTTCCGGCAGG
The DNA here is from genome assembly GCF_039543845.1 of Nocardioides endophyticus. NCBI lineage: Bacteria > Bacillati > Actinomycetota > Actinomycetes > Propionibacteriales > Nocardioidaceae > Nocardioides > Nocardioides endophyticus. Next base: position 4,055 of record NZ_BAABKN010000015.1, on the reverse strand, counting down.
CGGAGACCGCGGTGCAGATCATGCGCGGCTACAACGGCAACCTCTCGGTCGGCGACATCGTCCGCGACGCCTTGTACACCGACGGAAGAACGCAGCAACCGGGGCTTCTCGTCGACGCGATCGTCAGGATGTCCCTCGCCTACGGACCGCACGTCCGGATCGTCACCACGAACTTCGACAATCTCCTCGAGCAGGCGATCAATGCGATGCACGGCATAGGCACCGCTCGGTCCTTCTCCCTCGACAACGTCGATGAGTGGTGGAGCCTCGACCCTGAAGCACAGGCGGTCAGCATCCTGCATCTGCACGGGATGGTGCGACAGGGCGATCCACCTCTCGAGCCGCTGCTGTTGACCGAGTCCGACTTCTTGGCTCACGGACAGGACGTGCAGGGAGTCGTCAGTCAGCTCATCAGCCAGGACGTGACGCTGTTCGTCGGGCTCAGCATGACCGATCCGAACCTCCTGGGCCCGCTCTTCAAGCGGGCAAGTGCCGAGGACGGAGCGGCCAACGGGGATGCCTTCGCTCTCTTCACTCCGCACCTCGGAGAAGAAGGACGGTCGCGACCAGCCGCCGAGTACGCGGTCACCCAGGCGCGCTACCTGGACGAAAGACTGGGCGTCAGACCGATCCTGCTCAAGACCCACGCGCAACCGACGCAGGTGATCAGCGAGATGGCCCTGGCGGCCGCTGAACCGGACAGGTACACCCACAGTGCGCCGGACTCTCTGGTCTACGGACTGCGCCTTCAGCGAGCGCTCGAGGGACTGTACGAAGGTCTGCATGTCGATCAGGCGACCGGCCGCGTCGATGAGGACCGTGCCCTGCGCTACAGCAAGTACCTCAGCGAGGGTCTCCACGCGCCGGGCGGCCCCGTCGAACTCATCAACGACACCCGTGAACTCGTAGCCGACCAAGTGATGAGCGAGGAGGAAGAGCAGTTCTCAGCGTATCTGTGGTTGCGTCATATCCCGCGACCGTCGGCGCGCAGAATCACGCTGGGTCTCATTGCTTCCTCAACCTACGTCCATTGGCTCCCCTGGAACGGGAATCGCGTGGCGCACGTGTGGGCAGGCACCCCCTACAACGTCGGCAAAGCGTTGTTCGGAGGCACACACACCCTGCGAAATCAGACCGAACCTGGTGCGTGGCGTGGATTCATCGCAGTGCCGCTCATCATCAACGGAGCAGAATCCGAGTCACAGGTCAACGGACAAGCACTCGACCGACTGATGGTGGGCGCCATCTCGCTCGACACCACCGGGGCCGTCGACGTCAGCGACTCGTCCATCCCTGGGTCGCAGGTCTCACCGATTGCGCGGATGGATGCGCCACAACTCGACGCGTTGCTGAACTCCATCGAAGAGCTCGCCAGCAAGTTCATCAACGAACTCAGCGACTGAAGTCAGCGGAGCACGCGGCCACTCGGCGGCGGCCACGCTGCCCGGGCCGTTCGCGACCCAGCGGTCAGGACTTCTTGATCGTGATGCCGTGGATCTTGCCGCCCACGACCCACGTCTTCACACCTGAGTCCGAGCCGATCGGGTTCGACTTGCCAACTGCAGTCTTGCGATCGGCGGGAACCGGCCCGACCTTGACCGTCGACTGGTTGGCCATCGTCAACTCCTCATTTCAGTACGTCCACCGTACGGCACGGTCAAGTGTGGTCCCTCATCCCGGACACCGTGTCGCGAATCGCCCATATCGGCGGTGGGAGAACAGCTCGGCCCTATGACTCATTCCGTCGTCCCCGCGGATCCACGGAGATCGGCTGCCACGTGCTTCTCAGTGTGCGAGCGCAGCGCGCGGCCGACCCACGACGCCTGCGCTTGAACGGGCTCAGGCAGCGAAGAGCAGGTACAGCCCGCCGACGGTGAAGGCGATCATGGCGGCGAGCAGCGGGAGCTGACCGGTGAGCTGGTGGCGCTGCGGCAGGATCCGGATCGCCCGGTCGTGGGCCGCGATCACGCCGAGCACGTGACCGGCGACGACGGCGATCACCTTGATGTTCGCCAGCAAGGTGGGGTGGTAGCTCAGCCAGTAGCTCACCTCGAGGTTGCCGGTGCCCAGCAGGTTGCTGCCGTTGCTGAACGGGTCGCTGAGCTGGACCAGCGTCAGCTGGCCGACCTCGACGAGGTAGCTGAGGTAGTGCGCGAAGACGTAGCCGACGACGATCGGCACGACCGAGTGAGCGAACAGGTCCGGCAGGTGCTTGCGCTGCAGGTCGTCGCCGAGCCCGGTGAGCATGGTGCCGGCCGCGAAGATCGCACCGACCCCGACGCAGAAGGCCAGCAGCGCCAGGTTGTTGAGCAGGTAGATGGAGATGTCGCTGCCCTGGATGAACTGCACCCAGCGCGTGGAGTCCTTGAACGAGTCGAAGGCCGTGCTGCCGAAGAGCACCGCGACCACGGCCACCAGGCCGGGAAGGGCGGGCGTGGAGTCCAGGTTGGCCAGCGGGCTCCGGATGAGCAGCACCCCGTCGCGACGGCCCCACGCCGACATCCGCGACACCAGCGTCGAGTAGACCTCGAACGGGTCGGCCCGCTCGTAGAAGACGTTGCCGAAGAGCGCGCCGCCGACCAGCATCACCGCGACGTACGCCGCTGCCCACAACCGCACCGGGCCGAGCTCGGTCGAGTAGGGGTAGACCAGCTCGAGCCAGACGAAGGCGAAGAGTCCGACGGCGGCCGGCCAGTGGCCGAGCCGCTCGGGGTAGGTGAACACGCCGCGATCGGGGTCGCTGCCCGAGATCTTCGCGAACGCCGCGTTGATGGTGCGGACCGGGCTGATCGCCTTCCACACGGGGCCGAACAGCAGGGAGAGCGGGACCAGCCCCACCCACCACCACACGTAGAACACCCCGAAGACGGGATTGCTGACCAGGTCCTCGCCGAGGACGGCCGCAGTCGCGACGTACGCGAACAGCGCGAACCCGAGGGTCCGCCACAGGACCCGCCACCAGAGGGCGTCGACGATCCCGACAAACCAGGCGGGCGCGGGTCGGCCGGACTTCGCAGCGTCGTACCTCGGGGTACGCCACGCGACCGCGAGGACGGTGAACGAGACGACGAGGGCCGCGGTCGCTCCGGCGATCGCCAGCTCCGGCGAGATCGGGAGGTCCTTGGCGCCGCCGATGCCGTGCGCGAAGGTCCAGCCATCCGACGAGGGAGGAGAGGGCACCTCAGACGATCCTCTTCAGTGCTCGAGACCGCAGTGACACCGTCGGCTTCCCCCTGGGCTAGATCTGGCCATTGCGGCCGTGGTCGTGGCGAGCCGCCCCGAGCCGACTAGACGCTAGCAGGGCCCGCCAGCCGCCTCCTGACCTGGCAACACCCGGCGTGACCGGCGCTACGCACTCCGCTCGCGGGGTACGGCGAGGCGTGGGACGCCACCGAGGCCGGGTCGGTAGCGGACCTGCTCGGCGTACTGCTCGAGCGTGCGGTAGAGCGTCCGGTGCGCGACCCACGGGAGCGGCTCGTCGCCGTCGTACCAGCTGTCGCCGAAGGAGATCCACGCCGGCGTCCAGGCGGCCGCGTCGTCCCACTCGCCCCTGCGCGCCATCAGCATCCGGTAGCGGACCTGGAAGGCCCGGCGCGGACCGTCGGCACAGATGGGCGCGGTGGCGATCGGCCACAGTCTCAGATCGAGGGTCATCAGGTGCACCTCGAGCTCACGCAGCACCGCCGGGTCGACCAGCACGGTGGCGACGTTCTCGTGAGGCACGCGCTCCATGGAGGGACGTTCCCCGCATCGACCCCTCGGCGTCAAGAGCTTCGGCGGCAGCTCGGTGAGCGCGACCTGCGGGTCCGCTCGGATCGGCCACCGACAGGCTGACAACACGGGTACGGCGGTCTCGCGCCGACGCGCCCTCCCGTCCTTCCGGTGGTCGAGCAGCGACCGTCGTCGAGGCCACCGCACCCGAGGCGGGGCGGTGGGTGGCGGGGGTCTCGACAAGCTAGACCACCGGGGGTCGGTGGTCGAGGTGCGAGGCGCGCTAGCGCCGAGACGCTTCTATAGGTTGTCAACTGGTGTGGTGGCTGTGAGGTGTCGGTAGA